>JAIYEK010000093.1 GCA_027487015.1 Erythrobacteraceae bacterium | reverse complement strand
TAGGTTTCGCGGCGGTTGAACAGAAACTCGCCGAACACCTCGACCGCGCTCGAAATCTCGAACGCGCCTTCGGCATAGGCCGTGTAGAGGTCGGTTTCGGGGATGATCGTCGACTGTGCAACGAAGGGGTGGTAGGCGTTCTGGACAGCCATCGAAGCGGCATTATAGCCGGTCGGGAACCAGCCCGCAGGAGCGCCGAAATCGCCCGGGAAAGCGGGCGTGCCGTAGGCAGGGATGCCGAGCGTCCCTGCACCCGGGCCGCTGGGATATTGGAACTGCAGCAGCTGCACCGCGCCGGGCGTGGTCTGGATCCCGGTGTTGGGGCCGCCCGGGCCGTCGAGGCGCAGGTTGTCGATCAAGCGGTAGGTCCAGACGTGGCCCCAGCGCAGATCCTCGCAGTGCGGCTGGCCGGTACGCGGATCAATCAGATCCGCCCGATTGCCGCTCTGGTCGAAAATGTTGGCTTCCGGACAGGCGAGATAGTCGCGATCGCCGCGGGCGAGCTCCTGGGTCTTGGTGTAGTCGCCAGCGATCATGATGTGGCCGCGGTCGAAGGTCTTGCCCCACGCGCCGCTGACGCGGAAGTTTTCGCCCCCGCTGTCGAAAGGCACGGATGCGTTGAGATCGAGCGTCAGGCCATCAAGCTTGTTCTTGGTGAAGATGTTCACCACGCCTGCGACCGCGTCCGACCCGTAGACCGACGATGCGCCGGTCTTGAGGATCTGGATGTCGCTGATGATCGACAGCGGCAGCACGTTGAGGTCGAAGGACGACACCCCGCCGCGGGTACCGGCCGGACCGGCGCGGCGGCCGTTCAGCAGCACCAGCGTGCGGTTGGCGCCGAGGCCGCGAAGGTCGATGGTCTGGGCGCCCGGGCCGCCATTGGTCACAAAGTTGGACGAAAGCGCCGAGGTCACCTGAGTCGAACCAGCGGCGATCGAGGAGCCTTGCAGCGTGCTCGCGAGGTCGGTGCGGCCTTCCTTCTTGGCCACTTCCGGATCGAGAACCGCGATCGGGTCCGGGCTGTTGAACGGCGTAACCGACTTGATGCGCGAGCCGGTGACGACGATCGAGTCTGCGGGAGCAGCGTCAGCAGTCTCCTCCGCAGCCGGTTCGTCTGCCACGGCATCCTGAGCGAAAGCCGGCTGCGACGAAGCGATGGCGCAGAACGCGACCCCAACCATCAGGCCTACCCGATTGTTGCGCGTGGTTGATGTTTTTCGCATGAAACAGAATTCCCCTGAGACTTATCTGCGTTACGTTTGGAAAAGTTCGAGAGAGAAGCCAAGCTAAAGAATGTTGCAGATATAAGTTGCGCGAATCTGCGTCGCGGCGTGTGTCAGATTTGTCACACTCGGTGACGGTCAAGACCAGCCGTCGAAGCGTGAAATCCGCTCATCGATGCGGAAATCCTTTTGGTCGGAATTGCGCGCAAATCCCTCATAGGAATCGCCCGTTTGACCGCCTGTCCGGTTTGGCCGCCGCTTTGCGTCTAGTCTGCCGATGGATCGGCCCGACAGTTTCTGGGTGATGGCTTTGCGAAGGGGGTAGGACAATGACACGATGGATTGCGGCTGCGGTGCTCGCGGCAGGACTGGCCGGTTGCGGCGGCGGAGAGAGTGATGGCAGCGGGGCCCGTGGCGCGGGTAATGCCGCAGCTCCTGCCGCTGGCGGGTGGGACGCGATGCAGCCATGCGCGATGCTCGACGTCGGCAAGCTTTCGGCGCTGACCGGCGCCTCCTTCGAGAAGGCCACCTTGAAGCCCATGTCGCCCATGTCCGACGCCACCGCCGCCACTGCGATGTGCGAATATGCCGGCGCGGGCGGCGCGATGGCGATGTTGCTGACCCGCGAGGCGCCCTATGACGATGCCACGCCCGAAGCGCTCGAGAAGGCCCGCACGGCCAACGGCTTGATGGAGCCGGCCGAAGCGGTGCCCGGCCTCGGCAAGGCGGCGTTCTGGCGCACGGCGCCGATGGCGAAGACCTTGCAGGTGTTCTACGACGAGCGCCGCTCGGTGGTGGTGACTCTGTCCGGACCAGCGGCGACCCTCGAACACGCGAGCGCGGTGGCCCGCGCGGTGGCCCCGTGATCGCCCGCGCGGGGTTGCTGGCGGCAGCACTGCTGCTCGGCACCCCGGCTGCCTCGCAGGAGGACGTGGACCAGGGTAGCGCTGCCATCGCCGCCGACCTCGCCGGAGACTGGCAGATCGTGCCGACAGACGGCGCGCCGGCCTGCAGGGTTACGCTCGGCCTCGCTCCGGCGCGCGGCGGGTGGCAGGCTTCGGCGGAAGTGCTGTGCGCGGCTACCGCCCCGGCCGCCGCTGGCGTCGCGGGCTGGACGTTCGAGGATGGCATGCGGCTGCTCGATGCCACGGGGGCAACCCTGATGCGCTTCGAAGAGGACGAGACCGCGCTCCCCTCCAGCCCGAGCGTTGCCGCGCCCGCCTTCTACCTCGTCCCGGCGATCCCCGGCTTTGCGCGCCTGCGCCAGCCGGCGGAATGGGAGGGGACATGGCAGATCACGACCGCCGGGCAGAAACCCTGCGTGATCCGCTTCGGCCCCCACGAACAGCGCGACGCGCTCCACCAGGGCGGCAGCGTCACCATCGAGCGCTGCCGCAGCAAGGCGCTCGCGCGGATGGACCACTGGTTTCTGGAGGGGATGCAGCTGATGCTCGCCGGGCCCGATGACGCGCAGATCGCCTTCGCACCCGACGGAGCCGACACGCATCGCAGTGACGATGGCCGCTGGCGGCTGGGCCCAGGTCAGGGCCTGGGACCGCGAGGCTGAGGATTGACGACGCGGCCCACGCAACAGCATGATGCGCCGCAGGGGGGACAGGCATGGCAATCTCGGATTCCGGTCGCTGGGACGCGGTCATGGCGGCGTTCGACGCGATCGCGCCGCTCGACGGCGAGGCCCGCGCGGCAGCGCTCGCCGCGCTGGCGCCCGACATCGCGCCGCAGGTCGAACGGATGCTGACCGCTGCCGAGTTGACCGGGGTGCTCGATAGCGGGCCGATCGGGCTTGCCTCCGCAGCAGCAGCGCAGCCTGCCACGCTCCCCGAAGGCAGCCGGATCGGCGGTTTCGTGGTCGACCGCCTGCTCGGGCGCGGCGGCATGGGCGAGGTCTATCTTGCCACCCGCGACGACCCCTCGTTCCGCCAGCAGGTCGCGCTGAAGCTGCTGCGCATCGACATGGCGGTCGACGAAAAGCTGTTCGCGCGCGAGCGGCGGATGCTGGCGCGGCTCGATCACCCGCACATCGCCCACTTCATCGACGGCGGGGTGACCCCCGAAGGCCGGTTGTGGATGGCGATGGCCTATGTCGAAGGCGAGACGATGGGTGCCTGGGTGCGCCGCACCAATCCCTCGCTGGAAGACCGCCTCGCGGTGTTCCGACAGGTCTGCGATGCCACCGCCCACGCCCACGGCAACCTGATCGTCCACCGCGACATCAAGCCCTCCAATATCCTGATCGACCGGATGGGCCGGGCGCGGCTGCTCGATTTCGGGGTGGCCTCGCTGGCCGAAGACCCGGAGCGTTCGGGGCTGACGGGGGGCGTGCTGACGTTGCACTATGCCTCGCCCGAACAGCTCACCGCCGCGCCGGTGACGGTGGCGACCGATATCCATGCGCTCGGCCTCGTGCTCTACACCCTGCTCGCTGACACCCAGCCGTGGGGCGAGAGCGGCAGCCCGCTCTCGACGCTGGTGCGCCGGATCGTCGAGGACGAGGTGCGCGGGCCGAGCCGGGCCGAGGCACGCGGGGCTGCCGCGATCCCGGCCGCGCGGCTGGCAGGCGATCTCGATGCGATCGTGCTCAGAGCGCTGCGCAAAGACCCGGCCGAGCGCTATCCGAGCGTCGCCGCGCTGCTCGCCGACCTCGATGCCTATGCCGAGTTCCGCCCCGTCGCAGCGCGGACGGCGACCACCGGTTACCGGGTCAAGCGCTTCCTGCGGCGCTATCGCTGGCAGGTTGCCGCCGCCGCGCTGCTGGTGGCGACGCTGACCGGCGGGATCATCGCCACCACCCGCCAAGCCCGGATCGCCGAGACCGAGCGCGACCGCGCTGTGGCCGAAGCCCGGCGCGCGGATTCGATCGTCCAGACCCTGACACTGGCGCTGGCGCAGGGCGGTTCCTCGGGCGATCTGACCTTCCGCCAGACGCTCGACCAGACCGCGACGCGCCTGCTCGGAACGCTCGACGGCAGCGAGCGTTCGGGCGCGACCGCCAATGCCATCGCCGATCTCTATATCTTCATCCAGGACGCAGCCTCCGCGCAGAAGTTTGTCGATGCGGCGCTAACCAAGGGGATCGGCAAGGACAGCCCGCTTGAGACCGCGCGGCTCAAGGCGACCCTCGCTGACGCCGAACTGTTCACCGGCAAGCCCGATCGCGTCGAAGCCCTGCTCGACGAAGCCCAAGCGCTGCTGCCTCTCGGCACGCCGAGTGGCATGGAGGTTGGGGAGAATATCGTCAGCACCCGCGCCAGCCTCGCCCGGCGCAGCGGCGATCTTCCCAAGGCGATTGCGCTCATCGAAGATCTCGACCGCGCCGAGCGCGCCTATGGCGGCAACCAGAGCCAGCTTCTGGTGCGCTACAACAACATCATGGTCTATATGATCGAGGCGAACCGGATGGGCGAGGTCGATACCATCCTCGCGCGGGCCGATGAGTTGATGGCGAAATCGGGGCTGGGCGATACGATCCAGGGCCTTGGGCTCGACCAGATGCGGGCCGCAGTGCTGATGCGCACTGATCGCAACGCCGCGGCGGGCGAGGTGCTTCGCCGCCTGATCGAACGGCGGCGGCGGCTTTACGGGGAAACCCCGGCTCTGGCCTCGGACCTGTCGCTCTATTCCCGCCAGCAGCTTTCCGAGGGCAAGTTCGGTGCGGCGCAAGCCGCGGGGATGGAGGCGCGGCCGATGCTCGCACGTTTCCTTGGCGAGGCTTCGGTGCCGGTGGTGTTGCAGGATCTTGTACTGGCCCAGATCCTCGCAGAACAGGGCAAGGTTGCCGAGGCGCGCACGACAGTGGCGCGGGTCGAGGCCGCGGCCAGCGCGATGCCGCTGCTCGCCGCGCAGCTCGAACTCACCCGCGGCGTGATCGCGCTGGCCGCGGGCGAAAAGGCGGCGGCTGGCGCAGCGCTTGACCGGGCCGAGGCGAGCTTCACGGCGATGGGCCCGGCGGGCACCTTCGGCCTGCAAGGCGTCGCCAAGACCCGCGAGCGGGCGGCGAAGCTGCCTTAGGCTTCGGGTTCCGGGCGACCTTCGCCCTGGGCAGCTTCCGCCATCTGCGCATAGATCCACGCCCGCGCGCGCACCCACCAGCGCCGCACAGTGCGGTCGGTGATGCCGAGCACTTCGGCGGTCTCGGCCTCGGAGAGGCCCACGAAGAAGCGGCAATCGACCAGTCGGGCGAGATCAGGATCGTGCCGCGCCAGATCGGCCAGCGCATCGCCGAGCGCAACCAGCTGTTCATCCTCGTGATTTTCCAGCGCAAGCTGCGCCAGCGCGCCGGTCAAGCTGGCGCGCTCCCCATGGCGCTTGCCGGCCAACCGCGCGCGGGCGGCATCGACCAGCACATGACGCATCGCGGTCGCCGCGCAGCCGAGGAAATGCGCCTTGCTCTGCCAATCGGCGCGGCCCTTGATCTTGAGATAGGCCTCGCCGATCAGCGCGGTGGGTTGCATGGTCCCGGGGCTGCCCGCCCAGCGATGCTCGCGCTGAGCAATTTGGTGCAGTTCGTCATAGAGCAGCTTGATGAGCGCCTCGGACGAGGGCGCACGCATCATTCCGTCCCGATCCGCCATAGCCCCCCCGCGTGGCTGAAAGCCTGCACATATTCGTGCCTGACGGGACGCGCATAGGCAAGGATGCGCAAGGCCCGCCGAAGTTTTTCGCGTCCGCCATGTCCGGTTTGGCGCAGCCAACCCGTCTGTTACGTGACGACCATCACGATTGGGGGAAAAGATCATGAACACGTCGAGCAGCCTGCGCCTTGCCCTCGTCGCTTTAGCGGCGAGCACCAGTCTCACCAGTCTTTCGGCGCAGACTGCGCCCACTGGGCGTCCCGCGCCGACGCCGACGGCAACGCCCACACCTGCGCCTGCCGGGCGCCCCGCACCGATCCGCATCGGCGCGCCAAAGCCCGCTGCCACGGCGACCCCGACGCCAGCTCCCGCGGCAACGCCCACGCCTGCTCCTACCGGGCGCCCGGCTCCGATCCGGATCGGCACCCCGCAGCCTGCGGCGACTCCGACTCCCGCAGCAACGCCCGCGCCCGCCGGACGCCCTGCGCCGATCCGCATCGGGACGCCCAAGCCCGCCACCACTGCGACCCCGGCGCCCGCCCCCGCGGCGACGCCGGCCCCTGCGCCTGCCGGACGCCCCGCGCCGATCCGCGTCGGCACGCCGACAGCCTCGCCTGCCACCCCTCCGGTGGTCATCGGCAAGTCCACAACCGTCCCCGGCAGCGTCGAGCTCGCCTCCATTGCCAAGCGCGAAAGCGAGCCGCCGCGCGGCGGGGCCGACGAGATCGTTCCGTCAGGCCGCGCCGCCCCGCCGCGCTTAACCGACAAGGTCGAGATGGAAACCGGCGCCTACCGTCCGCGCGGAGCGGTGATTGCGCCGGGGCGGTTCAGCGACCAGCTCAAGAAGCTCGGGGAGACCCAGACCTTCAACCTCGACGACCTCAAGGCCGATCCCAGGATTTCGCTCGGGGCGAGCAAGGTCGACATGACCCGGGTACTCGCCAATCCGCAGTCGGTCGCCAACCGGGCCCTGGTGCTCCAGGGGCGGAGTGATCTGGCGACGGTCAACAACACCTCCTTCGCCGTGAGCCGGGTCGGCAGCGGGTTGGTGGTGCGCAGCTTCCTGAACTACACGCTGAAGCCCGGAACCTGCACGGATCTTGGCCGGCGCGGCAACCTCGAGAAGATCGGGATGCGCTGTGCCACCCCGATGACCGCGGCCGCGCGCAAAGCGGCGTTCGAGACCCCCGGAAATCCGCGCTACATCGCCGATCCGGTCCGGCGCGCGGAGATGCTCGCGGAAGGCGCCGAAGACGCCAAGCAGCTGACGCAGGATGTCGCCACCCTGCGCGCCGATCTCAAGAACCCAGCCTATCGCGCCGAGCTGGTCGCAGCTCTGGGCGCGACCGAGGTGGCGCGGCTCGATAAGCTCAGCGATGAAGGGCTTGCCACGGAAATCGTCAACTCGGGCGAGACCAAGATGGAGGATGTGAGCTACATCCCGATCAACGACGCGGTCGAGGCGTTCAAGCCCGCGGTCAAGCAGGGCCTCACCCCGCCGCCGCCGCCGGGCCCGATCAAGCAGGAATTCGACCTCGGCACCCAGTACTTCCTCGCCGGCTTCACCTTCGGGCGCGAATATGAATGGCGGATGCGGATCGAGCAGCGCATCAAGCGCTGCCTGATCGGCTGCGCCAAGACCTATTACGTCGAAGCCTTCGCCGGGTTCAACTACGGCCTCGGCCTGCGCTTCCCGATCGAGGTGAAGGGCAAGGCGAACCTGGAAATTCCGTCGGGCGGCGGAACCAAAGCTTCGGTCACGCCCACCTTCCGCGCCTTCGACGGCAATCCCGAACACTACCTTGCGGCTGGGCTGCCGCCCGAAAAGCTGTTCGGGGGCAAGGAATTCGTCGCCCAGTTCGGCGCCCATGCGGGCTTCGGCTTCGACATTCCGTTCTATCCCGCGCTGTCGGTCGCCTTTTCCAAGCAGATCGACTTCACCGATTACCTCGAAGGTTCGCTGAAGGGCGGCAATTTCGCTCCGCCCAACCCGCCAGCCCCTGGCAAGTCGGGCACGAGTTTGGGGGGCACCGTCACTCTCAGAGATATCGATCTGATCGGCGGGCAGGCCAATTTCGGCTTTGTCGGCGCGCAGGTCTTTCCATCGGCCAAGATTATCCTGACCTCGGACGACCTGTCTTTCACCGTCGCCGACAAGAACGGCAAGCCTGCCGCGAAGGGCGTGGAAAGCGGCTCGACCGTCCAACTCAACACCGATACGGCGACTGGTGCGCTCGAATTCGACATCAAGGACCCGGTCTACAATCTTGTGCTGACGGTCGAGCCGGGGATTGTGGCGGAGTTGTTCGTCGATATCGGCCTCTGGGGCCATACTTGGCCCATCGACGTCTATTTCCCGAGCCTTGCGATTTCGGTGCCATCAACCGGCGTGACCTTCGCCTGCCATGACGGCACGGTATGCTCGCGCGACTACACGCTCACGCCCAACAGCACGGACGTTGCCCTGCAAGGCATCGCGCGGTGGGTGAACCAGTTCGAGGCCAGCTGGTTCAGCAAGTGCCGCGATGCGGAGTGCGAGAACAACATCCGCTTCATCCGCGCCGGCTACGAAGGCCAGATGAAGAACAGGATCAAGCAGGTTAACACCTCCTCGGCCAACAATCTCGGCCTGGACCCCTATTTCGCCAACCTTTTCTCCCAAGCGGACATCCTCGGGCTCCAGCAGAAGTGGGAATCCGATCTGCGACGGTTCAACATCGAATTCGAACCCACGTGGTCGGCCAAGTGTGCCGACACCAAGTGCCGCGGCGCGATCAAGCTGGTCCGCACAGGTGCGGCGATCGACTTCAAGAAGCTTATCGACAACCCCCCGCCCAAGCCTGCGCCGGGCCAAGGGATCTATCTCGAAAACTTCCCCTGGGAATCGCGCTATGCCACCGCCGAGAAGGAAGCGATGACCGCGATCATCTCGAGCATCGACACCAAGCTCGCCGGATCCACCGAAACGTGGATCGCGCCGGTCAGGGCGGGTTACGACAAGCAGTGCCAGGACCTGCGCTGCCGGTTCGAAGTTGCCTTCACCGCCGATGTGATGGGCGGCGAGGCGGCCAAGATCTCCAAGCTCAGCCCCGATCTGAAGAAGCGGAACGTGGTGTCCGAGGTCGTCAAGCAGTTCAAGCCGCGCTTCGAGAAGGCGGTTCTGGAAAGCAAGAACCGGGTCAACCCCGAGATCCATTGATCGCGAGCCCGGGGCGGCGCCCGATCGCGGCGCCGCCCGGACATGCCTTCCCGCGCATCTCAAGACGGAGAAACGACGATGCGAATGCTTGCCTTTGCGGCGATGCTCATGTGCGCCGCGCCCGCCTCGGCCCTGTGCGAGGCATCCAAGGATATGAACGGCACCTGGCGCGGCAATGACGGCGGCATCTACTACGTGCGTCAGGTCGGCAACAACGTCTGGTGGCTCGGCGTCAGCGCCAAGGATGACGGCAAGACCTTTTCCAACGTGTTCCGCGGGTCGATCAAGGACGGCATCCTGCTTGGCACTTGGGCTGATGTGCGGGGCGCGGCGAAGGGTGCCGGGTCGCTCAAGTTGAAGATCTCGGGCGTCAATGCCGTGACCGGGTGGACGCGGCTCAACCAGACTGGGGGCTTCTCGGCGAAGTACTGGTCGAAACCGTGCGAGGATGGCGGCTGAGCCAGACGCCCGCCTCTCAGCTTGCCGCCTTGGCCGCGATCCACTCGTCCACGCGCCGTTCGAGGATCGAGAGCGGCTGCGATCCACTGGCAATCAAGAGGTCGTGGAAGCCCTTCACATCGAACTTCGCGCCCAGCTTCGCCTCGGCGCGGGCGTGCAGTTCCATGATCTTGAGCATCCCGATCTTGTAGCCGGTCGCCTGCCCCGGGAGCGTGATGTAGCGCCGCACTTCGGAGCGCGAGCGTTCGATCGGCTGGCGGCCGGTTGTGTTCATGTAGGTGACCGCCTCGTCCTCGGTCCAGCCGAGCGCATGGATGCCGGTATCGACCACCAGCCGCGCGGCGCGGAACAGTTCGGCATCGAGGCGCATGAAGTCCGCCGCGATGTCGGGATAGGCGCCCATTTCCTTGCACACCGCCTCGGCATAGAGCCCCCAGCCCTCGCCGAACGCGACATAACCGGTGACCGAGCGGAACTTGGGCCCGCCCTGCTGGCGCACCTGGATATCGCCTTGCGTGTTATGCCCGGGCACCGCCTCGTGGCACATCAGCGTGTACATCGCCGCAGGGTCGGGCACGGTGCCGACGAGGTGCACATAGGTGCGCGCCGGGCGCTTGCCGTCGGGGCTCGGCGCCGAGGCGTGGGCCGCGCCGCCTGCGACTTCGGAGAAGGCAGGCTCGCGCACCACTTCGATCCCGTAGGCGGGAATCTCGCCGAACCAGCCGGGCAGTAGCGTGCGGGTCTTCGCGACAAAGGCGTTGGCGGTGTCGAGATATTCTTTCCGCGCGGCGTCATCATATTGGCGCGGCGGGTAGAGCCGCTTGCGCTCGGCATAGAAGGCGCTGCGGTCGGCGAAGCCTGCCGCCTGCGCGAGCGCATCCTGCTCGGCCTCGATCCGCGCGACTTCCTTGCGTCCCACCGCGTGGATCTCGGCCGCGGTCATGTCGGTGGTGGTGACGAGCTTCAGCTCGCGCTCGTAATATTCAGGGCCCCCCGGCAGAGTGAGCGCGCCGACCTTGCCGCTCGGCGCAGTGGGCAGGCTCGCCTCGGCCCAAGCGATGACGCGGGCGTAGGCGGGCTGGAGCGCAAGAATCGCGACCTTCGCCTCTTCGAGCAGGCGATCGGCCTTGGCCTGCGGCAGCGTGCCGCCTGCGACCAGCGCGGCGGTCTTGGCCTTCACATCTGCCCACAGCGCGGCATCAGGCCCCTCGCCGAACGGCGCGCCCGAGGTCAGCTTGCGGCTGCCTTCGATGATCGTCTCGATCTGGAATCGCGGCGGGTTGATCCCGGCCTTCTGGCTCGCCTGCGTCCGCTCGATCGCGCTGTCGAGCACCGCCGGCATCGCCCTGAGCCGGGCGATGTATTTCCGAAGGTCGCTCACATCGGCGATAGTGTGGGTGTTGATCAGGAAGTCGGGCAGCTGGCTGTGCGCCGAGTACAGCCGCGAATAGAACGGCGGGCGGTAGATGCGGTTGGCGAGGCCCTGCTCGGCGCGCTCCGCCTCGAGCGCCCAGATATCGAAATTGACCTGCGCCTCGGGCGAAAGCTTCGGGCGGTCGAACTGGGCCTTCATCCGGGCGACGCTGGCCTTGCGCCATTCGGCCTCGGCGCGGGCGGCTTCATCGGAAGTGTCGTTCCACTTGTCGCCGCCTTCCTTGATCCCGAGGCGGGTGGCGAGCTGCGGCTGGGTTTTGACGTAGGCCGCGAATTCGGCGTCAAGGAAGGCGGTGAGCCGCGCGTCCTCGCTCTGCGCGGGCGCAGCAGTGGCAGGCGCGGTCTGAGCGAGCGCGGCGGAGGGGAGCGTCGCGGCAGCGAGCGCCATGGCGAGGCTGAAAGTGAGCTTATGCGTCATCGAAAGGTCCCCTGCTTGCGCCACCGCGCGCCGTAAGCGCTCTGGGTAGCGACCCGGACAGGCCGGTTGAAGCCCCTTTCGCCGCGCCGCGCGCGGTTCACCGTTGGCGGCGGAATTCGCTCGGGCTCATGCCGGTGTGCTGGCGGAAGGCGCGGGCGAAGGCCCCACCGCCCGAATAGCCGACCGACAGGCCGATCTCGGTCATATCGGTGTCGGTCTCGCGCAGCAGTCGGCGCGCCTCGATCATGCGGCGCTCGACGATATAGGCATGGGGCGGCTTGCCGACGCTCGCCGAGAATGCGCGCACGAAGTGGAACGGCGACAGCGAGACCAGCGCAGCGAGGCGATCGACCGGGTGCTCGCCGGCGAGATCGGCCTCGATCCACTCCTTCACCCGCTGGACCTGCCACGGCGCGAGCCCGCCCTTGGCGATCGCCCGCGGCACCGTGCGCGCCGGCGCATCGGCGAGCCGCAGCAGCCGCAGCACCACCGCCGACAGCGCCGCATCGGAAAACTGCGCGGCGACCGGATCGTGCTCCTTCCCCTCGCGCCACAGCTGGCCGAGGAGGTAGCTGATCGAAGGGCATTCGGTCATCTGCGCATGCAGCGCGCCCAGATCCTCGATCGGGGCGAGCCCTGCATTCTCGGCGATCCGGCGCATTTCGGTCCAAGGCACGCTCAGCGACAGCAGCTCGAAGGGACCATCGCCCTCGAAATGGCCCTGCGTGCCGGGCGGGGCGAGATCGAACTGGCCGGGGGACTTGAGCCCCTCGAAACGCCCGAAGCCGAAATCGGCGGCATAGCGCACCTCGCCCGCGGTCAGGAGGTGCAGAACGAGCTCGGGCACGGCCGGATCGGGCAGCGGCGCATCGGAGCGGAAGCGGAACAGCCGCGCGGCGTGGCTGCCGGGCAGCGCGCGGGATTCGGCGGAAACGGAAGGGGATAGCCCGCGGGCCACGAAAGCATCGAAGCTCTCATAGTCCTGCAGCGGCGCTCTCATAGAAGCGTGCGCCGACCGTGATAATGCGAATCAATTCCCTGCATGGGCGCAGGGACTATCACAAGTGATGGGCTTTGCGAAATCTTGCCCTCCTGTCAGCCGAGCGGCAGGCCCAGCGCCTGCGCGACCGCCGCGATGTGCAGCTTGCCGCCCGAAACATTGAGCCCCGCGGCCAGATGCGGATCTCCCGCCATCGCCGCATCGGCGCCCTTGCTGGCGAGCTTGAGCACGAAGGGCAGCGTCGCATTGCCGAGCGCGATGGTCGAGGTGCGCGCCACCGCGCCGGGCATGTTGGCGACGCAGTAATGGATCACCCCGTCGACCTCGAACACCGGGTCCTCGTGGGTGGTGGGGTGCGAGGTCTCGAAACAGCCGCCCTGGTCGATCGCAATGTCGACCACCACCGCGCCCGGCCGCATGCTGGCGATCATCGTGCGCGTCACCAGCTTGGGCGCCGCCGCTCCCGGCACCAGCACCGCGCCGATCACGAGGTCGGCGCCCGCGACCGCTTCGGCAATCGCGGCGCTGGAGGAAAAGGCGGTGCGGATCTGGTTGCCGAACGCCATGTCGAGCTCGGCCAGGCGGCGGTTGGAGATGTCGAAGATCGTCACATCGGCGCGCAGGCCCACCGCCATCTGCGCCGCGTTCACGCCAGCCACCCCGCCGCCGAGGATCACCACCTTGCCCGGCTCCACCCCCGGAACCCCGCCCAGCAGCACCCCGCGCCCGCCCTGATGTTTCTCGAGATAATGCGCCCCGCACTGCACGCTCATCCGCCCCGCGACTTCGGACATGGGCTTCAAGAGCGGCAGCGAGCCGTCGGGGGCGGTGACAGTCTCGTAGGCGATACAGGTGGCGCCACTCGCCATCAGCCCCTCGGTCTGGGGCTTGTCGGCGGCCAAGTGGAGATAGGTGAAGAGCAGATGATCGGGCCGCAGCAGCGCGATCTCGGAGGCCTGCGGCTCCTTGACCTTGACGATCATCTGCGCGGCTTCGAACACCGCGGCCGCATCCAGCAGGATGCGCGCGCCGGCGGCCACGTAGGCGGCGTCGAGGAAGTCGACCCCGGCCCCTGCGCCCTCCTGCACCACCACCTCGTGGCCCGCACGCACCAGTTCGGCCACCGCCGCCGGGGTCAGGCCGACGCGGTATTCGTTGTTTTTGATCTCGGTGGGAACGCCGACGCGCATGGGGGACTCTCCTGCTATTCTCTCTCCCGCGCCATGTAGCAGGAACCCTGCGCGCCTTCTTCGCAATGATCGGCATGAGAGCGGGCCGCAGCGGGAAAATCTTGCGCGTGGGCCAAGCAAGGCGCATGAAAATCCCGCATGGACCGCATCGACCGGAAAATTCTTGAGCTTCTCGCCACGCACTCGCGCCTCACCGGCGAGCAATTGGGCGAGCGGGTCGGCCTCAGCCCTTCGGCCGCGCACCGGCGCGTGAAGGCGCTGGAGGAAGCTGGCGCGATCCTCGGGTACCGGGCGCGGTTGTCACGCGCGGCGCGCGGCAATCCCTCGACCGTGTTCGTCCAGGTCACCCTCACCGACCAGCGTCAGGCGACCATGCTCGCCTTCGAGGAGGCCCTAGCCCGCACCCATCAGGTCACCGAGGCGCATCTGATGAGTGGCCAATCCGACTATCTGGTCAAGGTGCTGGTGCCGAGCGACGACAGCTACGAACGCATCCATCGCGAGATCCTGTCCGCGCTGCCCGGCGTGCAGCGGCTGGTCAGCCAGTTCACGATCCGCACTCTCGAAGGCGGCGACTGAGCGCGCAGCCTTCACTGCGCATTGCGTCAATTCTGACAAATATATGGCAAAACGGTGAAAGACGCTCGTCTCGCGTCGGCTAGGTTTCGTCGCATCCCCCTTGTTTTCCGTCGAGGAAGACCGATCTGGCGGGGTCCATTCTGTTACAGTTCAGGGTCATCATTGCAGTAGCAAGTTAGTTTTTCGACAGATATAGGACCAATATGGCAACGCCGATCTACGAATTTGCGCAGATTCCGCGGCTCGATCCCGCGGTGAAAGCGCGTGCCCGCGTGCGCCGCGTGCGCGATGCGGGCCAAGCTCCGACCGTCGGCGTGATCTATAATCCCCGCAGCCACCGCAATCTCGGCGCCGATTTCGACTGCGGCATCTGCCCGCATGTCCACATCGCCCAGCCGCGCGAGCGCGGGCAGCTGCCGCAGGCGCTCGCTGAATTCGCCGCCAAGGGCATTGACCTCCTCGTCATCAACGGCGGCGACGGCACGGTGCGTGACGTCCTGACCTGCGGGCAGGCGATCTTCGACGATGACTGGCCGGCGATCGCGGTGCTCCCCAAGGGCAAGACCAATGCGCTGACCGTCGATCTTGGCGTGCCCGAGGACTGGGCCCTACAGGACGCGATCGACGCGCTCGATCACGGCAGCCGCATCCACCGCCGCCCGATGCTGGTCGCCGCCGCGCGCGAGCCGGGCAAGCGCGTGGCGGGCTTCATCATGGGCGCGGGGGCCTTCACCAAGGCGACGCAGGCCGGGCAGAGCGCGCACAAGCTGGGCGCCTTCGACAGCATGGTCGTGGCGGTCACCGGCATATGGGCGCTGCTGCAATCGCTGTTCGCCGGGCGCGGCAATTCGTGGCGCAAGGGCGCACAGATGGCGATCGGCCTCGGCACGTCGGACGCGCCGATGGCGCATAGCGGCCACGGCGATCCGGCGATGCGCCAGCTGTTGTTCGCCTCGACGCTCGAACGGTTGCCTGCCGGGATCAAGCCCTTCGGCGCGCTCCGGAACGGGCTCAAGCTCGTAGCGATCGACCAGATCCCGCGCCGCACCACCGCGCTGATCCCGCTGGTGCTGCTCGGCAAGATCAAGGGTGCGCTGCGGGAACGCGGCATCCACCAGCTTGCCGCAACCCAGTTCAGCCTGTCGATCGGCGATCAGTTCATCCTCGACGGCGAGGCCTTCCCCGCGGGCGATTATCGCATCGAACAGGGGCCGGAGCTCGCCTTCGTAGCACCATGACGGGGGCGCTCGCCGAGCGGATCGCGGCGCGCCTTTCCGCTCCTGTTGACCCTGCGGTTGCTGACTTCGCGCGCGCGCTGGCTGATGCGTCGGGCGCGGTCGCGGTGCTGTTCTACGGGTCGAACCTCCGGACCGGCTCGCTTGACGGGGTGCTCGATTTCTACTTGTTGCTCCCCGGCAGCAAGGAAAGCGCGATCTGGCCGCGGGTGTCCTATCACGAGCGCGCGGCGGCCGGGACGACCCTGCGCGCCAAGGTCGCCACCATGCGCCTTGCGACCTTCGCCAAGGCGGCGAGCGGGGAATTGGCCGACACCACCATCTGGGCGCGTTTCGTCCAGCCATCCGCGCTGATCTGGGCCGCGGATGACGCTGCGAAGGCCGGTGTCATCGCCGCCATTGCATCCGCCGCCACCACCGCCGCGCGCCTTGCCGCCGCGCTCGGCCCCGTCAGCGGCACGGCGGAGGACTATTGGCGCGCACTGTTCCGCGCCACCTACAGCGCCGAATTCCGGGTGGAGAAGCGCGGGCGTGAGAATGATATTCTCTCGGTCAACGCCGATCACTTCGCAGGTCTGTTGCCGCTCGCGCTTGAGGCAGGCGGGATCGCCCCGGGTCTGCGCGGCGCCATTCTCACCCCGCGCCTGATGCCGGCGGAACGCGCGCGCATTCTGGGCTGGTGGAAGCGCCGCCGCCGTCTGGGCAAGCCCTTGAACCTGCTGCGCCTCGTCAAGGCGAGCACCACCTTCGAGGGCGCGGCGCGCTATGCCGCGTGGAAGATCGAGCGGCACACCGGCATGCCGGTCAAAGTGACACCCTTCCGCGAGCGCTACCCGCTGCTCGCCGCGCCGCAGGTGTTATGGGATCTCAGCCAGCACCGCCGCAGCCAGCGCTAAGGCGTGTCTCGGAAAAGTGGGAACCGGTTTTTCAAACCAGACACGCGGCCACCAAGGGCGCGTTACAGATACACCATCGAAATCGTCATCCGCATGACTCCCGGGCCCGCCGAGAAGCGCACCTTCTCGAGCGGGGGCGCCTGCGGGACGATGCCGAGCACCTTCTTGATCCCCGGATTGTTCGACATCCCCGCCCCGTCGGTCGAGATGTCGGTCTTGCGGTTGCCGTTGATGTCATGCTGGACCGCGATCGCGAACTCGCCGGTCTGGGGCAGCGGCACGCACACCGTCACGCTGCCCGCCTGCGGCTTGGCGTCCACGCGAACCACGTAGCGCTTGCTCACCAGCCAGTCGGACTTCTGCGCGGGATAGGCGCGCACAAACAGGTTGCCGGCCGAGGACTTGAGCCCGGTGACCGTGACCCGCACCGCCGGGCCCTTGCCCGCGGAGCACAGGCCGAGGTCGTTGGTGACGCTTCGCCCGTAGGAATAGCCCTGCGCCGCGATCGGCGCGGCGAGCGCGGCAAGCATGCCCACCCCCGCCACAGCGCGGCCGGCAGAGCGGGTCTTGAAGAGCGAAAGGGCGGTCATCGGCAGGCTCGCAAGATAAAAGCAGCAAAACGGGCGCGCAAGCGGGACGGGGGAGAGCGCCGCGCGCCGACGGAATAGCAGCGGGCCTATGGCGTCATCTGCCTGAATTGCGGCTTAATTGGCCGCATTCTCCCCGTTCAGGCGCCTGCTACGGTGGAAAAGCATATAAATCGCCTTGTCGCGCGATTCGCCGCGCTCCTATGTCCGCAAAAGCGTCCCAGAAAGGCTTGCCGCCCGCGCCATGCCCACACCTCTGATCTCCCCCTCGATCCTCTCCGCCGATTTCGCCCGGCTCGGCGAGGAGGTCCGCGCCGTCGACACGGCCGGGGCCGACTGGATCCATATCGACGTGATGGACGGGCATTTCGTGCCGAACATCACCATCGGCCCTGACGTCGTGAAGGCGCTGCGCCCGCACACGGCCAAGCCCTTCGACGTCCATCTGATGATCGCGCCGGTCGATCCCTACCTTCAGGCCTTCGCCGAAGCGGGCGCGGACATCATCACTGTCCACCCCGAGGCCGGACCGCACATCCACCGCACACTCCAGGCGATCAAGGCGCTGGGCAAGAAGGCGGGAGTCGTCATCAACCCCGGCACGCCGGTCGAGGTGCTCGACAATCTCATGGACCTTGCCGACCTCATCCTCGTCATGAGCGTCAACCCCGGTTTCGGCGGGCAGAGCTTCATCCCCTCCCAGCTCGACAAGATCGCGCGCATCCGCTCGATGATCACCCGTTCGGGCCGCATGATCCATCTCGAGGTCGACGGCGGGGTCAATGCCGAGACCGCGCGGCTGTGTGTCGAGGCGGGGGCCGATGTGCTGGTCGCGGGCTCGGCGACCTTCAAGGGCGGAAGCGAGCACTACGCCGCCAACATCGCCGCGCTGAAGGGCGGAAGGTAAGTGACCAGCCTGCTGCGCACCCCTGCCGCCACCCGCGCCGAAGCGCTGGTCGAGCGGGTGGCGGATGCGCCGGTGCTGCCGCTCGGGCGCGGGGCGGAAGCCGGGGCCGAGGCTCCTGCTCCGCCGCCGGTGGAGGAACCTTCGCGGGCGCTGGCGCTCAGCGATGTCATCGCGATCAAATCGGGCCCGGGCGAGGCGCTGATCCGGCTCGCCTACCGCCTCGGCGTCCCCGGCCATGCACTTGCCGCGCCGTTCCGCCGCCCGCAGGCCCTGCGGGTGCTGGCGACGGTCGAGAGCCCCAACCGCGGCGACCGGATGGCGGGCACGGCGCTGAGGGCCGGGCACTTCCTGATCCACGGCGTCCGCCTCCCGATCAGCAGCTTCGACTTCTCGGTGAGCGCGCATCATGCACCCGGCGTCGAGCGGGTGGTGCATTCCTTCAGCTGGCTCGGCGATCTCGCCGCCAGCGCCTCGCGCGCCGACGCGTCCGCGGTGGCCGAGCGGATCGCGGGGCTGTGGCTCCACGGGCACGGCGCAGCGGGCAAGGGGCCTGCGTGGGAGCCGGAGCTTGCGGGCCTCAGGTTGGTCGCATGGCTGGTCCACGCCCCGCTGATGCTCGGCGGGAATGACAAGCCGCTGAAGGCGCGCCTGCTTGCCGCCATTGCCGAGACTGCGGGCTGGCTCGACAAGCGCGCGCCCAAGGAGCCCGCCGGCCTCGGGCAGGTCGCAACCTGGGCGGGCGTGGTGACGGCAGGGCTGCTGCTCCCCCATGGCAAGCCGCGGCGGCTGTTCGGCGAGGCGGGGCTGGTCACCGCATTGGGCGATATGGTGGGCGAGGATGGCGGCGTGCTGTCGCGCTGCCCCTCCGCCCAGCTCGACGCGATCCGGCTGCTGACCGATCTGCTCGCCTGCTACGAGGCAGCGCGCGTCACGCCCCCGCCAGCACTTGGCGTCATGCGCGAGCTGCTGGTGCCGCCGCTCCTCGCGCTGCGCCACGGCGATGGCGCGCTGGGGAGCTGGCAGGGACAGGGCGCGATCCCCGCCGACCGCGTCAATGCCGTGATTGAGGCAAGCGGCGTGCGCACCCGTCCGCTCGGGCAGGCGCAGGGCTGGGGCTACCAGCGCATCAAGGCGGGCGAGACCCTGCTACAATTCGACACCGCCCCGCCGCCGCGCAGCAAGCACGGGCGCACCGGTTGTGCCTCCACCCTCGCCTTCGAGCTCAGCGACGGCCCGCAGCGGATCGTCGTCAATTGCGGCGGCGCGGCGCTGGCGGGCGGTCAGGTGCCTGCACGCATCGGTCAGGGCCTGCGCGCGACCGCCGCCTTCTCGACCATGGTGCTCGACAACGCCAATTCGACCGCGGTCCTGCTCCACGGCCAGCTCGGCAAGGGGGTCGAGACGGTGGAGTTCGACCGCCGCCAGATCGCCCGGCCCGGCCACCGCGAGGCGACCCGGATCGAGGCCGCGCACAACGGCTATGCCAGCCGCTTCGGCCTCACCCACCAGCGCATCCTGACGCTGTCGGGCGATGGCACCGAGCTCGCGGGCGAGGACATCCTCGTCCCATCGTCCAAGAACGGCAAACGCGGCAAGATCGGCTTTGCGATCCGCTTCCACCTCGGGCGCGGGGTCGAGGTGCAGCTCTCCCCCGACCGGCGCGGCGCGAGCCTGCTGCTCCCCGACGGTCGCCTCTGGCAATTCCGCTTGGGCGGCGATAGGGGCGGGGCCGGCGAGATCACCTTGGCCGCCGAGGATAGCCTGTGGGTCGACGGCGACGGCCGCCCGCACGCCACCGAGCAGCTGGTGATCGAGGGACTGGCACAGCGCAGCGGGGGGCAATTCTCCTGGCGCTTCAAGAAAACGGGGTAGTTTTCGAATGACCGATGGTGTGATCCGGCGGGCGCTGCTGTCAGTGTCCGACAAGAGCGGTTTGGCGGACCTCGGCCGCGAGCTGGCGGCGCGCGGCGTCGAGCTGGTCAGCACCGGCGGCACGGCCAAGACGCTGCGGGATGCAGGCCTTACCGTGAAGGACGTCTCCGACCTCACCGGTTTCCCCGAGATGATGGACGGGCGGGTGAAGACGCTTCATCCTGCGGTCCACGGCGGGCTACTCGCCCTGCGCGACAACCCCGAGCACGTCGCGGCGATGGAGGCCCATGCGATCGGCGCGATCGATCTGGTGGTGGTGAACCTCTACCCCTTCGAGGCGACCGTGGCCAAGGGTGCGAGCCGCGAGGAGATCATCGAGAATATCGACATCGGCG
Organism: Erythrobacteraceae bacterium; assembly: GCA_027487015.1. Classification (GTDB taxonomy): domain Bacteria; phylum Pseudomonadota; class Alphaproteobacteria; order Sphingomonadales; family Sphingomonadaceae; genus Erythrobacter. The sequence continues at coordinate 3,051 of JAIYEK010000093.1, read as the reverse complement.
GGCCTTCGATGGTGCGCTCGGCCGCGAAGAACCACGGTTTCGTGACGATCCTCACCGACCCTGCCGATTACGCGACGCTGGTCGCCGAGATGGACGCCAATGGCGGCGCGACGACTCAGGCCTTCCGCACGCGGATGGCGGGCAAGGCCTATGCGCGCACCGCCGCCTATGATTCGGCGATCGCAAGCTGGTTCGCTTTCGCCGACGCCTTCAGCAATCCACTCGGGGCCGACGCGCTGGGGGCAACCCCCTTCCCCGAGACGCTGCCGATGGCCCTGAAGCGCGCCGACACGCTGCGCTACGGCGAAAACCCGCACCAGTCGGCGGCGATCTATGTCCCGCAGGTGGCTGGCACCGCGGGCGTGCCTCAGGCGACCCAGCTTCAGGGTAAGGAGCTCTCCTACAACAACCTCAACGACGCCGACGCCGCTCTGGAGCTGGCTGCAGAATTCGCGGGCCAAGAGCCTGCGGTGGTGATCGTCAAGCACGCCAACCCTTGCGGCGTGGCACAATCAGGCTCGCTGCTGGCGGCGTGGGAAGCGGCGCTGGCATGCGATTCGGTCTCGGCGTTCGGCGGGATCGTGGCGGTGAACACCGAGCTTGATGGCGCGACTGCCGAGGCCATCAGCGCGATTTTCACCGAGGTGGTGATCGCGCCCTCGGTCTCGGCCGAGGCCCGCGAGATTTTCGCCAAGAAGAAGAACCTGCGCCTGCTCGAATGCGGCGCGCTGCCCGATCCACGCCGAGGCGGCCTCGCCCTCAAGACCATCGCGGGAGGGGTGCTGATCCAGTCGCGCGACAACGGGACGATTTCGGCGGATGACCTGAAGGTCGTCACCAAGCGCGCGCCCACCGACCAGGAGCTCAAGGACTGCCTCTTCGCCTGGACCGTGGCGCGCCATGTGAAGTCCAACGCCATCGTCTACGCCAAGGACGGCGCGACTGCCGGCATCGGCGCAGGCCAGATGAACCGCCGCGATTCGGCGCGCATCGCCGCGATCAAGGCCCGCGAGGCCGCCGAGACCTATGGCTGGGACGCCCCCCGCACCCTCGGCAGCGCGGTCGCCTCGGACGCCTTCTTCCCCTTCGCCGACGGGTTGATCTCCGCCGCCGAGGCGGGGGCGACCGCCGTGATCCAGCCGGGCGGATCGATCCGCGACGACGAGGTGATCGCCGCCGCGGACGAAGCAGGTCTCGCGATGGTGTTCACGGGCATGCGGCACTTCCGGCATTGATGTTTGGGAGGGCGCCTTCAGGCACCTTCCTACAATTTGCTGGCCAGAACGGGGTGCGGATGGCTGCGTGAAACCTCTCCGCGATGCGCCAATGACACGGCAATGACTGCGCAACGGGTGGCTAATGGGCCGCCAATGAAATGCGACCCTTGGGCGTTCTGAGCGGCTCCATCCGTTGAAATAACGACGCTTTTCCCGAGCCGGCCATGTTTCACGCGCCCCACTGTCAATCGCGCTGCATTTCCGCCTCCAGTCACCCTATCTCGGCCGCCCGTTTGTAGGAAAGCCCGTCCCGCGACCCCTTCGCTACGCACTTCCACGCATTCGTCGCAGGCGCCGCACGGCTCGGCCTGCATTGCGCACCCGCGCAACTATTTTTCACCGAGTCCGTAACCAGTATAGGGCCGCGACCCTAATACGGCCTGTCGCCAGTTCATCCCGCCGCAATCCGGTCGCGGGCAAGGAACCGGCGGAAACTTTCGCGATTCACGAGTCCCCCCCCATGCGCCTCTTCTCTTCCGACCTGTTCCGCAATTTCGGCATTGGCTTCGTCCTCGGGGCGGTGCTGATCGTCGGCGCGAACGCGGAAAGCTGGAGCGGCGCGGTGGCCTCGCCTGCGCAAGCGGCCGAATTGAACGCCAACTCCAATGGCGTCCCCGCCCCCGCAGCCGAGTTCGTGATCGCGCCTTTCGAAGGCTGACCACGCATGCACAAGATCGCTGTTTTCCTCGCCGCCGGTTCCCTGGCGCTGAGCGCCTGCGCGGGCCCTGCGCTGGCCGAGGAACCCGTCGCCGCGCCTGCCGCAACCCGCGTCGCCAAGGAGGCGAAAGGCCTCAAGACCGCGGTCTTCGCCGGCGGCTGCTTCTGGGGGGTCGAGGGCGTCTTCAGCCACGTCAAGGGCGTCAAGGGCGCGGTCTCGGGCTACCACGGCGGCACCAAGACGAGCGCGACCTATGACGAAGTCTCGGGCGGGTCGACCGGCCATGCCGAGGCGGTGAAGATCACCTATGACCCGGCGGTGGTGCGTTACGACCAGTTGCTGCGGATCTTCTTCTCGGTGGTCGCCGACCCGACGCTCAAGAACCGCCAGGGCCCGGACGTCGGCACCCAATACCGCGCCGCGATCGTCCCGATGAGCGCCGAGCAGAGCGCGGTCGCCAAGGCCTATATCGCGCAGCTGGGCGCTGCGAAGCTGTGGTCGAAGCCGATCGTCACCAAGATTGAGCCCTACAAGGCGTTCTACGCCGCCGAGGTTTATCATCAGGACTTCATGCTCAAAAACCCGAAGCACGGTTACATCGTGCGGTGGGACGCCCCCAAGGTGGCGGCGCTGAAGCGGATGTATCCGACGTTCTACCGAGCGACGTTTCTGAAGGATGCGGGGTAGGTCGCTCCAGTCTCACCCCCACTGGCGCTCGTCACCATGTCTCATTATATTCGCAGACATGGGACAGCACGCGCATAGCCATCACGAACTCGCCGGAGCGGATCTCGTTGCCGAGGCCGCCCGCGCGCTGGTCGCGTCCGGCGAGCAGTGGACCTCGATGCGCGAGGCGGTGTTTGCCGAGCTCGCCCGGCACGAGCGCCCGGTCTCGGCCTATGACATCGCCGACAACCTCTCGGCCGCGCGCGGCAAGCGGGTTGCGCCCAATTCGGTCTACCGCATCCTCGATCTGTTCGTGGCCAACAACCTCGCAATGCGGGTCGAGAGCGCCAACGCCTACCTCGCCAACACCCACCCCGGCTGCGCGCATGACTGCATCTTCCTCGTCTGCGACGAATGCGGCGAGGCCGCGCATGTCGATGACGAGGAGGT
>JAIYEK010000052.1 GCA_027487015.1 Erythrobacteraceae bacterium | reverse complement strand
CGCTGATCGTTGGAATCAAGAAACATTTCGAGCTTTTGTAGGGTATCGGCCGTCGGATTCCAGTCGGGCTCCGCCGCGTCGCGCAGGGTGTTGGCATGGAGACCGGCAGCACGGGCTAGCCCGGCGCGGGTCATCTTCCCGCTCTCGACGAGGTCGCGAACGCGTGTGATGATCGATGTGTTCATGGGTTGCATGTAGCACATCTCGATGTGTTCACAACCCATGTTGGGATGGGAAATCGCCGTCGGACCGGACTTGGCCGGGGTTGGCGACTGGAATTCGCCCAAAACCTCGAAGGAGGTTGAGGTAAGATCGATAATGGTATGTAAGATTTGTGTTTTCATGGAGTCCAAGGTGGCGCCGCCATCCGAAGCGCAACTCCCTTCCGGTGCGCCCCTCTCAGGCCCGTTTTGCCCGGCCTGATCGTCGCCAAGAATGGTCACCGTTAACCCTTTGGCTCGCGAACTTCCATTTTGCAAATCAGTCGAGGTATCGCCCACAAGTATCAAATTACATGATATTTCCTGTCCGCTCATTACAGCGTCAATACCGGCTAGATCGTGAAGATCAGCCGTCGCTTCCAGACCGCCCTTAAGCTTGTTCTCTACCGCCCGCAGCACCTCTTCGAGCGAGCGGGGTGCGCTACCGTTGCCGTAGAAAATCGCGCGGTTGGCGCGCGCTTCGCGGGGGAACACCCCGGCGGCAGAACTCTCTGGCGATCGCTGCCAGACTGTGAGGAAACGTGCCGCACCTCCCGAACCGAGGAAGTGGGCAAGGTAGAGTTCGGTCGCCGTCGGGGTGCGACCGACCACTCCCTTCAGCACCGCGGCATTGTCGAGCGCATCGGCTGCGGCCAGCACCGAGGCGAAGGTTGGATCGCTGCGCAAGGCCAGCAGTGTCTCGCGGGAGGGACGCGCGGCCTTGCTGCGCAACGAGGCCTCAAGGCCGTAGCGCGCCGCGTTGCGCTCGTAGCTGGCGAGCCATGTGCTCTCGATGAACTGGTAGAGACCGCGTGCACTTGAGGATCCCGCTTGGGCGTCAGGATCGAGGCTGGATTCGATGTGTGCCTGGGCGAGCAGATAGGCGAAATCCACGCCGGTGCGCTGCGAAGCTTCGCGGATGGCGACCACGATCTCTCGCTTGGCGGGCTTGCGCGGCGCCTCGCGCGTGGCCGGTGCGGCGTGCCAGCCTGCGAGCTCGTCGCGAACCGTGTCGGAGCCCCCGCGCACCGGCCAATTCTGGGCCTGCGCGGGCGCGACCCCATGGACGAGGAGAGCGAGCACAACAGCGCAAAAGATGCCGAGAAGCCGAGCCACCCGCGCGCATTAACGCGCGAGGGTTAAAGTGCCCCTCACGCGAGGTGGTTTACCCGGGGTTTCCGAAGGGGAAATGCCCCTATCCGGCCTGCAACATCGAGGGTCACACGGAAGAGGGTGGTGGACGCACTAGGGCTCGAACCTAGGACCCGCTGATTAAGAGCCATGATCAGAGGGTCCTAGCGCATCCGCATGTGTCCAAAAATGGCGGAAATCCGCGATTCACAGTCCGCATTGTTCTTGAAATGTTCGCCAGTATCCACTACAAAAAGCTACCTAAGGTAGCAGGTACATATGGCGAACAAAGTAGGTTTGACGGACGCGAAGATCGCAGGACTCAAGGCGCCGGCGGCTGGTCAGATTGAGCTGGCCGATGGTATCGTCCCCGGCCTGAGGCTCCGCATGGGCGCCAGTGGTATCAAGACGTACATTCTGCGCAAGCGGGTTCAGGGCAAGTGGTTGAATGTGACCATCGGACGCCATGGTCCGAGTTTTACCCTCGCCCATGCGCGTAAGAAGGCGCGCGATCTGCTTGTCGATGTCGAGCAGGGCAAGAGCATTGCCAGGAAGCCGGGTGCTAAGAGGCAGGGGTCAAAGGGCGTCGGTACGGTTGCCGAGCTCTACGAGACGTATCTGTCCCAGCAGATCGAGGGCAAAAAGCGCAGCGCGAGGGAGTTCGATCGGGTCTTCCGAAAGTACATTGAGCCCGAGCTGGGAGACCGCCTCGCGGACTCCATTATGCTCCCGTGCGGCGTTTGCTTCCTTCGCTTGCCCTACTGACCTTGTGGGGTCTGTCCGACTAGGATTCGTCCTCAGGCGTGTGATAGAGAGGTAGGAAATCGAAGGAGATGATAGGATGGAGCCGCGGGAGGCGTTGGATGGCCTAATCAGCGAGCGAGGAGAGACCTACGCATCGATCTCGCGCCTCCTCGGGAGAAACTCCGCATACATCCAGCAGTTCATTAAACGAGGTTCTCCAGCCCGCCTTGACCAAAGCGATATAGCGCTGCTGGCATTGCATTTTGACGTGCCCGTAGAGATGCTCGGTGGAAAGGAGGGGCCGACAGTCGGGCAGCGTTCGATAGTCAAAGTCCCCTTGCTGAACGGGACAGGTAACGATTCACGCTCACAATGGCGGCTGGTTGATGCGGCTTGGCTCGGTCGGCTGTGTGATCAGCCCGCCAGTGTCGCAATCTTGCCAATTGTTGGTGAGGCGATGGAGCCGACCCTCTGCAATGGCGACGAGGTTATGATTAGCCGAGTTCGCTTCCAGGAGAGCGTGCGTGAAGGCCTTTACGCCATCCGTGGGTCTTCTGAAATCTTCGTAAGGCGAATAGCGATCGACCCGACGAAGAACCGTCTGACCGTTCTTACCGACCACCCTGCATATCCGAGCTGGCAGGGCATCCAGCGCAAGGGTGTCGATATTGTCGGCCGGGTGATCTGGATCGGAGCTCGGGTGGCTTAGCTGTCTTTATTTCCCCGTGATGCTCGCGGCTCTTAACGGCCATCCCAGCCGGTGATGCTGGTGCGGAGCAAGATGGGTTTTGCAGTCGCGCTGATTGGGAGGTGAAACGACGACTCGCTCAAGCGCACTCGGACAAAGCGCAGGCCATAATCTTTCACCGTGGAAGCTGATGTGTGGAGGCTCAGCAACCGCAGCGCCGAATTAGCGCGCTGCTACCTAGAGAGCTACCTAGCACAGAAACGCTCCCGGCCGCTCGAACCGACGAGCTTCGTATCCGATTGAAAAATAAGGGGAAAGTGGTGGACGCACTTGGGCTCGAACCAAGGACCCGCTGATTAAGAGTCAGCTGCTCTACCAACTGAGCTATGCGTCCATTCCGACATCATCGGAAAAACCCGCGCATGGGAGCGCCGAAGCCGCGTCCCGATTCGCGTGAGGCGCTGCATTTAGCGCGTCCCGGCCTGATGGCAAGAGGCTTTTCGCGAGTGCGAAAAATCAGGTTGTCAGGCCGCGCCGCGGGGCCATCCGGTTCCAGCGATTGACCATCATCAGCAGGCCGATGCAGATCATGTTGGTCATCATCGATGAGCCCCCGTGGCTCATCCACGGCAGCGGAATGCCCTTGGCGGGGGCCATGCCCATCACCATCAGGAGGTTGATCGCGATATAGAAGAAGATCGTCGCGGTGGCCCCGGCGGCCAGCAGCGCGCTGAAACGGTTCTGCGCTTCGGCAGCGACCTTCCAGCCCCATTTGAGGATCAGCGCATACATCGCCAGCACGAACAGCCCGCCCATCAAGCCCCACTCTTCGGCCATAGTGGCGAACACGAAATCGGTGTGGGGTTCGGGCAGGTAATCGAGGTGGCTCTGGGTTCCGTTGTTAAAGCCTTTTCCGAAGATGCCGCCAGAACCGATTGCAATCTTTGACTGGGCGATGTGGTAGCCAGCTCCCAGCGGATCGCTTTCGGGATCGAGGAAGGTCGTCACCCGGGCGCGCTGGTAATCGTGGAGCGCGAAGAAATAGATGAGCGGCAGCGCTGCAATTCCCGCCCCCATGGCACTCAGGAACCACCACATGGGGAGCCCTGCGAGGAACATCACCACCACGCCGCCAAAGGCGATCGCAACCGAGGTACCGAGATCAGGCTGGAGCAGCACGAGGCCGATCGGCAGCGCGATCAGCATCCCCGCCGGCAGCACCGAGCGCCACGATCCGATCATCCCGGCCGGCAGCGTCTCGTAGAAACGCGCCATCGCCAGCACGACTGCGGGCTTCATCAGCTCGGAAGGCTGGATGCGGATCGGCCCGAATTCGAGCCAGCGCTGGCTCCCACCGCCGACCTGTCCGACGATCTCGACCGCAAGCAGCAGCAGCAGCACGGTCAGGTAGGCGGGATAGGTCAGCAGCCGCACCGCATCGCGCGGGAGCGCGGCGATGATCGCGGTCATCACTGCGAACACCCCGAAGCGGATGAAGTGCGAGAGCGCAAAGGGCTCCATCGCCCCGCCGCCGGCCGAGTAGAGCACCAGCCCGCCGAACGAGGTCAGCAGCACCAGCGGGATCAGCATCTCCCAGGGCTGGCGCGCAATCGGCTCGGGAATGATCCCGGATCGCTGGGCGAACGAGTTCATCGGGCGGTCTCTGCGGGAGGGGCGGGGGGAGCGGGCGAGGGGGCAGTGCTTGCGGCGGGTGCGCTTGCGGGGGCAGCGGGCGCGCCGGGCGGGGTGCCGGACGGGTTTGCCTCGGGCCGGGGCGCGATCACCTCGCCCGCAATGGCATCGCTTTGAGTTGCAGCGCGCCGGGCCTCGGCCTCGACGCGATCGAAGATCTCTTCCTCGCGGCGGGGCGGCCTGCTGACGCTCGCCCCGCGCTCGGCGGCGTAGGCGGCATAGCGCGCCTCGAGCCGCTGCTGCGCGGTTCCGCCCCAGCCCGCCTCGAGCGCGGAGAGCGCCTCCAAGCCCTTGGCGGGGTCGAACAGGAAGGTCATCACGTCGCGCGCGATCGGATAGGCCGCGCCCGAACCGCCGCCGTGCTCGATCACCACCGCGCCCGCGTAGCGCGGATTGTCATAGGGGGCGAAGAAGATGAACAGCCCGTGGTCGCGGTATTTCCACGGCCCCGACTTGCCGTTCGAGATCGACAGCGAGACGACCTGCGCCGTCCCGGTCTTGCCCGCGATCAACACATCCGGGATCGGCAGGCGCGCGCGGCCCGCGGTGCCCGGGCCGTTGACGACGTCGCTCATCGCCTTGCGGACATATTGGACCTGCTCGAGCGGGAAATCGATGTCGTTGAAGCCCTTGGGCTTGGTGTCGAGCGTCAGGCGCGGCATCACGTGGTTGCCGGTCGCGATGCGCGAGGCCATCACTGCCAGCTGCAGGGGACTTGAGAGCATGTAGCCCTGACCGATCGTGGCGTTGACCGTATCGAAGGTCTGCCACTCGCGGCCCCACTTCTTCATCTTCCAAGCAGGGTCCGGCACGGTGCCGAAGAACTGGCTGGTCACAGGGAGGGGGAATTCCTGCCCCATCCCGCAGCGCCGCGCCATGTCGGCGATCGGCTGCATCCCGATGCGCTGGGCCATCGAGTAGAAATAGACGTCGCAGCTCTGGTAGATCGCCTTGGCCATGTTGACCGCGCCATGGCCGCCGCGATTCCAGCAGCCGAATACCCGGTTGCCGACCCTGAGGCCCCCGCCGCAGTTGACGGTCTCGTCCGGGTCGACACCGGCCTGCATCAGCGCCATCGAGACCATCGGCTTGACGGTGGAGCCGGGCGGATAGAGTCCCTTCAGCACCTTGTTTCGCAGCGGCACGCGCTCGTCGTCGCGCAGCATGGCATATTCAACCCCGCCGATCCCGTCAGAGAAAGAATTGGGGTCAAAGCTCGGCATCGAGGCCATGCACAGGAGGTCGCCCGTGCGGCAATCCATCACCACCACCGAGCCGCTTTCGAGCCCGATGCGGCGCGCGGCGTAGTCCTGCAAGGGCCCATCGATAGTGAGCTTGATCGGCTGCCCCTGCACATCCTCGCGGGTTTCGAGATCGCGCACGATCCGGCCCCCCGCGGTTACCTCGACCCGCCGCGCACCGGGCACGCCGCGCAGGTCCATTTCGAACTGCTTTTCAAGCCCATCCTTGCCGATCTTGTAACCGGGTGTGATGAGCAGCGGGTTGGGGTCTTTCTCGTATTCCTCGGACGAGGCGGGGCCGACATAGCCGATCAGATGGCCGACGCTGCACCCGGTCGGGTAGAAGCGCGAGAAGCCGCGCTGGGGGACGACGCCGGGCAATTCCGGCAGCCGCACGCTGAGCGCGGCGAAATCCTCATAGGCGAGCCCGCTTGCCACCTCGACAGGCTGGAAGCCGCGCGCGACCGCGACCTTGTCCTTGATGTCGGCAATCCGCGCCGGTTCGAGCGCGAGCAGCTCGCCGAGCCGGTCGATGGTCGCTTCGGCATCGACCAGGCGTTCGGGGATCAGGTCGACGCGGAAGTCGGCGCGGTTGGAGGCGAGGGGCGCGCCGTCGCGGTCGAGAATCCATCCCCGGCGCGGCGGAATCAATGTAAGGTTTACCCGGTTACTCTCAGATTCGAGACGATATTTCTCGTTCTCCGCAACCGACAGATAGCCGAGGCGCAGCGCCAGCAGCACGCCAACCCCGCCTTGCACCGCGCCGATCAGCACCGCGCGCCGTTCGAAGGAACTGCGCAGCAGCGAGGCGTTGACCATCTTGGCAGGCTTGTGAGGCCCGCGCTGCAGGAAGGGGATCTTCATCAGTCGATGGTCCGCGCGCGCGACAGGCGGAAGCGGTCGAGCCCGGCCGCGAGCCGCGCGATGAGCGGATAGAGCAGCACGCTGGCAAGCGCTTGCGGGGCGGCAACCGCGACCATTTCGGGTGTCAGGCTTGCACCGGAGACCACAAGACATGCCAACCAGTATACAACGGCCATGCAACCAGCGGTGAACCAGTCCTGCCAGAATCCGCGCCACGGAAAGCGCGCCTCGATCGCCTCGATCGCGATCATCGCCAGCGACCACAGCAGGATGGCGCTCCCGAAAGGCTGGCCGCTGACGAGGTCATCGAAAGCGCCAAGCGGCGCGCCGGCCCACAGCGGCAGGAGGCCCGGACGCACCATCCGCCAGGCGATCAGCATCAGGAACCCGAAGGAGGGGGCCAGCGGCATGGTGTCGGCGATCATCAGCACCGGCAGGGCCGAGGCGAGCATGATCGAGGCATAGGGCACACTGCGCACGCGCCAGGGGGCGGGCGCGCGGTTGATGCGAAGCCCGTAAATGTCCGAGCGGGCGCGGGGATCGAGCCGTTCCATCACTCCTCCGCAGCCGCAGCCACAGGCGTAGGCGAGGCGGCAGGGGTGGGTGAGGGTTTGGCAGCCGGCGGTGCGCCTGCGCCCTCAGGGGCTTCGAGCTCCGCGACCGCAGCGGCCTCGTGGATCGGCATGACCGTCACGAAATTGGTCGCGGCCGGTTCTGCGACAAGGCGGGCAATGCCGCCGTCGGGGGTGATCTTGGCAATGATCGCCACCGCCACGCCGGGGCGGTAATAGCCGCCTGCGCCGCTCGTCACCACCATGTCGCCGACCTTCAGCGGATTGACCCCGAGATTGACGAGCCGGATGCGCAACAGCCCGTCGCCGCGCCCTTCGGCAAAGGCGATGACATTGTCCTTGGCGCGGCGCACCGGCAGCACGCTCTCGCTATCGGTCAGCAGCAGCACGCGCGAGGAGAAGCGCCCCGTTTCGAGCACCCGGCCGATCACCCCGCGCTCGGACAGCACCGGCATCCCTGGCTTGACCCCACTCGCCGAGCCCGCGCCGAGATAGGCATGGCGCCGCCCGCTGGTGGCGGTCGAGCCGACCAGTCTGGCGGTCGCAACCGGCTTGCTCTCCCCATCACGCAGGCCGAGCAGGCCTTTGAGGCGGGCGTTCTCGGCCTTGACCGCTTCGGCTTCGGCGAGACGGATGCGGGCGATTTCGTTCTCACGGCGGAGCTCGGCGTTCTGACTGCCGGCGTTGAAATAGCCGATCAGCCCCGCGAAAATCCCCTGCGAGCCCGAGCGTGCCATCGCCGTTCCCGTACCTGCCGGGGTAACGACATCGCTCGCCACACCGCGCAAGGGAGCAAAGGCGGCCGGCTGCCACAGCGACAGCGCTAGGAGGGCCGCGCCCACCAAAGCTCCCGCCGCGGCCAGCAGGTAGCCGGTGAACAGCGAAAACTGCGCTTTCTTCGAGAAACCGGCGCGGCGCGAAGAGGGAGGCGCCATTGATCTATTGTCCCTTCGTCCGCTGGGTCCGGCTCACGAATGCGCGGATCACGCGGTCATCAGCACGCCGCGGTAGACCGGATCCTCCATCGCCCGGCCAGTGCCGATGGCGACGCAGGTCAGCGGATCCTCGGCGACCGAGACGGGCAGGCCCGTTTCCTCGCGCAGGTGCTCGTCGAGGCGGCGGATCAGCGCTCCCCCGCCGGTCAGCACGATGCCCTGGTCGACGATGTCGGCGGCGAGTTCAGGCGCCGTGTTCTCAAGCGCGATGCGCACCCCTTCGACGATCGCGCCGATGGGTTCAGAGAGGGCCTCGGCGATATGCGCCTGGTTGATGGTGATTTCCTTGGGCACGCCGTTGACGAGGTCGCGGCCCTTCAGGGTGATGGTCTCGCCCACGCCGTCTTCCGGGATCATGGCTATGCCGTAATCCTTCTTGATGCGCTCTGCGGTCGCGTCCCCGATCAGCAGGTTGTGGTGGCGGCGCACGTAGGAGACGATGGCTTCGTCCATCTTGTCGCCCCCGGTGCGCACCGAGGTGGTGTAGGCGAGGCCGCGAAGCGAGAGCACCGCGACTTCGGTCGTGCCGCCGCCGATGTCGACGACCATGCTGCCGACCGGCTCGGTCACCGGCATGTCGGCGCCGATTGCGGCGGCCATCGGCTCGAGGATCAGGTGGACGTCCGAAGCGCCTGCGTTCGAGGCCGCATCGCGGATCGCGCGGCGTTCGACGGACGTGGAGCCCGAAGGCACGCAGATCACGATTTCGGGGTAGCGGAACATCGACTTCTTGCCGTGCACCTTCTGGATGAAGTGCTTGATCATCTGCTCGGCCACTTCGATGTCGGCGATCACGCCATCGCGCAGCGGGCGGATCGCCTCGATGCTGTCAGGGGTCTTGCCCATCATCATCTTCGCATCATCGCCGACGGCCTTGACGCGGCGGATGCCGTTGATCGTCTCGATCGCGACGACCGAGGGCTCGTTAAGGACGATCCCCTGATCCTGGACATAGACCAGCGTATTGGCGGTGCCGAGATCGATCGCCATGTTCTGCGAGCCGAATTTGAAGAGATTGGACAGGAAGCTCATGTTGTTTGGTGTTCCGGTAAGGCGGGGCGGGTCTGCTAGCCTGATATGGGGTGGCTGCAGGGGAATTCGACCCGGTTATGACATGACAGCGCGCGCCTAGCGAATCCGTGGGCAAAACGCCAAAATATTTGTCCACTGTGGCGGTGATTTTGGTGCGGCTGCCCTCGAAATTGCGGCGGCTCGCCGCTAGCGTCGCGTGAAATGCCGGAAATCCGCCGCCTCCCTGACGATCTGGTCAACCGTATTGCCGCCGGCGAGGTGGTCGAACGCCCTGCTGCGGCCTTGAAGGAGCTGGTCGAGAACGCGGTCGACGCCGGTGCGCGGCGAATCGGCGTGGTGCTGGCCGATGGCGGCTTGCAACGCATCGAGGTGGTCGATGACGGCTGCGGCATGGGGCCGCAAGCGATGGCACTGGCGCTGGAACGGCATGCGACCTCCAAGCTTCCCGACTCGCTGATCGGCCCCGATGGCGCGATCGAGCTCGTCACTACACTGGGTTTCCGGGGCGAAGCGCTCCCCAGCATCGCCAGCGTCGCGCGTCTCACCATCGAAAGCCGTGAGGCTGGTGCGGCAGAGGGCTGGCGCCGGGTGGTCGATCACGGCTCTCTGCTGGCTGACGAGCCCGCCGCGCTTCCGCCGGGCACGCGGGTCCGGGTGGAAGAGCTCTTCGCCAAGGTGCCCGCGCGGCGGAAATTCCTGCGTTCTGCCCGCAGCGAATATGCCGCCTGCCTCGATGTGGTGCGCCGCCTCGCGATGGCGCGGCCCGATATTGCCTTCACGCTCGAGACGGCAGGCGAGGGGACTAAGCGCACCGTCCTCAACCTCCAGGCGGGCGAGGAGCTGGCGACCCGCGTCGCCCGGATCATCGCGCATGAGCTGAAGGACAATTCGGTCCCGATCGAGCTGGAGCGCGACACGCCCCACGGGGTGATGCGCCTGACCGGCGTGGCGGGCCTGCCGACCTGGAACCGCGGCGTGGCCGATCACCAATACCTTTTCGTCAACGGCCGTCCGGTGAAGGACCGCTTGCTGGTGGGCGCGGTGCGGGGGGCCTATGCCGACATGCTCGCGCGCGATCGCCATGCGGTGCTCGCGCTGTTCCTCGACCTGCCGCCGCAGGATGTCGACGTGAATGTCCACCCGGCCAAGACCGAGGTGCGTTTTCGCGACAGCGCGGGGGTGCGGGGCTTCATCGTTTCGGGGCTGAGGCAAGCGCTGGCGACCGGGGATCGGCGCTCGGCACAGGGGCCGGATCGGGCGGCAATGGCGCGGTGGGTGAGCGAGCCGGTCGCGCCGGTCACGGCTCCGACGGCGCCGCTGCTCGAAACCCTGTTCACCGGGCAAGATTGGTCTGCCCCGCCATCGCGTGTTGGCGAGGCTCGGCCCACATGGTCAGCGCCGCTCGCACAGCCGCAGGGCCGCGCCGAGGAAGCCAAGCCCGTGTCCGCCGAAGCGCAATCCTACCCCCTCGGCATCGCCCGCGGGCAAGTTGCGAACACCTATATCGTCGCCGAGGCTGCCGATGGCCTGGTGCTGGTCGACCAGCACGCCGCGCATGAACGCCTCGTGCTCGAACGCCTGCGCGCTGCGGGCGCTGCCGAGGGCATCAAGCGCTCGCAAGCCCTGCTGGTCCCCGATGTGGTCGAGCTGGACGAGGTCGATTGCGACCGGTTGGAAGACGCAGCCGAGGGCCTTGCGCGCTTCGGCCTCGTGATCGAGCGTTTCGGTCCTGCCGCAATGCTTGTCCGCGCGCTCCCCGCCGCGCTCCCCAAGGCCGACAGCGCCGCGCTGCTGCGTGATCTGGCCGACGATATCGCCAAGCATGGCCGCCAAGAGGACAGCGGCGCGCTGCTGCTCGCCGAACGGCTCGAGCTGGTGCTCGCCACCATGGCCTGCCACGGCTCGGTCCGCGCCGGCCGCACGCTGAGCGTGGCCGAAATGAACGCACTGCTGCGCGAAATGGAAGCGACGCCGCGCTCGGGCCAGTGCAACCACGGCCGGCCGACCTGGGTCAAGCTCTCGATGGAAGACGTTGAAAAGCTTTTCGGTCGCCACTGACCGGCGGGTTGCAACAACACCAGAATCCGCTTGGCAATCGCACGTCCCCGGTTAAGCTGGCTAGCGTTCAGCCAGGGGGTCGTTCATGCGTTTGCTCATAGGTTTGCTCGCGGCGCTTGCCGCGTTCTTCGTCGTGCCCGCCGCCGCGCAGTCGCCTGCCGAGGGCGAACTGCCTCCCGAGATCGTCAAGTTCCTCGACAGCCTCAAACCCGTCAGCGGCAAGGTCAGCCTGCCCGAGGCGCGCGCGACGCTCGATCTTGGCGAGGACTACATCTTCTACGGCAAGGAAGACGCGGCCAAGATCCTCGTCGACCTGTGGGGCAACCCGCCGGAATCGGCCGAGGGCGTGCTCGGGCTGGTGATGCCCAAGGGCAGTTCGCCCGCCAGCGATGCCTGGGGCGCGGTCGTGACCTTCGAGGAGAGCGGCTATGTCTCCGATGAAGACGCCGCCACCACCGATTACGACGAGCTGCTCACCGCGATGCAGGAAGGCACCAACGAGGCCAATACTGCGCGTGCCGAAGCCGGGTATCCCACGATCAGCCTCGTGGGCTGGGCCGAGCGCCCCGCCTATGACAAGGCGACGCACTCGGTGGTCTGGGCCCAGAACCTGCGCTTCAGCGACGGGGTGACGAACACCCTCAACTACGACGTTCGCACGTTGGGGCGTTACGGTGTTCTCAGCCTCAATCTCGTCTCGACCATGGACAAGCTCGGCGAGGTGCGGGTCGCGGCCAAGCAGTTCGCGGGTCACGCAAGCTTCGATGCAGGCGCGCGCTACGGCGATTTCAACCCCGCGACCGATGCGTCAGCCGAATACGGCATCGCCGGCCTGATCGCGGCAGGCGCGGGTGTGGCGGCGGCCAAGAAGCTCGGGCTGCTCGGCACTATCGGGGTATTCTTGGTGAAGTTCCTGAAGCCGATCCTCGTCGGCGTGGCTCTGCTCGGCGGGGGTCTGTGGCAGGCCTTCAAGGGCCGCCTGTTCGGCCGCAAGGAGGAAGAGGAAGTCTACGAGGACCCGGGCTACGAGGAAACCGGCGCAGAAGCCGGTGCGGATGCGGAAGCCGAGACGGAGCAAGCCGCCTTCAGCCTCGCCAAGACCGATGATGCGGGCAGTGAAACCGCCGCGTCAGAGGGCGAGGGCAACGGGCAGAGCGCGGCAGGGTAGGTGTGGCGGCGCGGGCCTAGGGCCGCAGCGCCGCCTTCACATCCGCCAGCTTCCCGTCAGCCGCCGCATCTTCCGGTAGGCCCAGCACCGCACGCAGCAGGGCTGCGACCGCGACGTTGTCGAACACCTCGAGCTTCGCGCTCTTCGCGAACGCCGGACCGCTCGCAATGAACAGCGCCAGCATCTGGGGATCGGCATTGTCGTAGCCGTGCGCGCCGCCGGTTACGGGGTAAGGCGCGGGGCCTGAGAGGATCGTCCAGCCTTCCTCGGCGATGCAGATGATCGCCGCGACACGCGGGTTCTTGCCGTAGTGGAGCCGCTCGGGGAGGTCTTCCTTGCGGGCGCAGGTCATGTGCTCATGCGGCACCAGCAGCGCCTTGGCGACGCGCTCGTCGGTTCCGGCTGCGGGTTCGATCGCGGCATAAGGCCCGCCTTCGACCACGATGGTGCTCGTCCGGTCGATGTAATCGTCAAGCTGGATCACGCGGGCCTCGTCGGTCTGGCGCATGCCATGATCGGCGACGATCACCCAGTTGACGGGAACGCCCAACTTCGCCGCGCCGTCGACCATCTCGCCGATCCGCGCATCGACCTCGGCCATCGCGGCGTTCACTTCCGCGCTGTCGGGGCCGAACTTGTGGCCGGCGCTGTCGACCGTGTCGAAATAGACCGTGGCGAAGGCGGGGCGGATGCTCGCGGGGCGGCGGAGCCAATCGAGCAGGGTGTTCACGCGCTGCACGTTCGAGACGTTGAGGTCGAAGCGCATCCAGTCGGAAGGGCGGCGGCCTTGGACTATGACTTCGCTTCCGGGCCAGAACATCGTCGCGGTGCGCTGGCCAGCCTTCTCGGCAGTGATCCAGACCGGCTCGGCCTCGTCCCACCAGAAGGGGTCCAATGCCTGCGCAGTGTTGCCGAGGCTGAACATCACCCCCGGGCGGCGCGGATCGATCATCGAATTGCCGACGATCCCGTTGCGGTCGGGCCGGTAGCCGGTGACGAGCGCGAAATGGTTGGGGAAGGTCTTGGT
>JAIYEK010000187.1 GCA_027487015.1 Erythrobacteraceae bacterium | reverse complement strand
GGTGCCGGTCGCGGCAAAGCCCCACGAGCCATCGGCGATCACGCGCACGCCGGTGCCCGTCGATTCGGTGTTGACGATGTTCTCGACATTGCGGTCGCGGGTGATGACGAACTGGCGCAGATACCGCCCGACGCGCACGTCGCAATAGCTCGCGCCCGCCGCCGTCGCCGCGCCGAGCGCCGCGTCAGCGAGGCGCTTCTTGACCGCGATGTCGATCCCGTCCTGCAGCTGTTCGGCGGCAATCGCCTTGCCAAAGATGGATGGTGTCAGCGTGGCGCCGGCGAAAAAGGTACTCAGCGCCAGGAAATCCCTTCGGTCCATTACTCTGCTCCACAACCGGGCCGCCCCTGTCCTTCGGGGTATCCGAAGGCAATCGGGCCATTGATTTAGAGGGGGAGACACATGGCGCCGGACGATCCGAAAGCGGGCAATTCGCTCGAAGGATCGGGCCCTGCGCGGCCCTGTTGATGAGACCAGCTCTCCCCGCTGCCATAGCGCTAGCAGGCCGGGGAGGCAGCGGGCGAGGGAGCCGACGAAGCGTGACGCTTTATCGACGAAAGGGCGACCGGGGACCGGCAACGGCTTTTCAGACCGGCGGCTAGGGTGCCGCGATTCATCAAGGGGATTCCCCCTGAAGTCTCGCGATGATAGGCAAAGCGGCGGCCGCCTGAGGGTCGTCATCCGGCTCTCACCCTCATCTTTTCCGGTGAGCCGCGACTTGTGGGGGGAATTGTGGACGGCTTCTGGTCATGGTCGCTGGTGGTGGTGGTGCCGGTGCTGCTGGCCGCGATGATCGCCGCGCATGAGTTGGCTCTGAGGGTCCACGCCCGGCTAAGCCCCGCGGGCAGCGGCAAGGATGACGCAGCGCCGGGTGATGAAGGCTTCATCCTCTCGGGCGTGCTCGGCCTGCTTGCGCTGTTGATGGGCTTTTCCTTTTCGATGGCGCTGGACCGGCTGGAGGATCGGCGCGAGCTGATGCTGCAGGAGGCGAGCGCGGTCGGCTATCTGGCGATGCTCGCCGAGGGCCTACCGCCAGAGCGCGCGGGGCCGCTCCAGTCGGACCTCAAGGCCTATGCCGCAGCAAGGCTCGCGGCGGCGGAAATGGCCGATGGCGAGGAGCGCAGCGCTGCCGAGGAGCGGGCGGCAGGCCTGCGTGCGCCGCTCGCCGCAAAGGTCCGCGCGGCGATGCGCGAGGTCCCCTCCGGACCGCTCACCGTGGCGCTGGCGGGCGCCTATGACGCGGTCGAGGACAGCGCGGTGCGGCGGCAGGCGCTGGCCCAGGCGCACCTGCCCGCGCGGGTGCTGTGGCTGCTGGCGGTCTATGCGACGATCTCGGCCGCGATGCTCGGCTATGCGCTCGCCGGAGCGCGTGCGCGGCACCGGGTGGCCTCGACCACGCTCTACCTGCTGATCGCGCTTGCCTTCGGGGTGATCCTCGATCTCGACCGGCCGCGCGCGGGCGCGATCGTGATCGACCAGGCGCCGTTCGAGGAGGCGGTGGCGGGGCTCTCCGCCGGTTAGCCCCGCATCGTGCCGTCGGGGTTCAGCGCCACGCTGCGCCCGCTCGCAGCCGAGGCGTAGATCGCTTCCATCAGCCGCAGATCGCGCAGGCCCATCTCGCCCGGAGTGAGGACCGGCGTGCCCTCGCGCACCGCAGCGGCGAGGTGATCGAGCATCGCGGCAAACTGCACCTCGGGATCGCCCGGTTCCATCACGCGGCGCTCGCGTCCCTGTTCCAGCACGAGCGTGTTGCCGCCATAGCCGGTCGCCGGATGCATCCTGAGCGCACCTTGGGTGCCGCGCGCCTCGACCATATTGATCCCGGCCGAATCGTAGAAGGTGACGATCTGGGCAACCGCGCCGGAGGGAAAGTGCATCTGCACCGCGACATGGGCGAAGACCTCGGCAAAGCGCGGGTCGCCCTCGGGGCGGAAGGCGGAGGCACTGAGGCGCTCGGGCATTTCGCCCGAGAGGTAGAGCGCCGCTTGGAGCCCGTAGATGCCGTAATCCTCGAGCGGGCCGCCGCCGGTCTGCGCGCGGGCGATGCGCCAGTTGGTCGCCGGGGTGGCCGGGCCGAGGCGGTAGGAATGTTCGGTGCGGATCAGCCGCAGATCGCCCAGCGCCTTGTTGGCGGTGAGCTCCATCGCCGCGCGGTTATAGGGCTCGAAATGGCAGCGGTAGCCGATCATCAGCTTGCGATTGGCGCGCTCGCTGGCGGCGATCATCCGCTCGCATTCGGTGGCCGAGAGCGCCATCGGCTTTTCGCACATCACATGCTTGCCCGCGGCAAAGGCGCGCTCCGCCCATTCGGCGTGGAGGCCGGTGGGGAGGATGATGTAGACCGCCTCGACCCCGCGGTTGGCGGCGATTGCGCCGAAGCTTTCGTAGGAATAGCGGGCCTCGGCGGGCACGCCGTAGGCCTCGCCCACCTGCGCCAGCTTCTCCGGATTGCCCGAGACCAGCGCGGCGATGTGGCAGCGCTCGGACTGGGCAAAGCGCGGCATGATCTGCTTGAGCGCATAGTCGCCAAGGCCAATGATCGCGAAGCCGACGCTGCCGGGGCGCGGCGCCTTGGGAGTGCCCGAGGGTAGCGTGACACCCTCGGGCAGCGGCTGGCCCGCAGCGGCAGGAGCCGCGCCCTGCGCCAGCGCCCCGCTCGCCACCATCGCTGCTGCCGCGGCGGTGCCCGTTTCGATCGCCTGCCTGCGCGTCATGCCTCGCTCTCCCATCGTCCTCTACGCCTCATAACGCCCGTCGACACGCCGCAACACCGTGCTCGGCCCGTCGAGCAGCGCCTTGGGGAGCAGCGCGGCGGGCAGGTCCTGATAGCTGACCGGCCGCAGGAAACGTGCGATCGCCAAGGTGCCGACCGAGGTGCTGCGCCCGTCGGAGGTTGCGGGGAAGGGCCCGCCGTGGACCATCGCGTGGGTCACCTCGACGCCGGTCGGCCAGGCATTGGCGATGATCCGCCCGGCGCGGTTTTCGAGGATCGGCAAAAGCGAGCGCGCGGCATCGTAATCGGCCGGGGCCATGTGGAGCGTTGCGGTGAGTTGGCCTTCCATCCCTTCGAGGATCGCCGCAACCTCGGCCAGATCGGCGCAGGTGACGATGATCGAGGAGGGACCGAACACCTCGTGGCCCAATTCCGGGTTGGCGCGGAAATCAGCGCCGCTGACGGTGAAGACCTGCGCCCGCCCGCAAGCGGCAGAACCCTCCGCCCCGGTGCCGACCAGCGCCGCGCCGTGCGCCGCGATGGCCTCGATGCCCTTGGTATAGGCGCTCTGGATGCCGGCGGTGAGCATGGTCTGGGCGGGCACGTTGCCGAGCGCAGCAGCGACGGCGGCGATGAAGCGGGTGGTCGCCTCGCCCTCGACCGCCAGCAGGATCCCGGGGTTGGTGCAGAACTGCCCTGCGCCCAAGGACAGCGAGCCGACATAGGCCGCGCCCAGCGCCTCGGCGGCTTCCTCGAGGCGGGCGGGCATCAGCACCACCGGATTGACGCTGCTCATCTCGGCATAGACCGGGATCGGCACGGGCCGCGCGGCGGCGTGGCTCATCAGCGCAAGGCCCCCGGCGCGCGAGCCGGTGAAGCCGACCGCGGCGATGCGCGGGTCCTTGACCAGCGCCTCGCCGAGCGCGTTGGCGGTGCCGTTCACAAGGCTGAACACGCCCTCGGGCAGGCCGCTCTCGCGGATCGCTTCGAGGATCGCGCCTGCGACCAGCTCCGAGGTGCCAGGGTGCGCCGGGTGCCCCTTGACCACCACGCAGCACCCTGCCGCGAGCGCCGAGGCCGTGTCCCCGCCTGCAACCGAGAAGGCGAGCGGGAAGTTCGAGGCGCCGAACACCGCTACGGGGCCGAGCGGGATGTTGCGCATCCTGAGGTCAGGCTTGGGCAGCGGCGCGCGGTCGGGGATCGCGTGGTCGATGCGCAGGCCCTGCCAGCCGCCGTTCTCGACCTCTTCGGCAAACAGGCGCAGCTGGCCCACAGTGCGCCCACGCTCGCCATTGAGCCGCGCCTCGGGAAGGCCGCTCTCCAGCATGGCGCGCTGGGTGAGGGTATCGCCGAGCGCGTCGATCTTGGCGGCCATCAGCCGCAGGAAGGCGGCGCGTTCCGACAGGGGAAGGGCGGCGTAGATCGGTTGGGCCGCAGCGGCCGCCGCGCAGGCATCGGCGACATCGGCGGCCGAGCTTTCCGCAAACGCAGGCTCCAGCGCTGCGCCACTCGCAGCCTCGCGCGCGGTGAAGTGGCTTGCGCCTTCGCGCCATGCGCCCGCAATAAGGTTCCGGCCTGTCAGCATCATCATTCTCTCCCGCCTTGTCGCGAATCTCTTGTGAAAACGCCGCTTGCCATAGCGCGTTTTTCGGTCAAAGGTAGCGCTACCATAACTGGTGCGGGTTGCAACAAGCAGCCGGGGAGAGGGATCTTGGAAACTACACGGGGCGGCGCCAATATGGCGCTGATTTCCGCCATCGTCGCTGTGGCGACCATCGGCGGGTTGTTGTTCGGCTATGACAGCGGCGCGGTGAACGGGACGCAGGCGGGCCTGAAGGAAGCCTTTGCGCTCGACGATGCGGGGCTGGGCTTCACGGTCGGTTCGCTGTTGATCGGCTGCGCGGCGGGCGCGTTCCTCGCGGGACGGCTGGCCGATGCGCTGGGCCGCAAGCGCGTGATGGTCATCGCCGCGCTGCTGTTTCTCGTCGGCGCGATCGTGCAGGGCGAGACCGACAGTCACACCCTGTTCGTGATCGCGCGCTTCGCCGGCGGCATGGCGGTGGGCGCGGCCTCGGTGCTCTCGCCGCTTTACATCTCCGAAGTGGCCCCGGCGAAGATCCGCGGACGGCTGACCACGGTGCAGCAGGTGATGATCATCACCGGTCTGACGGCGGCCTTCCTCGTCAACTATTTCCTCGCGCAGGCCGCGGGCGATTCTCTGGGCGAGGTCGGCGGCATGCCTGCCTGGCGCTGGATGTATCTCGCGCAGGCCGCCCCTGCGGCGGTGTTCCTCGTGGCGCTGCTCTTCATCCCGGAGAGCCCGCGCTACCTCGTCAACCGTGGCCGCGAGGATGAGGCGCGCGCGGTGCTGACCCGCCTGTTCGGTGCCGAGGAGGCGGAGCGCAAGGTCGGCGAAATCCGCGAGTCCTTCGCAGGCGACCGCGCCCCGAGCCTGTCCGATGTGCTCGCGAAGGGCACCATCTTCCGCCCGATCGTATGGGCCGGGATCCTGCTCGCGACCTTCCAGCAGTTCGTCGGCATCAACGTGATCTTCTACTACGGCGAGACGCTGTGGCGGCTCGCGGGCGTGTCCGAGGAAGTCGCGCTCGAGCGCAACA
This sequence comes from Erythrobacteraceae bacterium, assembly GCA_027487015.1. Taxonomy (GTDB): domain Bacteria; phylum Pseudomonadota; class Alphaproteobacteria; order Sphingomonadales; family Sphingomonadaceae; genus Erythrobacter. Next base: position 49,329 of record JAIYEK010000187.1, on the reverse strand, counting down.
TCATCTCCGGCCTCGCCTCGATCGCGGCGGTGTTTGCAGCGCTGGTGCTGATCGACCGCATTGGCCGCAAGCCGCTGCTGCTGATCGGCTCGGCGGGGATGGCGGTGACGCTGGGCGCGATGACCTACGCGTTCTCCGGCGCGGGCTCCGATGCGGCAGGCAACCTCACGCTGAGCGAGAGCGCCGGCTGGATCGCGCTGGTCGCGGCCAATCTCTACGTCATCTTCTTCAACTTCAGCTGGGGCCCGGTGATGTGGGTGATGCTGGGCGAGATGTTCCCCAACCAGATCCGCGGCTCGGCGCTGGCCGTCTGCGGGCTGGCACAGTGGGGCGCGAATTACGCCGTGGTGCAGACCTTCCCCGGCATGGCATCAGGGCTCGGCCTTGCGCCAACTTACCTGTTCTACACGGTGAGCGCGGCGATCAGCTTTGTCTTGGTGAGCAAGTTCATTGTGGAGACCAAGGGCAAGGAACTCGAGGAGATGGTCGGCTGATCCTTGCGGTGATAGGCGGGAGACGATGATGGGAGATGCACCCAAGCCTGTCCGCGTTGTCGTCCTCGGTGGCGGCACCGCGGGGTGGATGACCGCGGCGGGGATCGCAAAGCTCCTCCCCGGCATCGCCAGTGTGCAATTGGTCGAGAGCGAGGAGATCGGCATCGTCGGGGTGGGGGAGGCGACGCTGCCCCACATCCGCGGCTTTGTCGAAAAGCTCGGGATCGACGAGGCGGCCTTCATGAAGGCCACCCACGCCACCTACAAGCTGGGGATCGACTTCCGCGACTTCGGCCGGATCGGGGAAAGCTACATCCACCCCTTCGGCTCCTTCGGCGAGGAGGTGCAGGGGGTGGGCTTCCACCACTGGTGGCTGGAGCTCGCGCGGCACGGCATGGCGCGCGAGATCGGCGATTATTCGCTCGCGGTGGCTGCGGCCAAGGCCAACCGCTTCCGCCCGCCCGCGCAGGGTGACGGCCTCGCTTCGACCTTTGGCTATGCCTATCAGTTCGACGCAACGCTGTTCGGCCCCTTCATGCGCGACTTCGCGCGGGAGATCGGGGTCGAGCGGCACGAGGGGCGGGTGGTCAGCGTCGAACGCGATGCGCAAAGCGGCGATGTCGTTGCCCTGTCGTTGGCGGATGGTCGGCGGGTGGTTGGCGACCTGTTCGTCGACTGTTCGGGGTTCCGGTCGATCCTGCTCGGACAGGAATTGGGCGAGGCGTGGGAGGATTGGACCCACTGGCTGCCCTGCGACCGCGCCGCTGCCATGCCCTGCACCCATGCCACGCCGGACCTGCGCCCCTACACCACCGCCACCGCCATGCCCGCCGGATGGCGCTGGCAGATCCCGCTCCAGCACCGCATGGGCAATGGCTATGTCTTCTCCTCGGCGCACATCACCGAGGAGCAGGCCTGCGATGCGATCATCGCCGCTGCCGAGGGCACGCCGCTGGCCGATCCGCGCATTCTGAAATTCCGTCCGGGCCGCAGGGCGCGCTCGTGGAGCCACAATGTCATCGGCGTCGGGCTGGCGAGCGGCTTTCTCGAACCGCTTGAATCGACGTCGATTTATCTGGCGCAAATGGCGATCACCTATCTGATCGAGCTGTTCCCGACTGGCGGCACAGTCGACCCGCGCGACCGTGACGAGTTCAACCGGCTGGTCGACATGGAATATGTCCGGGTGCGCGATTTCCTGATCCTCCACTACCACGCCACAACGCGTGATGATTCCGAATTCTGGAACCATGTCAGGATGATGCAGGTGCCGGACAGCCTCGCGGGCAAGCTCGAGCTGTGGCGGCGCGCGGGGCGGATCGAGAAATATTCCGACGGTCTGTTCTACGATGCGAGCTGGATCGCGGTCTATGTCGGGCAGGGAATGCTGCCCGAGGCCCACGATCCGCGCGCGGCAATGATCGCGCCGGATGCGCTACAGCGCGCCACCGAGCGTCTGCGCATGGCGGTGGCGGGCGAGGTCGCGACCATGCCCGGCCACCGCGACTACCTGATGCGCGAAGCCGCGCGCCTCGCCGAGGCGGCGTGAGCGCTCCGCGCGAGCCCCTGCGCCGCATCGTCGTCGCGGGCGGCGGGCAGCTCGGCATCCTCGCCGCCATCGCCCTGCGCCGCGCGCTGCCTTCGTGCGAGGTCGTCGTGGTGGGCGGCGATCCGGGGCCGGCCGCCTTCGCCGATGCCTCGCCGACGGCCATGCCGTTCACCAACAAGCTGCACGACCGGCTGGGGGTCGAGGAAGCCGCTATCGTCACCCGCGCGGGCGGCTCCTACCGCCTTGTCACGCGCTACGTAGGGTGGGACGAGAGCGGTCAGGACGCCGTTGTCGCCTATGGCGAGGCCTTGGACCCCGCGCTTAAGACCGCCTTCGCGCGCGATTGGGGCCGGGTGCGGCTGCCGGGGGAGGGCGCGCCGCCTGCGGGGAGCCTTGCCGAAGTGCTCGCATCTGCTGCCCGCTTCGCGCCGCCCCCGCCGGGCGAGCCGACCCCGATCTCCGCGGTCGACTATGCCCTGCGCTGGAACCCCGCCGCCTACCGCGACCTGCTGATCGCGACCGCCGAGAGCCTCGGCATCGGCTATGTCGCAGGCGTCATCGACCGCATCGAACCCGGTGAGGGCGACAACCTGCGCGCCATCGGCATCGCCGGGCAGGGGGAGATCGCAGCCGACCTCTTCATCGATTGCACCGGCCCGCAGGCCGCGCTCCTCGCCAGCCACCCGCGGTTCGCCTTCACTGACTGGTCCGCGACGCTCCCGACCCGCCACGTCTATATCGGCGAGCCAACCGCCCCCGTCATCGCGCTGGAAGACCGCCTGACGCTCACCCGAGCCGGCTGGGTCAGCGAGGTCGCGGGCCTCGACGGACGCCGCGCGATGCTCGGCACGCCTGCGCCGCTCCCCCGCGCCGAGGCCGAGGCGCTGCTCGGCGCGCGGGCGCTGGGAGCGGTGGCGCTGACGCCGGGGCGGGTGGAGGCGCCGTGGATTGGCAACGTCGTCGCGCTCGGCGATGCGTCAGCGCGGTTCGAGCCGCTTGGGCCGCTACACCTCGACCTCGCGCACCGCCAGCTGGCGCTGCTCGTCGAGATGCTGCCGGGCCGCGCCATCACCCCGCTGGAGCGCGACGAATACAACCGCCGCTCGGTGCTGATGATGGAGGGCGTCCACGAGATCCTCGCGCTGCATTTCGCCAGCGCGCCGGCACAAACCGTGTTCGGCGCGCGCCCGCTGCCCGGACGTCTGGTGGCCGTCATCGATCAGTTCGAGCGCCGCGGCCGCATTCCCTTTCGCGAGGAGTTGCCGCTGCTGAGCCAGGAGCAGTTCGCGCTGCTTGTCGCGCTCGGATGGACCCCCGGATTGCCGCCTGCTGCTCTGGCCGCCGATGCCGCAGGCGAGGCCCGCGCCCGCGCCGCCTTCGCCGCCGAGGCCGAGGCCGCGCTCGCCTTCGCGCCGCCCTACGACCAATGGCTCGCGCGCGCACTCCAGCCTAGAGCGAATCCCGGATAATCGCCTTCATCTGCGCGAACAGCGTCGCAGACGGCGGACCGATCACGCCCTTGGCATGGGGCGGCAGATGCGCCGAAGGATCGCCCGCGGTCTCGAACACATAGTAATCGATGATCCCGCGCCACACCTCTTTCTGGTCGGGCGGCAGGTGACGGAAGGCGAGCATCGCGTGGAGCAGCGCTTCGTAGGGGCTGCCGATCCCCTCGGGCTGGCCGGGGGTCCACCAGTAATTGACCAGCATTGAGACCGGAGCGAGGCTCTCGACCGCGTGCCACCAGCCATAGGGAATGTAGATCGCATCCCCCGGCTGGAGCGTCCCCGACAGCGCATGGGGCGCAGCCTCGGCAAAGCGCGGGTAGCGCGCGAGGTCTGGCGCGTGGGGATCGACCATGCTCACCGGAATGCCAGCCGGGGTCAGCTCGAAGGGGCCGGGGTAGAGGTTGACGATCTGCTCCGGCGGGAAAAGCGTGAAACGCCGCTCACCCGCCACGCAGCAGGCGACATTCTCCTTGGCATCGTAATGCGTGCCGACCTTGATGCAGTTGCCGATCCAGATCTTGGCAGGGACGTCCGGCAGCAGCGCCAGCCGATTGTCGCGCACGAAGCCGGGGAGCAGGCTCGGCAGGTCCTCCGATTGCACCGCCATCGCGGGGGGCTCGGGATGGCTCGCGGCGCTCAGCAGGTCCTTGAGGAAAGCCTCGAACCGCCCGCTCCCGCGCACGAAGTTGAGGCGGGTGAGGTCGGGCGTGTAGAAGAACCGCCCGCCTTCCGAAGGCGCGGCGGCGATCGCTTTGACCGGCCGGGCGGAGGGCTCGCGGGAGAGGTAGGCGACGATTCCCTCATCGCCTGTGCGCGCGGCGGCAACCGCGGGCCAATCGGCCACCTGCCCGCGCAGCACCACGGGCCGTGCGGCGGCGCGGATCGTGGCGAAAGCGGCGTCATCGACCGGGCCTGCGATCTCGTCCAGCGCGCTTGGCGGGGGCAGCGCGGTCATGCGGTGAGGTAGTCTTCGGCCGGGATCGCTCCGCCATTCGCCCGCAGGAACTCGGCCTGCGTCGGCAATTGCGCGGTCGCCTGCGCAATCGCGCTGCGGATATGCGCGAGCCGGTTCCGGGTCTCGGCCGCATCGAGCATCCAGGCCGCCGGATGATAGCCCTGCGGCGTCACCCCTTGCGAGAGCATCACCGACAGCCAGCTGTCCTCGGTGAACAGCTCGTTGTTCTCGCGGATGATCCGGCCCGAGGAGGTGAACAAGGCGAGCTTTTCCTTCAGGCTGTCGGGCGGGGGCAGGTTTCGGCAATAGCGCCAGAACTCGCTGTCGTCGCGCTCGGACTGGCGATAGTGCAGCACGAGGAAGTCGCGGATGTTGCGATACTCGCGCTCGGTTTCGAGGTTGAAGCGGCCGCGCTCCACATTGGAAAAGCCCGTGTCGGGAAACAGCGCCATCAGCCGCGCGATACCCGATTGGACGAGGTGGATCGAGGTCGATTCGAGCGGCTCGAGGAACCCCCCCGCCAGCCCCAGCGCCACCACGTTCTTGTCCCACGCCCGCGCGCGGTGCCCGGCCTTGAAGGCGAGCTGGTTGGGATCGGCGAGCGGCTTGCCGTCGAGGTTCGCCAGCAGCAGGTCGGTCGCCGCCTGACGGTCGATATGCGCCGAGGAGAACACATGTCCGTTGCCGATGCGGTGCTGGAGCGGGATGCGCCACTGCCATCCGGCGGGCCGGGCCGTGGAGCGGGTCAGCGGCTCGATCGCCCCGCCCAATTCGCACGGGATCGCAACCGCCGAATCGCAGGGGAGCCACTTGCTCCAGTCGGTGAAAGGCACGCCCAGCGTCTGCCCCAGCAGCAGCGAACGGAAGCCCGAGCAGTCGATGAACAATTCGCCCGCAACCTCGCGCCCGTCTTCGAGCACGACGCCCGTGACGAAGCCGCTCTCGCCGTCCTGTCGCACATCGGTGATCCGCCCCTCGACCCGCACCGCGCCCGCGCTTTCGGCATAGCGCCGCAGGAAGCGCGCATAGCGGCCCGCGTCGAACTGGAAGGCGTAGGACAGTTTCGACATCGGCGAGCGCGGATTGTCGGGGCGCGGCCAGCCGAATTTGCCTGCCTTGGCCGCCACTGCCGCAATCGAATAGTCGTCGATCCGCGCGGTTTCCCCGAGGCTGCTGCCGCGCAGGAAGAAGTGCTGGAATTCGATCCCCAGCATGTCGATGCCGAAGCTGCCGAAGGGGTGAACGTAGGAATGCCCCGGGCGCAGCCAGTCGACGAATTCGATGCCGAGTTTGTAGGTCGCGCGGGTCTCGCGCATGAACTGCATCTCGTCGAGACCGAGCAGGCGGTTGAAGCCGATGATCTGCGGGATCGTCGCCTCGCCGACGCCGACGGTGCCGATCGCCTCGCTTTCGACGAGCGTCACGGAGAGGCCGGGCATATCGCCGAGTACGCGGACCATGGCCGCGGCCGTCATCCACCCGGCGGTGCCGCCGCCGACGATGACGATCTTGGTGACGGGCGGCGCGTTCATGCGACCGCCGCCTCGGGCGCCACATGCCAGCTGCCCGATTGGCGCAGGAATTCCTCATGGCCGGGCAGCCGCGCGGCGACATCGGCATAGGCGGCGCGCATCTGCGCCATCGCGGCGGCGACCCGCGTCTCGTCGAGCGTGTCGGCGATGGGATCGTGCATCGCGGGCCAGATGTTCTGCCCCAGCATCACCGCGATCCAGCTTGGCTGCGCGAACAGCTCGGCATTCTCGCGGAACACGCGCCCACGGTGCTGCCACATGTCGATCTTGCGCGCGAGGCTGTCGGGGATCTCCATGTGCTTCACATAGCGCCAGAATTCGGAATCCTCGCGCTGCGTGGCCTTGTAGTGAAGGATGATGAAATCGCGCACGTCCTCGTAGAGTTCATGCATCCCGCGGTTGTACTCGTCGCGCTCGGCGGCGCGGATCGGCAGGTCGGGGAACAGCGCGAAGAGGCGCTGGAGGCCGTTCTGGATTAGGTGGATCGAAGTCGATTCCAAGGGCTCGATGAACCCCGATGAGAGGCCGAGCGCCACCACATTGTGGTTCCACGCCTTGCGCCGCATGCCGGTGAGGAAGCGGATCGCCCGCGGCTCGGCCAGCGGTTCGGTCTCGAGGTTCGCCAGCAGGATGGCGCGCGCCTCGTCCTCGCCCATGAAGGCGCTCGAAAAGACATGGCCGTTGCCGGTGCGGTGCTGGAGCGGGATGCGCCATTGCCACCCGGCCGAATGGGCGGTTGCGCGGGTGAAGGGATCGGGCGGGCCGGGGGAGCGTGTGGGCACCGCAAGCGCGCGGTCCATGGGGAGCCAGCGGCTCCAGTCCTCGTAACCGGTTTCGAGCGCCTCCTCGATCAGGAGACCCCGGAAGCCCGAGCAATCGATGAAGAGGTCGCCCGCGATGGTGGTGCCATTGTCGAGCGTGACGCTGGCGACGTCGCCGGTCTCCCCGTCGCGAGTGACTTGGTTGACCTGGCCTTCGATTCGCGTGACCCCTTGACGCTCGGCGAGGCGGCGCAGGTAGGCGGCGTAGAGCCCGGCGTCGAAGTGATAGGCATAGGCGATCTCGCGCACCACCGACTGCGCCCCCGCCGCAGGCCGGGCGAATCGGCGCGCGCGGGCGGCCGCGGTGCTCATCGAATATTCGCCGATATCGCCCGCCCCGGCTGCGCCGCTGCGGGCATATTCGCGCAGCCACAGCTGGTGGAAGGCGATGCCGTGGAGCGCTTGCCCATATTCGCCAAAGGGGTGGAAATAGCGATCGCCGATGCGGCCCCAATTGACGAATTCGATCCCCAGTTTGCAGGTCCCCCGCGTCTCGCGCAGGAACTCGGCCTCGGGGATGTCGAGCATGGCGTTGAAGCTGCGGATCGGAGGGATGGTCGCCTCGCCGACACCGACCGTGCCGATGGCGTCGGATTCGATCAGGGTGACCGTGCGCCGTCCATCGTTGAAGAAGCGCGAAAGCGCAGCGGCCGCCATCCATCCGGCGGTGCCCCCGCCCACGATCACGACCCGCGCAAGGCGGCCCGCGTTACCGATACCATTGCTCTCTCTCATCCCGTCCCGATCCTATCGCAGCGGGACGTTGTTGGCAAATTGCCACACTTCCCCTGCAAAAATGCGAAGACCTATTGTCAAGCCGCTTACCCCTCGATAAGCCATGCTCCCACAAGAGGGCAAGCTATCTGCGAATAAATGATAGCGCTAACATGGGGAGGGATCTTATGCGCACTTCGATGCAGCCGCGTGGCGTTTGGGCGGGTGGCCGCCAGCCGTGGTACAAAAGCGTGCTGCGCGCCGGGGCTTCGGCGCTCGTGGTCGGCAGTGCGATCAGCGCCAGCGCCGCTTTCGCGCAGGACCAGCAGGCATCCGCCGAACCCGAGACGCAGGACACCGTCACCACCGACGAGCCGGTCACCGAAATCATCGTCAGCGGCCTGCGCGCCTCGCTCGCCAATGCGCAGAGCGTGAAGCGCAATGCCGACACCGTGGTCGATGCAATCACCGCGCAGGACATCGGCGCGCTGCCTGACCGCTCGGTCACCGAAGCGCTCCAGCGTGTTCCGGGCGTCGCGATCAACCGCTTCGCAGGGTCCAACGACCCCGACCACTTCTCGGTCGAAGGTTCGGGCGTGGTCGTGCGCGGCCTCAACTTCGTGCGCTCCGAATTCAACGGCCGCTCGGCCTTCGGCGCGGGCGTGGGCGGGCAGGCGCTCAACTTCGCCGACGTTCCGGCTGAATTGCTCGGTTCGGTGATCATCAGCAAGAACGCCACCGCCGAGACCATCGAAGGCGGCCTTGCCGGCACGGTCAACCTCAACACCCGCAAGCCGTTCGACAACAAGGGCCTCAAGATCGCCTTCAGCGGCGAGGCCAATTATGGCGACTTCCGCAAGGAATGGACGCCGACGCTGTCGGGCCTCATCAGCAACACCTGGGATACCGACAAGGGCCGCTTCGGCCTGCTCGCCAGCGCGTCCTATTCGCGCATCAAGAGCCGCGCGGACGGCCTTCAGGTCGCCAACTACCAGACTCGCGACGGGCGGCTGGTCAACGCCGCCAACACCGATGGCGTGCGCGTTTGCCGCAACCCGCTGCCGGGCACGACCAACACCGCCTTGCTGCCCGCGGGCGGCTCGGCCTGCGGCGTCTTCGGCGCGGCGGGGGTCGATGGCTTTGCCGACTATGCCAACAGCCGCGTGGCGCCGGTGGGCGGCCAGTTCCGCACCCAGGAGTTCGACCGCGAGCGCTTCGGGATCGCTGCTTCGGCGCAGTTCGAATCGATCGACGGCAAGACGCTGATCACCGCCGAATTCATCCGCTCCAACTCGACCAACAAGTGGGGCGAATACACCTTCGAGACGGCTCCCGACCTTGCGGAATATTCGACCTATCCGCTCGGCTGCCAGCAGAACGATGCCGGGCCCAACCGGATCAACCCCGATGGGACGAACGGCGATCCGACCGCGCGCGCGCAGTGCCCGGTCGGCGGGTTCACCGATTACCTCTACAACGACGCCGGGCTGTTCCAGTCGGGCTACATCGTCAACGCCTCGAACGGCTGGCGCGGCAATCCGGGCACGTCGCCCTTCGTGCCGATCGGCGGCCTTCAGCAGTCGCTCGCCCGCCGTCAGGTCAATGACGAGATCACCAACGAGGATTACTCGCTCAACCTGCGCACCGAACTGACCGACCGCCTGACGGTCGAGCTCGACGCGCAATATGCGACGTCGCACAAGGAAAACCTCGATTTCAGCGTGTTCGGCTCGTCCTTCGCCGACCAGGAGCTCGACATCTCGGGCGATCTGCCGGTGATCATCCCGCACAAGCCGCAATTCCTCGGCTACACGTGGTCGACCCCCGGCGCCGATCTCGCCAATGCGACCGAAGCGCAGTACTTCACCGATCCGCGCTTCCAGTTCTGGCGCGCGGCGATGGACCACATCGAGGATTCGACGGGCACGCAATATGCCTTCCAAGCCGACTTCGGTTACGAGTTCGACGATGACGCCTTCCTGCGCAAGGCCAAGTGGGGCGCGCGCTATCAGGATCGTGACCAGACTGTTCGCTACACCACCTACAACTGGGGGATGCTGAGCGAGACCTGGTCGGGTGATCGCCCGGTCAACTTCGGCGATACGCCGGCGGATCTTTCGCAGCGCTACGATTTCCCGAACTTCTTCCGCGGCAAGGTCCCTGGCCCTCCGGGTGCCTTCTACTACGCCGGTGATCTGATCGGCGATTACGAGGGCGCTGTGGCCGACTTCCAGTCGATCCAGAACCGGGCGCGTGCGCTGGGTGCCTCGCCGACCTGGCTGCCGGCTTCCGCGCGCCAGAACGCGATCGCGGGATCGCCCTATCTGCCTGCGGAGATCCAGCCGATCGCCCAGCAGGATTCGGCGGCCTATCTGCAGCTCGATTTCGGCAGCGACGGCTTGTTCGGCGGCGGTATTCGCCTGTCGGGCAATATCGGGGTGCGCTACGTCAACACCTCGATCCGCTCGCAGGGCTCGATCGGCGTGCCGAGCCGGCAGGCGCTGAACATTCAGGATCCCTTCTCGGTGCGCTGCGCCGCGACGGTGCCTCCTGGCGCGCCTCCGGGCACCCTGCCGCAGGTCCCGGGCGGGGTCTGTAACCTCGGCGCGACCGGCTATGCCCAGCTCCAGACCTTCGCGGGCAACGGGGTGACCACGCTCGACGTGGCCGAAGTCAGCTACGATTTCTGGCTGCCCAGCCTCAACATGAAGTTCGGTCTCTCGGACGACGTGATCCTGCGCTTTGCCGCTTCGAAGGTGCTGACCCGGCCGGACAACTCCTACGTCCGCAACTTCGTCAACATCGGTCTGGGTGGCAGCGGCGAGCTGACCGCGGAAGCCGGCAACCCCTTCATCCGTCCGGCGACCGCGTGGCAGTTCGACCTCAGCGCCGAATGGTATTTCGACACGGTCGGGTCCTTGACCTTCAATGCCTTCTACAAGGACATCAACGACTTCTTCTACCAGCAGATCACCAACCGCCAGATCACCAGCAACGGGATCACGCGCGATGTGCTGGTGCGGGGGCCTGCCAACTTCGACCAGAACGGCAAGATCAAGGGCTTCGAGGTTGCCTACCAGCAGACCTATGACTTCCTGCCCAAGCCGCTCGATGGTCTCGGTGTGGCCGCCAACTACACCTATATCGAGAGCGAGGGCCTTCCGAACACCTTCCTCAACACCGGCGAGCCGGTCAATCCGTCGACCATCCCGCCGGGCAACCTGCCGCTCGAACAGCTCTCGAAGCACAACATCAATGCGACGATCTTCTACGAGAAGGGTCCGATCAGCATGCGTGCCGCCTATAACTGGCGCTCGCGCTTCCTGCTCACCCCGGCGGACGTGATCTTCCCGTTCTACTCGATCTTCAACGAGGCGACCGGGCAGCTCGATGCGTCGATCTTCTTCAACGTGACGAAGAATATCCGGGTCGGCGTGCAGGGGGTGAACCTGCTCGACGAGGTGACCAAGACCACGCAGGCCTATACCGGTGATCCCAGCGTGCTGGCCCCGCGCTCGTTCTTCATGAACGACCGGCGCTTCTCCTTCATCGTGCGCGGCAACTTCTAACAGCGCCGCGCGAGACGAAAGGCTCCCCAGGGAATGGGCCCCCCGGCACATTGCTGGGGGGCCCTTTTCGTTTGTGCGCGGTGCGCGCGGGAGCCGGCTCTCGCGCACAAAAAAGGGCCCGGGCATCGCTGCCCGGGCCGCAGGGAGAAACCGTCGGCGAGAGGATCAGCCGGCGGCGGTAATCACATTGGCGAGCGCCGTGAGCAGCGGCTTGGCGCGGTAGGTGCTGTCATAGGGCGTGCCGCGCACCTCGAGGCCGTCGGCGCGCTTGGCGGGGTCGAAGCCCTGCAGCCAGTTGAACTTGTCGACCATCCCCCAGGCGAGCACGTCGTCGAGGTGCTGCTTGTAATCGAACATCACCTCGAAATAGCGCCGCGCGAAATCGGCGACCTTCTCGTCGCGTTGGGCGATATTGCCGGGGAGCGCCTTGTCCTTGACGTCGAACTCGGTGACCAGCAGGCGGTAGCCCATGCCGGTGACCTCATCGAGGAACCGCCGCCATTCGCGTTCGGCATAGGGGCCGACGCCGGTGGCGGGATCGATCGAGAACATCTCGATATGCGACTGGATCCCCAGCGCATCGACCGGGGTGCCGCGCTTCTTGAACCCTTCGAGCAAGCGCAGCACATCGGCGCAGTGCTTTGCGTGCTGCGGCTCCCAGCTCATGTAGTCGTTGTAGACTAGCTGCTCGGTCGGCAGCTCCGCGCGCGCGGTGTGGAAGGCGAGGTCGAGCACCGCCTCGGGGCTTCCCATCGCGCGGCTGAGACTGGTTTCGATGGTCGCGTTGCGATCATGGTCGATCGCTTCGTTGACCACATCGTAGCTTGTGATCACGCCCTTGTAGCGGCGGGTGACGGTCTGGATGTGCTCGGTCAGCAGCCGCTCGGCCTCACGCACCGGGGTCGCACCGAAGTCGTAGGTGTTGAGCCAGTTCGGGAACCACTGCGGGCGGTGCCACAGCAGCGTGTGACCGCGCACCGCGAGCCCGTTCGTCTGCGCCCAGCGCACGATCTCGTCCATCCGGTCGAAGGCGAAGACCGTGGGCGCGGGCCGGACGGCCTGCCACTTCATCTCGTTCTCGGGGACGACGATGCCGCATTCGCCCTTGATGATCGCGGTGTAATCGGAGTTCTGGATCGACCCCGCATTGGCATTGCCGGGGGTCGAGGCGATGGCGCTCCCGAACCGTCGGCCGCCGCGTGCGGCGATGGTGTTGATCCCCGGCTGCTGGACGCCAGTGGGCGCGGGCGGAGGGGTGCTGACGGGGGCGGGGGCGGGCGTGGCCGATCCCCCGCCGCATCCCGACATCGCGAGTGCGGCGACCGAAGTGCCGATCGCCCCCAATGCATCGCGTCGGGTGGCGCTCACGGCTTCACCTCGAGCGTGACGGTCTGAAGCTCGGCCGAGTTCGCCCCGGTCATGATCTGGAAGGTGCCGGGCTCGGTCACCCGCTTTATCTCGGCGTTCCACATGGCGAAGGCGCGCGGTTCGATGGTGATTGCCACATCGCGGCTCTCACCCGGAGCAAGCGTCACGCGCTTGAACCCGGCCAGTTCCTTCACGGGCCGCGTGACCGAGCTGATCTCGTCGCGCAGGTAGACCTGCACCACCTCGTCGCCCGCGCGCGCGCCGGTGTTGGTGACGCGCACTGTCACCGTCACGCCTTCGCCGGGCTTGATCGTGGTCGCCGATAGCTGCGGCGCGGCCAGCGCAAAGGTGGTGTAACTGAGCCCCCAGCCGAACGGGAACAGCGGCGTCACCTCGTCGAACAGGTATCCGCGCCGCGCGCTCGGCTTGTAGTTGTAGAAGTTCGGCAGCTGGCCGACGTTGCGCGCGGTCGAGACCGGCATCTTGCCGCCGGGGTTGAGCTTGCCGGTCAGCGCATCTGCAATCGCGGTGCCCTGCTGCTCGCCCGCGTACCAGGTTTCGAGGATCGCATCGGCCTCGGCGGCGATGGTCGGGTAGCTGGGCGGGCGGCCGTTGATCAGCACCACGACGACCGGCTTGCCGAGCGCCTTCATCGCCTTGAACAATTCGTTCTGCTCGCCCACCAAATCGAGGCTGGTGCGGTCGCCCAAGTGATTGGCGGCCCAGCCTTCGCGGCTGGTCTTCTCGGTGTCGCCGATGAAGAGGACGATGGTGTCCGCACCCTTCGCAACTTCGACCGCCTCGGCGATGCGTTGGCGGTTCTTTTCAGGGTCGGCGAGGACGACCGCATCGTCCCACCAGTCGCTGTCACCGTCGATGATCTCGACGCCGAGTGCGTGGACGACATTCGCTTTGCCCGCCACCGCCGCGCGGATGCCTTGCAGCGGCGTGACGCTCGCACGCGGCTCGCCGTAATAGCCGCCGAGCCGGGCGACATCGGCGTTGGGGCCAATCACCGCAACGGTCGGCTTCTTGGCCGCGCCCGCTTCGGGCAGAGCCAGCGGCAGCGCGTCGTTGTTCTTGAGCAGCACCAGCGAGCGCTCCGCCGCCTTCCGCGCCAGCGCCACGCCCTCGGGCCCGTTCGACTGGCGCGCCTTGGCAAGGTTGGGCCAGGGGTTCTCGAACAGCCCGGCGTTGAACTTCATCGTGAGCAGCCGCCGCACCGCGTCGTCGATCTCGGCAATCGACACGCGGCCTTCCTTGACCCCGGCTGCGAGGTTCTTGAAGCCAGCCCCCTCGGGCAGGTCGACATCGACCCCGGCCTTCAGCGCGATCTCGCCTGCGGCCGCGAAGTCGGGGGCAATGTGGTGGATGCGGGCCATATCCTCGATGGCGTAGTAGTCCGAGACCACCGCGCCCTCATATCCCCACTCGCCGCGCAACACGTCCTGCAGCAGCCACTTGTTGGCGTGGGAGGGCACCCCGTCGATCTCGTTGTAGCTCGCCATCACCGCGTCGATCTTGGTGCGCTTCACCACTTGTTCGAAGGGCGGGAAGAACATCTCGCGCAAGGTTCGCTCGCTGATCTGGGCGGGGGCGACGTTGTTGCCGCTTTCGGGCTGGCCGTGGCCGGTCATGTGCTTGAGCGTGGCCATCACCTTGCCCGGCGCAAGCTTGCGGGTGGTGCCGACGCCCATCAGCCCCTCGACCGAGGCGACCCCCATTTCGCCGACGAGGAAGGGGTCCTCGCCGAAGGTTTCCTCGATCCGACCCCAGCGCGGATCACGCGCGACGTCCACCACGGGAGAGAGGACCAGGTGAACGCCGCGCGCACTGGTTTCCTCGGCGATCAGCGCGTTGATGTCGCGGATCAGGTCCGGGTCCCAGCTGCTCGCAAGGCCGATGGCTTGGGGGAAGGCGGTCGCGTCCTTGGCGGCGAGGCCGTGGAGCGATTCCTCGTGGAACAGGATCGGGATGCCGAGGCGGGTCTGCTCCATCGCCCACTTCTGCGCGGCGATCACGTAAGCCACCGATTCGTCGATGCTGCGCCGCCCGACCTTTCGCGGGCTCGAGGGGCCGGAGCGGTCAGAGGGGCGCGCGATCTGGCCGATGCCATTGGGGTAGACCGACGCCGCCTTGGCGGGATCGAAGACGTCGCCCGCGCTCTGGACCGCCTTCTTGCTGTCCCACACGGTGATGATCTGGGCGATCTTTTCCTCGAGCGTCATGCGGGCGAGGAGGTCCTCGACGCGTTGCTCGGTGGGGAGGGCTGCGTTCCAGTACGGCGCGTCTTTCATGGCGCGCGTGACCTTGATCGCGGCCGGCTTGGTCTGGGCCTGAACCGCCTCGCCCGCGACCATCCCGAACGCTGCCAGACACACGCCAGCTGCCAGCGCAGCCCGCTTGATCCCCTTCATGTGATGTCCCTCTCCTGCCACGCCGGCTTGACTGGCCGACCGTTTGTGGTAGCGCTACCATGATGAGAGGGAGAGGGCTTGTCAACCGGCTTGCATCAGGCGGTGCCGCGCGCGGGGTGGTAGCGCCTATCATCATGCTTGCTGCCAATCGGGGCATGGCAGTATGGCCAACCCCATGACAATCCCCTCGACCCTCAAGGCGGACGCCCCCGCCACCAGCCGCAAGCGCGCCGCCCGGCGCTCCAACGCCGCGCCCACAATCACCGATGTCGCGCGCGAGGCGCAGTGTTCGCCGATGACGGTGAGCCGCGTCATCAACGGCGAGGAGAACGTGCGCGAGGACACCAAGCAGAAGGTCTTGGGCGCGATTGCCAAGCTCAATTACGTCCCCAACCGCGCGGCCCGCTCGCTTGCGGCGGGATCGCAGCTGCGCATCGCCTTGCTGTTCGACAATCCTTCCGCTTCCTACCTCAGTGAATTCCTGATGGGGGCGCTGGAGGAGGCGAGCCGGCGCGACATCTACCTCGTGGTGCAGGCCTGCGAGAACACCGCCGAGGCGCAAGGGGTGATCCGCAAGCTGATCGACGGGGGGATCGAGGGCTACATCCTCCCGCCGCCGCTGTGCGATGACCAGAGCGTGCTCGATCTGATCCGCTCCTCGGGCGGGATCGCGGTCGCGGTTGGCCCGGGGCGGGCGAGCGGCAGCCACGGCGCGGTGCTGATCGACGAGTTCCAGGCCGCCTATGACATGACCCGGCACATCATCAGCCTCGGCCATGAACGCATCGGCTTCATCATCGGCCACCCCGATCAGGTGGCGAGCGGCCAGCGGCTCGACGGGTACCGCGCGGCGATGACCGATGCCGGGCTGACGATCAACGAGGGCCTGATCGCGCAAGGCCAGTTCACTTACCGCTCGGGCATGGTCGCGGCCGAGAAGCTGCTCAGCGCCAAGCATCCGCCGACCGCGATCTTCGCCTCCAACGACGACATGGCCGCCGCCACGGTGGCGATGGCGCATCGCCGTCATCTCGACGTGCCCAATGACGTCACGGTCTGCGGCTTCGACGATACCGAGCTTGCGAGCTCGATCTGGCCCGAGCTCACCACCATCCGCCAGCCGATCCGCGAGATGACCGCCGAGGCGGTGGCGATGATCGCCCGCGTCCACAAGAACAAGCCGCGCACCGCGCGTGCCAAGGCCGAGCAGCTGACGCTGGCCTATCAGCTGATCCGCCGCAATTCCGATGCGGGGCCGAGCCTCGCGTCCTCCTTCAGCAAGCCCCCCGGGAGCCCATGACCGACCAAGCCTCACCCCGCCGCCTGCGTTCGCGCGACTGGTTCGACAACCGCGAACGCATGGACATGACGGCGCTCTATCTCGAACGCTTCATGAATTACGGGATGACGCCCGAGGAACTGCAAAGCGGCAAGCCGATCATCGGCATCGCCCAGAGCGGCAGCGACCTTTCCCCCTGCAACCGCATCCATGTCGATCTGGCGAAACGCACCCGCGACGGGATCCGCGATGCGGGCGGGATCCCGATCGAATTTCCCGTCCACCCGATCTTCGAGAACTGCCGCCGGCCGACCGCGGCGCTGGATCGCAACCTGCTCTATCTGGGCCTCGTGGAGTTGCTCAACGGCTATCCCTTGGATGGCGTGGTGCTGACCACCGGCTGCGACAAGACCACGCCCTCGCAGATCATGGCGGCCTCGACCGTGGATATTCCCGCCATCGTGCTTTCAGGTGGCCCGATGCTCGACGGCTGGCACGAGGGCGAGTTGGTCGGCAGCGGCACGGTCATCTGGCGTAGTCGCCGCAAGCTGGCGGCGGGCGAGATCGACGAGGACGAATTCCTTCACCGCGCCACCAGCAGCGCGCCCTCTGCTGGGCACTGCAACTCGATGGGCACCGCGAGCACCATGAACGCGGTCGCCGAGGCTTTGGGGTTGTCGCTCACCGGCTGCGCTGCAATCCCCGCACCCTACCGCGAGCGCGGGCAGATGGCCTATCGCACCGGCCGCCGGATCGTCGAGATGGTGCTGGAGGATCTGAAGCCCTCCGACATCCTCACCCGCGCGGCGTTCGAGAACGCGATTGCCACCGTCAGCGTGATCGGCGGTTCCTCCAACGCCCAGCCGCATATCATGGCGATGGCGGCGCACGCAGGGGTAAGCCTCGAGACCGATATCTGGCAGGCGCACGGCTATGACCTGCCGCTGTTGGTCAACATGCAGCCCGCCGGAGCCTATCTGGGCGAGCGTTTCCACCGCGCGGGCGGGGTGCCTGCGGCGATGTGGGAGCTGCTGGAAGCGGGCCGCCTGCATGGCGAGGTCGTCACCTGCACCGGCAGGACGATGGTAGAGAACCTCGCCGGGGCCGAAAGCCATGACCGCGAGATGATACGCACTTTCGCCGACCCCTTGATCGACAAGGCGGGCTTCATGGTGCTCTCGGGCAACCTGTTCGATTTCGCGATCCTCAAGACCAGCGTGATCGGCCCCGCCTTCCGCGCGCGCTACCTGTCGCGCCCCGGCTCCGAGGGCGTGTTCGAGGCGCGGGCTATCGTGTTCGACGGCTCGGACGATTACCACCACCGCATCAACGACCCCGCGCTCGCCATCGACGAAGACTGCATCCTCGTGATCCGCGGCTCGGGCGTGATCGGCTGGCCGGGGAGCGCCGAGGTGGTCAACATGCAGCCGCCAGACGCAATGATCCGCGCCGGCAAGCCGTGGCTGCCGACGCTCGGCGACGGGCGGCAATCGGGGACGAGCGACAGCCCCTCGATCCTCAACGTCAGCCCCGAAAGCGCGGTCGGGGGGGGGCTATCGTGGCTGCGAACGGGCGACATGATCCGCGTCGATCTCAACGCGCGCACTTGCGACGCGCTGGTCGAAGAGGCGGAGATCGCACGCCGCCGCGCGGAGGAGACCTGCCCCCCAGTGCCCGAAAGCCAGACCCCGTGGGAGGAGCTTTATCGCGAGAAGACCGGCCAGCTGTCCGAAGGCGGCGTGTTGGACTTCGCGCTCAAATATCGCGGGACGGCGCGGAAATTGCCGCGGCATAACCATTGATGGGGGAAGGTCACTGATGCGGCTGCTCCCGCTCGCGATACTCCTCGCCGCAAGTCCGCTCGCGGCAGAGGAGCCCGCACCCGGCAGCAACCCCATCATCCGCGACCGCTTCACCGCCGACCCCGCTCCGGTGGTGATCGGTGACCGCCTGTGGCTCTACACCGGCCACGACGAGGCGGGCGAGGGCGAGATGTTCAACATGAAGGAATGGCTCGCCTACTCCACCACCGACATGAAGACATGGACCTTCCATGGCCCCATCATGAAGGTCGCGGACTTTGCATGGGCATCGAAGGATGCCTGGGCCGCGCAGGTGATCGCCAAAAACGGCCGCTACTGGCTCTACGCCGCGGTCGAGCATGACGCGGCCAACCCCGGCAAGGCCATCGCCGTCGCCGTCTCGGACAAGCCCGAGGGGCCGTTCGCCGACGCCAAGGGCTCGGCGCTCATCACCAACGCCATGACCCCCAAGGGCACGCATAGCTGGGAGGATATCGACCCCACCGTCCTCACCGACGACGACGGCACCACCTGGATCGCGTGGGGCAACCGCCAGTGCTACATCGCCAAGCTCGGCGCGGACATGGTGAGCATCGAGGGGCCGATCCGCGAAATCACCCCGCCGCATTTCGAGGAAGGGCCGTGGCTCCACAAGCGGGGCGGGCTCTACTACCTCACCTACGCCTCATTGGACCGCGCCACGCACACCGATGAGCGCGTCTCCTACGCCACCGCAATCTCGCTCGAAGGCCCATGGACCTACCGCGGCGAGCTGACCGGATCGGGCGAGGGGAGCTTCACCATCCACCCCGGCATCGCCCAGTTCAAAGGGCAGTGGTACCTCTTCCTCCACAACGCCGCGCTGACCATCGGCGCGCAGAAGGGCGCGCTCGGGCGGCGGGCGGTGACGGTCGAATATCTGACCTATGACGAGAAGGGTCTGATGCGCCCCGTCACCCAGACGCAGGCCGGCGTAACCGCCCCGCCGCCCTAAGCGCCAGCGCGGGCCACATGCGCGCGGATCACCTCGTGCAGGGCCGCGTCGCTGTCGAACACGCCGTACCAGCCCTGCGGCTCATGCGGGGGATCGCCCATGTAGCTGCGGTCGCCGTCGCGGAAGCGCGCGTCGGAGTGGGCTGCGCGCGCCTCTCCGTTCCACGCCCAGAAATTGCTCCCGCCGATCACCCCGCCGCTGGCCCAACTGGCCTCGACCGCGTCATAGATCAGACGGTAGTATTGCTCGCGGAAGGTGCTCGGCACTGAGGGCGCATAGGCCTCGCCATCGCGCGGGAAGCCGAATTCCTCGATCAGCAGCGGCTTGCCGAGTTGTTCGGCGACCGCGACGTGCGCGGCGATATAGGCCTCGACCTTGCGGCGGCCTTCGGGCCATGTCCCGGCGAGGTCGTCGCCCTTCACCCAGCTCCAGTTGAGCGGCCAGATGTGCGCGGTGACATAGTCGACCGCCGCATGCGCATCGGCGACCAGCGCGGCATCGCCGTTGGTCGCCTGTGTCCCCTCCTGCCCGAGGCTCACGAGATGCTGCGGCGCGCCCGCGCGGATCAGCGCGGCGGTGTCGCCGATCCAGCGCAGGTATTCCGCGCGGTTCGCTGCAATCGCGGCATCGCTCCCGCCCGGGCGCGGTTCGTTGGCGAGCTGCCAGGCCATGATCGCCGGGTCCTCGGCATAGGCGAGGCCGGTGACGCTGTTGCGCCGCGCCAGCAGGCTGCGGACATGATCGCGGTAGAGCGCGATAGCCTCGGGGTTGGCGTAAACCTTGGCGGTGGCATCGGCAAAGGCGGGCCACGGATGCGCGGGGTCGCCCATGTCGATATAGTCGCGGCCCGCGCGCCACAGCAGCGTCTGCAAGCCCCCCGACCACTCCCAGAAGTTCGAGAGCACCACCACCGCCGTCATGCCCCGCTTGGCGATCTCGGCGAGCGCGAAGTCGAGGCCCTCGAACAGCGCCGCATTGGCGCTGCCATCGGCGCGGGTGAAGCCGGGCTTGATCGAATTCCTGAGCGGGCCTTCCTCGGCCGCGGCCATGATCCGCAGGTTGTTGATGCCGAGCGCCTTCAGGCGGTCAAGCTCGCGCACCAGCCTTGCGCGGTCGCCATAGTCGGCATCGGCGCCGAGCCATGCGGCATACCACAGGTTCGCGCCGGTGATCCGGTAGGGCTTGCCGCCGCGCATCAGCTTGGTGCCCTCGCGCGTGACGAAATGGGCAAGCGGGCTGGCGCTGGCGGTGTGCCCGGCCGCCAGCGCCAGCGCGCCCGCCGCTGAGCCTGCGAGGCCCTCGCGCCGGGTCAGCTTCATGGCGCGATTCCCAGTTCGAAGCCGGGGACGGGCATCCCCTCGCCATCGACGAGGTTCACCACCGGCGCATCGGCCCAGGCATAGCGTACCCGCGTTGGCGTCATGCCGTCGGGGATGGGAATGACGAGGCTGCTTCCCTCGGCTCGCGCGATCACGAAGCGGCAGGTGCCCTGCGCCGCCTCGCACAGTTCCACGCCCAGCGGGTAAGGGCCGCCCTGCACGGTCAGCGCGCCTGCGATACCGGTGAAGCGCACCGTGACCTTGCCGCCCTCGCGCGCGGCGCTCTGGGGCATCGGCATCGCGCGGCCATCAAAGGCGGCGGCGAGGCGCTTGCCGAGGTCGTTCTTGTTGGCGGGGTGGATGTCGGTCGGCTCGCCGATGTCGATGGCGGTGACGAGCGCGGCATTGGCATCGGCGGCGACGCCCTTGCGCTGCTCGTCACGCAGCTGCGCCCAGCCCGACTCCGCCGGGGCCGAGCGGCGCTCGCCAAAGTCCGCCAGCTGCACCACCAGCATCCGCGTCTGCGGGCCGAACTGGCGGCGCCATCCGGCGAAGAGCACCGCGAGCTTGGCGTCATAGGCGCCTTGGCCGATGTCGGCCTCGCCCTGATACCAGGCTACCCCTGCGAGCGTCATCCGCCCGAGCGGCGCGACCATCGCGTTGTGCATCACGCCGAGGCCCGCATTGGCATCCCACGGCGCGCGCGGCGGAACGTCGGTGACGGCGGTTTGCGCGTATTCCCAGTCGGCACCCAGCGGCACGCGTTCGCCATTCGCCGCGGTGAAGGCGAGGGGCTCGGGCCCCGCGAAGAACCCGCCGGTGTCCCACATGTTGTTCGCCGCGATCAGGATCTCGTTCCGGCCCGGCTTCAGGTGCGCGGCGGGGACGCGGTAGGTGCGCTCCACCCCCCAGCCGAAGGTGTAGCCGACCGGGTGCCCGTTAACGAAGGTCAGGTCCATGTCGTCAATCGCGCCGATCGCGAGGCTGCCGTCGCCCTTGGCCTGCGCCGGCGTGAGGGTGATGACCTTCTTCAGCCACACATTGGCGCGCGGATTGGTGTCGAGCCCGGTGCCGGTCCACTCGTTCCAGAAGGAGAACTTGGGGATCGGCTTCCAGTCGAGCAGCGCGGAGTTTTTCCGCGGCTCGCGGCCTTTGTCGGCCTTGCGCCACCAGTCGAACCACTGCGGCACGAAGGCCTGCGTCGCGGCATAGGGATCGCGGGCGTAGAGCGCGAGGAGATCGATATCGGCCTTGCCGTGGGGCGCAGCGGCGCCCTCGGGATCGTACCACGCGCGCGCGGCGCTGCCGCCCCAATTGGCATGGATCAGGCCGACGGGCGTCGAAGGGTCTTTCCTACGCAAGCTTTTTGCCATGTAGAAGCAGGCGGCGGAGAAGGGCGCGACGGTCTCAGGGCTGGCGGCCTTCCATGCCACCGGCGCGGCAAAGGCGGATTGCGGCACCGGCGCGGTGGTTTTGGGGACCATCGCCAACCGGATGCCGTCATCGGCGGCCATGCGCAGCTGGTTCCAGACATCGAGCGCGCGCTCGACCGACAATTCCATGTTGGATTGCCCACCACACAGAAAAACATTACCGAACAGGATGTTGCGGTAGGTTGTTGAACCCGCAGGATCGGTGATCGTCAGGCTCTGCGGTGCGGCGCTGTTGGATTGCGCGGGCAGGGTGACCAGAAACGCGCCGTTGGCGTCGGATTGCGTGGTGGTTGTGCGGTCATTGAGCACCAGTGTCACGCTTGTTGCCGGTTTTGCGCGTCCCGAGAGCGTCAGCGGCGCTCCGCTCTGAAGCACCATATTGTCGCCAAATCCGGCGTCGAGCACCGGGTTGGACAGCGCGGCGGCGGGCCAGATGATCGCAAGAGTGGCTGGCAGCGCCTTGAAAAAGCGTGCGTTCACGAAAGTCTCGCGCGGGTCTGGGCAAAGCCGGCGACGGGCGCGGGAAACGAAAAAAGGCTCCCGGCGAGCGGCTTCTCCGCCATGTCCTGTTGGGACATGTTTTTGGTCGCCGAGGTGACGAACACGGTTTTCAGGTCTGAACCCCCGAACGCCATCTTGGTGATGTCGCGCGCCGGGATCGCGACGGTGCAATCGAGCTTGCCCTCGGGCGTGAAGCGGGCGACGCAGTTGCCGTGGTAGAGCCCGGTCCAGACATGGTCCACGCTGTCCACCACCGGCCCATCGGGGTAGGCGGTCGGGAACAGTACGCCGGTATCGGCGAAGAGCCGCACCGGACCGGCCCCTGCCTCGGACAGATCGGCGACGAAGATCTTCTGGTCGACCGTGTCGGTGAAGTAGATGCGGCTGCCATCGGCATTGACGGCGGGGCCGTTGGTGATCGAAATTCCGCTCGGCCCGGCAGCGCGGATCGTGCCGCGGTCGAACACGTAGAACTGGCCCGACGGCGCGCCCTCAGCATCGTCCATCGAGCCGAACCACACGCGGCCCCAGGGGTCGGTGCATGCATCGTTGAGGCGGTTGCCGGCAGGCTCGCCCGGCACGTCGCAAAGCTTTGTGAAAGCGTCCGTTTCCGGCGCGAAGGTGTAGAGCCCGTCCTTCAATCCGCACAGCAAGAGCCCCCCCTCGGCAGGGATCGCCCAGCCGATCGGCGCAGGCGCCTCGGCGAAGCGGTTGCTGCCGGTCGCGGGGTCGAAATGCCACAAGCGGTGGCGCTTGATGTCGACGAACCACACCACGGCACGCTCGGCATCCCACAGCACGCCTTCGCCCAGCAGGCTGTCCGCCGCGAGCACGGCCTTGACCGGCAGGTTCATCTCCATCCCGCGTCCACCCAGTAATTGTGCCCGGTGCAATAGCGCGCATCGTCAGCGGCGAGGAACAGCGCCATCGCGGCGATGTCGGCGGGCTGGATGCGGCCGTCAAGGCACTGTGCGGCAACGATTTCCGCCTCGCCCTCGGGGGTGTACCAGCGCATCTGGCGCGGGGTCTGGACGTTTCCCGGGACGATGGTGTTGACGCGGATCTTGTCGCGGCCGAGCTCGCGGGCGAGGCTGCGGGTCAGGCCCTCGATCGCGGCTTTGGCGGTCTGGTAGACGACGAGGTCGGCAAGGCCCAGGTGCCAGCTGATCGAGCCCATGTTGACGATCGCCCCGCCGCCAGCCGCGCGCATCGCGGGGACCACCGCCTTGGCGGCGAAAAACTGGTGCTTGAGGTTCACCGCCATGCGCTCGTCCCAATAGGCGGGGGTCACGTCATCGACCGTGTGGCGATCATCGCTCGCGGCGTTGTTGATGAGTACGTCGCAGCCGCCGAGACGCTCGATCAGGCGAGCGAGCGTGCCGGTGTATTGGTCGCAATCGGTGATGTCGCAGCGCTCGAAATGCGGTGCGATATCGGCCCCCGCCAGCCGCGCGATCAGCGCCTCGCTGGGGCTTTCCTGAATATCGACGAAGGCGACCGCCGAGCCCTGCCGGGCGAAGGCCTCCACCATCGCCTCGCCGATGCCCGAGCCGCCTCCGCTGACGATCACCCGCTTGCCCGTAAGGCTCGGGTAGATCGCGCTGTGCACGCCGGCGCTGCTGGTTTGCGCGTCCAAGTCCTGTCTTCCCCATCCCTTTGCGGGCGCCCCGATCCCCATCATGGCGCCCGGTTTTACGTGTAGGCTATCAGATCGCCTCGATCAGCCCGCGGGCTGCGAGGTTCTTTGCGAATGCGGCAAACCCCATCGTCCAGGCCGGCGCATCGCGCGAGGTCGTCACCGTGTTGCGCAAGGTGCCGAGCTTCTTCGAGCGGATCGTCACCACATCGCCGACCTTGTGGGTGAAGCCCGCCCCCGGCGTATCGCGGTCCTGCGTCGGCGCGAAGAGCGTGCCGCAGAACAGGACGAAGCCATCAGGGTAGTGATGCTCCGAGAGGCACTGCGCGACCAGATCGAGCGGATCGCGGCTGATCTGGCTCATGTCGTTCTTGCCCTCGAGCCGGTAGCCTTCGGGGCCTTCGATCACCAGTTCGATGGCCGCGCTGCGCACATCGTCGAGGGTGAAGCTCGCATCGAACAGCCGGATGAACGGGCCGATTGCGCAGGAAGCGGTGTTGTCCTTGGCTTTTGACAGCAGCAAGGCCGAGCGGCCCTCGAAATCGCGCAGGTTCACGTCATTGCCGAGCGTCGCGCCGACCACTTCGCCATGCGCGTCGCAGGCGAGCACCACTTCAGGCTCGGGGTTGTTCCAGTGCGAATCCGAGCGCACGCCGACCGGCGCCCCGGTCCCGACCGCCGAGAGAACCGGGGCCTTGGAGAAGATCTCCGCATCCGGGCCAATCGCGACCTCAAGGTACTGCGACCACATGCCTTCCTCGATCAGCGCTTCTTTCAGCTGCGCGGCGGCAGGGCTGCCCGGCACGACCGAGCGGATGCCGCTGCCGACCTTGTCCTCAAGCTGCGCGCGGATCGCGGAGGCCGCAGAGGCATCGCCGCGGGCGCGCTCCTCGATCACGCGTTCGATGGCGGACAGGGCGAAGGTCACGCCGCTGGCCTTGATGCATTGGAGGTCGGTGGGGGCGAGCAGGCTCCAGCCCTCCGGCAAGCCATCCTCGACCGGGCCGATGACAGTGCCGCCGGTGAAAGCGCGCCGCGCAATCGCACCCGCGACCGTGCTGGCGATGCCAGTGAGGTCGTAAAGCACGCCCTTCTCAATGGTGATGACGCACGGCCCCTCGGGCGACAAGGCCCGGCCGATGAAGTGCCCTTCGCGGAAATCCGCGGGCAGGCTTTCCAGTATCCTGTCGGCCATTTCTGGCTCTTGCCCTCCTCAGTGATAGCGCTACCATTAGCATGCAATCACGGGGCGGCAAGTCCCCAAAAAAGCGCGTGGCGCGGGAGAGTGGGATGGTGAGGACAAGAATGATCGCTGCAGCACTGGCGCTGACGGTATCGGCGGCAGCGCAAGGCGCGGCGGCGCGCGATGTGGTCGCAAGCTTCGACTGGCTCGCCTACGAATCGGCAGACGCCAAAGCCTCCGAGGGGCGCTACGCCAATCCGGTGATCCCCGGCTTCCACCCCGATCCCTCGATCGTGCGCGTGGGGCGCGATTTCTACGCCGTCACCTCGACCTTCAGCTGGTATCCGGGGCTACCGATCCTGCACTCGACCGACCTCGTCAACTGGCGGATCATCGGCAATGCCATCGACCGGCCGGGGATGCTCGACTTCAGCGGCATCGGCACCAACCGCGGGCTGTTCGCGCCGGCGATCACTCACCACGACGGGCGGTTCTGGATCGTCAACACCTGCATCGAATGCGGTGGCAATTTCGTCATCACCGCCGAGGATCCGGCCGGGCCATGGAGCGATCCGGTGTGGCTCGATTTCGGCGGGATTGACCCCTCGCTGTTCTTCGCCGAGGATGGCACCGCGTGGATCGTCTACAACGACGCGCCTCCGGGGCCGCCCGAATATGAGGGCCACCGCGCGCTGTGGCTCCAGCAGTTCGACCCGGTGGCGATGAAAATGCTGCCCAAGCGCACGCTGCTGCGCGACAAGGGTGTCGATCCCGCGACGAAACCGGTCTGGGCCGAGGGGCCGCATATCTACAAAGTCGGCGACTGGTACTACCTCCTGACGGCGGAAGGCGGCACGGCGGACCAACATTCGCAGACGATCTACCGCTCGCGCAGCTTGCAGGGGCCTTACGTGCCGGGGCCGAACAACCCGATCCTCACCCAGCGCGATCTGCCCGCAAACCGCCCCGCCCGGATCGAGGCGACGGGCCATGCCGATCTGGTGCAGCTCGATGACGGGAGCTGGTGGGGCGTGTTCCTCGCCACCCGGCCCTTCGCAGGCCAATCGACGCTGATGGGGCGCGAGACCTTCCTGCTGCCGGTGACGTGGAAGGATGGCTGGCCGCAGTTTCTGCCCAAGGGCGCGCCGGTGCCGCTGACGCCTGCCGCGCCGAAGCTCCCCGCCTCATCGGCGGCGGCATGGAGCAATTGGCGCGAGGAGTTCGTCTCGCCGCTGTCGAACGAGTGGCTCGCGCTTCGCACGCCCGGGGCGGCGCCACAATGGGAGGTGCGGGACGGCGCGCTCGAAGTCACCGCCGGTCCCGCCGCGCCAGGCAGCATGGCGCGGCCCGCCTTCACCGGACAGCGGTTGCGCCACCATAAGGCCGCCTTCACCACCCGGCTCGCCTTCACCCCCGAACGGCGCGGCGACTTTGCTGGCCTCCTCGCCTTCATGGACGAGACCCATTTCCTCGCCGCGGGCAAGGAGCAGGGGCGGATCGTAGTCCGCCTTCGCACCTCGGCGAGCGACTGGGCGGGGGGCAAGGAGGTCGCCTCCGCACCGCTCGAAACCAACGGGCCGGTCGAGTTGAAGCTGTCGCTCGACGGCGGGACGGCGGCGGTGTTTGTCCGCGAAGAGGGCGCAACCGCGTGGCGCCAGGTGGGCGGCCCGATCAATGTCGAGCCGCTCGCCTCGGTCTATGCCGGTCTGTTCACCGGGCTTGTGGTCGGCCCCTATGCCTATTCACCCGGACCCTAGTTGGTCTTGAAGACGTAGACCGGCCCGACCTCGATGGTCTGTGCCGCGCCTGCAAAATGCAACGTCACGTTCGCGTCGCCCGCGCCGAAGCCGCGGGTGACGGTGAAGGGCAGCTTGATCATCTGCCACTTGTTGCCCAGCTTGAAGGCCTTGTCGCCGAAGCCTTCGTAGGGCGGCGTGCCGCTCTGGAGGCGGGCGTATACAAGCCCCATGCCGTCGTCGGTCTGCGCGCTGATCGTGCGCGCGATCACCACCGCGACGAAGCTGTCGCCTTCCTTTACATCGGGCAGGATCGGGATGCCGGTGACCAGATCCCAGCGGTTCTCGCCGACTTTGGGGCTGGTGAAGCGGGTCGCCTTCTGGAGCCAGATTTCGGGGACATCGAGCCCCTCCCACGTGCCACCCTCGCCGCCATTGCCCCAGCTGCGGCTGACGGGATCGTTGACCAGCTGGCCGAGGGTGCGGATCGCGTCGGGCATCTCGATCCCGGCCGCGTCCTTCAGTGCGGGCGCGGCCGCCGTCTGCGTGGTCTGGATCGTGGCCGCGTTCTTCACCACGATGGCCTGCCCGATTTCCAGCACCTGCTTGGCGCCCGCCAATTGCAGGGTCACCAGCGCATCGGACTTGCGAATGCGGCGGTCGGCTGTCGCGGTGACTTCGTACCATTGCCACTCGCTGCCGATCAGCACTGCGGTGTCGCCGAACCCGGCATAGGGGGCGACGTTCTCCTGAAAGCGCAGGCTCACGACCCCCTTGCCGTCCGACCGCTCGGTGCTGACCGTGCGGGCGTAGAAGCCGACCGTCACCTGCTCGCCGCTGGCAATGCCATCGAGAAGCGGAATGTTGGCGGCCGCGCGGTACGGGAAGTCCCCCCGTTCGGCGACGGTGAACACCCGCGCAGCGCCCCCGCCGGGGATGTCCGCCGCCTGCCTCCCGCCCGCATTGAAGGCGGGGCCGTAGCTGTCCCAGTCGATGCGGGTGGGATCGTTGATGAGGTCGCCCGGCACCTGATCGTCGAAAGCGGCAAGCTCGGGCGGGAGCTTGGACTTGGAGGAGGATGACGGGGCCGCACGCGCAGGCGCGGCGGCGCGCGCAGGCGCGGGTGGGGCGACGGTGTCATCCTTCAGCCCGATCGCACCGCGCAGGCCCGGCAGCCACTCGCCCTTGTCGTGATCGAAGAAGGGGAAGGTGTTGGTATAGGCCCACATGCACATCCCGATGCCCGTCGGCGCGAAGGCTTCGGCGATGGTGCGGTGATACTTCACCCGGTCGGCTAGGGGGATGAATTTGTCGTAGGCCCCGACCTCGCCCATGAAGGGGGTCTTGCCGGTGCGCGCGACATAGGCCTGAATGCTGGCGACGTCCTTGGCCAGCTGCGCGGTGTCCCCGGCGGTCGGGAACTCGCGGCCGACGGGCGGCATATCCGGCTTGGTCCATTCCGCGCCCTGGTGGGTGTAGAGGAACGGATCATAATAGTGGAAGGTCGGGTGGATGTTCGGATCCTCGGGGAGGGGCAGCGTCTCCAGCGACTTGATCCCGCTCCAGTTCTCGCCGCCGATAATCACCGCGCGGGTGGGGTGGAGCTTGCGCACCTCGGCCAGCGCCGGGGCGAGGGTCTGGAGCAGGTTCGTGTGGTTGAAGTTCTTGTGCGGCTCGTTCTCGAGCTCGAACCACAGCGTGTCCTCGGGATAGCCCTTGAAGCGCTCGGCAATCTGCTTCCACACCCCCCCGTGCCACGCGGCGACGGCCAGCGGATCATCGTGGATCGGGTCGAAGTGGTGGCTGTTGAGGATCACATTGAGCTTGGCCGCCAGCGCCCAGTCGACGATCTGCTGCACGCGGTCCATCCACGCAGGGTCGACGGTGTAGGGCGGCTTGTCGGAGGATTTGTTGTGCCAGCGCACCGGCAGGCGGATGGTCTTGAACCCGGCGGCGGCGATGCGTTGCAGGTCTTCCTCGCGCACCGGCACGCCGCCCCAGCTCCCCTCGCGCTCGGGCTCGAGCGTGTTGCCGAGGTTGATGCAGGTGCCCACCGGCAGCGGCTTGGAGACAGGCGGCGCGGCCTGCACCTGCGCTGCCCCCAGCGGAGCAAGAGTCAGCGCCGCCAGCGGCAGCAGTGAAGCGAAAGCCTTGAGGTTCATCAGTCTCTCCGTAGGTTCGGCTCTTGCGGCCTATTTGTCTAGCTCTCCGCGCGTCAGCTGCACGGCAATATCTGATCGGCATCGCTGCCGAGGCGCACTTCGGCAATGGCGTAATCGGCCTTGCCTTGCGTCTCGATCACGAAGGGCCGGTCGAGCTTCGCCACATCGGCGCCCTTGCCGCGCAGGCACTTCAAGGGGATGCCGTAGCGCACGAAGCCGGGGGTTTCGGTCAGGGTGACAGCGGTGAAGCCATCGGTGCCCGGGCCGCGCACACCGATCCGCGCGGCATCGGGCGCGTCCCACACGCGCATCGTCACCAGCACCATGACATCGCCATTGGTCTCGCGCGCGAGATCGATGGTCTCGAACTTGCCGAGCTGCACGCTTGCCGTGCCGCTGGAGACGGCGATACGGCGCGCGCCTTCCTGGACCTTGTAGTTCTCCGCCGTCACCCGCGCGCGGCCGCCCAGCGCCTCGGCGGGGAGGGTGGTGACGCGGGTCTCGACCTCGTCGCCCGTCCCTCTCACCCACAAGGACCAGCGCGCGGCGGGGGTCCCGGCATTGAACCACACCCGTGCATCGGCGCCGGTCGCCGAGGCATCGAGCTCGGGCAGGGCGGTGTAGGCGGAGGCGGGCGAGGTGTAGCCCAGCCCGTAGCCGAACGGGAACAGCACCCCGTCCGTAATCTGCGCCGCACGCGGCCATTCGGCGGGGAGCTTGCCCGAGAAGTCGAAGCGCGGCTTGCCCGCCGCGTCCCCCACCAGCACATCGGCGATCCCGCCGCCTTCGCTCCCCGGCAGCCATGCGACCACGAAAGCGTCGGCGGCGTTGAGCGCGGGGTTCACGTAAAGGGGCCGCCCGGTGATCATCACCGCGATGACCGGGATCCCTTGCGCCTTGAGCTTCTTCATCGTCGCGAAGGGCCCGGTCAGCTCGGGATCGAGCAGCAGCGCCGCGCGGTCGCCCTGGAACTCGGCATAAGGCGTCTCGCCGAACACCACCACCGCAGCATCGGGCTTCTGGGTGAAGCTGCCATCGGGCGAGAGCACGGCGCTGCCGCCGCCTGCCTCGACCGCCTGCTTCAGCCCGCCCCAGATCGAGGTCGCGCCGGGGAACTGGCTGTTGTTGAGGCCCGTCCCCTGCCAGCTCAGCGTCCACCCGCCGGCCTGACGCGCGATATCATCCGCCCCGTCGCCCGCCACCAGCAGGCGTCCGCCCGGCGCGATCGGGAGCACGCCCTGGTTCTTGAGCAGCACCAGCGACTTGCGCACCGCCTCACGCGCCACCGCGCGGTGCTCGGGCGCGCCGAGCAGCTCCCATTGGCCCGAGTAGGGGCGGTCGGAAGGCTTGCCCGCGCCAAACAGCCCGAGCCGCGCCTTGACCCTCAAGATCCGCGCCACGCCCTCGTCGATGCGGGCCATCGGGATCGTGCCTGCCTTGGCGCGGGCGAGGAGGTCGTTGTAGATCGGCTTCCAGGTGTCGGGCGCCATGTACATGTCGACGCCCGCCATCAGCGCCTGCGGGCAGGCCTCGTTGGTGCAGCCTGCAACCTGTCCGTGGGCGTTCCAGTCGGAGACGACAAAGCCGCCGAAATCCATCCGCTCCTTAAGCACGCCGGTCACCAGCGAGTGGTTGCCGGTCATCTTGACACCCTGCCAGCTCGAGAAGCTGACCATCACCGTCGCAACGCCCTCGGCGATCGCGGGGCCATAGGGCTTGCCGTGGATGTCGCGCAATTGCGCTTCGGTCGCCGAGCTGTCGCCCTGATCGACGCCCTTGTCGGTCCCGCCATCGGCGAGGAAGTGCTTGGTCGAGGCGATCACGTGGGGTCCTGCGAGCAGGTTGTCGCCCGTCGGCGAGCCTTGCAGCCCGCGCACCATCGCGCCGACATAGGACGCGACCAGATCGGGGTTGGAGGAATAGCCCTCGTAGGCGCGGCCCCAGCGGAAATCCTGCGGCACGGCGACCGTGGGCGCGAAGGTCCATTCCTGACCGGTGACGCGGATCTCCTTGGCAGTGACCGCGCCGATTGTCTCGATCAGCGCCGGATCGCGCATCGCGCCGAGGCCGATATTGTGCGGGAACAGCGTCGCGCCGATGATGTTCGAATGGCCGTGGACCGCGTCGGTGCCCCAGATCATCGGGATGCCGACCCCGCCGTCCGACCGGTCGATCGAGGCGAGGTAGAAATCATCCGCCGCTTTCAGCCAGTCGGCCGCAGGCGAAAGGTCGTTGCCGTTGGGGCCGGAATTGCCGCCGACCAGCAGCGAGCCGAGCTTGTATTTGCTGAAGTCGTCCGGCGTCACGCAGCACAGGTCCGCCTGCACCAGCTGGCCGACCTTCTCCTCGATTGTCATGCGGGCGATGAGATCCGCGATCATCTTCTCGTGATCGGCGCGCACGGGCACGGGGTATTGGTAGGCGGGCCACTGCTCGGGATGCGCGGTGCCCGGAGGTGGGGCGGGCGGTGTCTCGGCAAGTGCCACGGAGGCAAGGCTCGCCGCAGCGAGCAGGCCTGCCGCAAGGCAGCTACGTGTGGAGGCCCGGTGGCCCATCATGTCCCTCTCCCGCGGCGGTTCTGGCCGCCGTGCCCAGCGTTTTGCTAACGCTAACATGAATGTTGTAAAATCTGCGCCCGGAAGTCAATCCGATGGCGAGGGTGCGCGCGGGATGCATCGGAGCTTATCCGGCAATCCGCTGAAATATAATATTTAATGGCTCTGAAAATACGAATGCAGCGCCCGCGCAGCAGAAAATGGTAGCGATACCAACGTAAACGATAGCGATTCGCCTATGGTCTGCGCATCCGCTTATCCGCGCGCGACGGTCTCCAGCAGTTCGCCTGTCACCGGGTAGCCCGCATCGGCGAGGATCGTCAGCCACGGCTTGCCGTCCTGCTCCACCACCTGCGGCATGATCGTGCGCACCGGAATCGCCTCGGCCTGAGCCTTGCCCTCGGCGAAGCTCGCAAACAGCGCGAGGCGTTCGAGATTGCGGCGGGTGGGGAAGATCAGTTTGATGTCACCCCGCGCCGCCGCATCGAGCGCGCCCTCGGCCGTCGTCCAGAACAGGTGGGTGTTTTCGGCATGGTCGATCGACACATCGACCGCACCGGTGCCGAGGTCGGCGAGGTAGAAACGCGTGTCATAGACCCGCGTGATCGCCTCGTTCTTGGGGAACCAGCGCGCAAACGGCGTAATCTGCGCAAGGTCGAGCTGCCAGTCGAAAGCCTCGAGCACCGGCGCGAGCGCGCCGCATTCGCCGAGCATTTTTCGCGCGGCATCGGCGCTGGCCGCGTTGATCTCGCCTGCGAGGCCGAGGGCAAGGCCGGTTTCCTCAAGCGTTTCGCGCACCGCGGCGATCTGGTGCGCGGCTTCGTCAGGCGTGAGGCCATGCGCGGCCGCGACCGTCTCGCCGAGTTCGTAATCGGCCGGATCGACCCGTCCGCCCGGGAACACTGCCATCCCGCCGGCAAAGGTCATGTTGCGCGAGCGCACCGTCATCAGCACCTCCGGCGCGCCGCCGCTATCGGGCGGGTTGCGGAAGATGATGATGGTGGCGGCAGGAATGCCTTCGCGGCCAGGATCGGGGGCGGATTCGGTGGTCATCGCGGCAAAGGATGGCCGCACGGCGCGTGCTTGCCAAGAGCCAAGGCGAAATGCTGCCGCGCGGACCCGCAGGCCTGGCGTTGCGGTCCGGTGGGCCGGGGGAGGGAGTGTCGGGCGGCTTTACAACTCGCAGTTAAGGAGAAGAAAACGTTGCGGCGAAAATGGCGGAATTCCGTGGTTTTTCGAGTTTGGCACGCGGTGTGCATAGTAGGGAGCGGTCCCAATGGTCTTCGACGCGAGGCGCGCCCTTCCTGGTCTCCGGGTTGCGCCTCCCCGAAAAAGAAAAAGCGCTCCGCACTGGTCCTGCGGAGCGCTTTTTTGTTTTGTGGTTTGTTTGTTTGCGCCTCACCGGCCGGCGCGCGTTCGCGCTTGCGGCCCTTCGGGCCGGTTCATCGCGATCTAGCGGTGTGGTGCTGGCATCGGTCGCGCTAGCGACCGCAAGGCCGAACGGCAGCCCGCAGGCGCCCGCAGCGCAGCGGAGGAACAGCGCCGAGGACCGCACCCGCGGAGGCGGGTGCGAAACTCAAACCGTCTTAACGCCCTGCTCATCCAGCAGCTGCTGCAGCTCGCCCGCCTCGAACATCTCCATCATGATGTCGCTGCCGCCGACGAATTCGCCCTTCACGTAGAGCTGCGGGATCGTCGGCCATTCCGAGAAGCTCTTGATGCCCTGACGGATTTCCATGTCCTGCAGCACATCGACGCTTTCATAGGCGACGCCGCAATGCTCGAGGATCGCGATCGCACGGCTTGAAAAGCCGCATTGCGGGAAGAGCGGCGTGCCCTTCATGAACAGCACCACGTCGTTGCTGGTGACGAGGTCGGAGATGCGCGCGTTGACGTCAGTCATGGGGTGTGCGGCCTTGGCAGGTGTTGCGTTGAATGAACGGTTACTTGGGGACAACCGTGGTGACTTGCAAGGCGTGCAGCACTCCGCCCATCCGCCCGCCGAGCGCGCCGTAGACCAGCTTGTGCTGCGCCACGCGGCTGAGCCCTGCGAATTGTGGGGCGGTGACGGTCGCCGCCCAGTGATCGTCATCGCCCGCAAGATCGGTCAGCTGGACCTCGGCCCCGGGCAGGGCGGCAAGGATCGCGTCCTCGATCTCGCGCGCGGTCATGGGCATGGGCTCAGACCTCGCCCAACAGTTGGCGGCGCGCTTCGATCGCCATTTCGTTCATCTTGCTGCGGATATCGGCCTCGGTGATGTCGATCTGCGCGCCGGTGAGATCCCCGAGGAGCTTGCGCACCACGTCCTCGTCACCCGCTTCCTCGAACTCGGCCTGCACCACCGCCTTGCGGTAGCTGTCGGTTTCCTCGGGCGTGAGGCTCATCAGCCCCGCGGCCCATTCGCCCAGCAGCCGGTTGCGGCGGGCGAGGATGCGGAACGCGGTCTCTTCCTCAAGCGCGAAATGGGCTTCTTCGGCGCGTTCGCGGTCCCTGAAATCGGTCATGTGCGTGTTGTCCCTTGGGTGACGATCCGCGGGCAGCGATAGTGCGCAGCGCGCGCGGCTTCAAGCGCGAAGCCGCGCGCATTGGCGACTTAGTCCATCGTCACCACGAGCTTGCCGACCGCCTCGCGCGCTTCGAGCTTGGCGATGGCATCGCCGGCGCGGGCGAGGGGGAAGGTCTCGCTGACCAGCGGGTCGATCTTGCCGGCCTTCATCAGGTCGAACAGCTCCATCACCTGCGCGTGGAAGCCCTTGGGATCGCGCGCGGTGAAGGCGCCCCAAAACACGCCGCAGATGTCGCAGCTTTTCAGCAGGGTGAGGTTCAAGGGCATCTTGGCGATCCCGGCGGGGAAGCCGACCACGAGGAAGCGGCCCTCCCACGCGATGGCGCGCAGCGCAGGCTCGGAATATTGCCCGCCGACGATATCGTAGACGATGTTCGCGCCTTCCGGCCCGCACGCCTTCTTGAAGGCCTCGGCGAGCGCCTTTGAGGCGTCCTTGTCCATCGCCTCGCGCGGGTAGATCACGACTTCATCGGCCCCGGCCTGCTTCGCGACTTCGCCCTTGGCTTCGGACGAGACAGCGGCGACCACGCGGGCACCGAAGGCCTTGGCGAGTTCGATCGCAGAAAGCCCCACGCCGCCGGCCGCGCCGAGGATCAGCACGGTGTCGCCCGCCTTGATGTGACCGCGGTCCTTCAATCCGTGGATCGTGGTGCCGTAGGTCATCAGCAGGCTGGCGGCTTTCTCGAAGGGCACGCCCTCGGGCACCGCGAACATGCGGCCTGCGGGCACCACGACCTTTTCGGCGAGGCCCCCGTTGCCGATCCCGGCCAGCACCCGGTCACCCACCGCAAAGCCCTCGACACCCTCGCCGACCGCCTCGATCACGCCCGAAATCTCGCCACCGGGCGAGAAGGGCCGCTGCGGCTTGAACTGGTACATGTCGCGGATGATCAGCCCGTCGGGATAGTTGATCGCGCAGGCCTTGACCGCGACCAGCACCTCGCCCTTGCCGGGGACGGGGGTTTCGACTTCGTCCAAAGTCAGGGTTTCGGGCCCGCCGGTCTGGTGGGTGCGGATGGCTTTCATCGGTGGTCTCTCCCTGTTTTTTCGAATGTCTCAGGCGGCTTCCGTGCCGCGCATCAGCCATGGCTGCGATGCGGTGCGCTCGGCCTCGAAGCCGCCGATCGCCTCGCCCCGCGCCATCGTCAGCCCCACCTCGTCGAGACCTTTCAGCAGGCAATGCCGCCGGAACGGGTCAATCTCGAAGGTGAAGCGGTCCTGATAGGGGGTGGTGACGGTCTGCGCTTCAAGATCGACGGTGATTTCGAGACCCTCGCGCGCGACCTCCAGAAGCCGGTCGACCGCGTCCTGCGGCAGCACGACGGGCAGGATCCCGTTCTTGACCGCGTTGCCCGAATGAATGTCCGAAAAGCTCGGCGCGATGACCACACGGATGCCAAGGTCGAGCATCGCCCAGGCTGCATGCTCGCGGCTTGATCCGCACCCGTAGTTGTCGCCCGCGATCAGGATCGGCGCGCCCTTGTAGGCGGGATCGTCGAAGACGTTGCCGGGTTCGGCGCGAAGCGATTCAAACGCGCCTGCGCCGAGCCCCTCGCGGCTGATGGTCTTGAGCCATTTGGCCGAAATGATGATGTCGGTGTCGACATTCTTGAGGCCGAGCGGGATGGCGCGGCCTTCGACGCGGGTGAGGGGCTGCATGGGGCGTCCTTTTAGTCGGCCAGTTTCAATCTGTTTGCGGCGGCTCGCCCGAGGGGATCGGGCCGGGCTTGGTCGGCTCGTCGGCGGGCTTCTTCTTGCGCTTGCCGGCATAGAGCAGGGCTGCGGCCACGGCCGCCGATCCGATGGCACCCGCCGCGGCGATGGCGGCGTTGCGGGCGGTGTTCGATTTCTTGGGGGCTTCGTCGGTCATCCGTTTTCCATGCGCCTCGCGCGCGCGGGTTTCAAGGGGTTGGCGTCACACTCCACCGTGTCCGTGCAACGCGTAATACCGCAGGACCTCCTCGGGCGATATGCCGTCGCGCTGTGCCACGGCGAGCGGGTGGTCTTCGTCGAGGACGAACAGCGCCGGACGCTGGCGTCCTTCCTGCGGCTGCATTTCGCAGGCGAGCGGTTCTGTGAGGTCGAAAGGCCGCAGAGAATTGCACAGCCAGCTGAAGAAAGGCGCCTCGGGGGGCACTGTCCCGGCGTCGAAATGATCGACATAATGCTCGAAATTCTCGCGCTTCAATGTCCCCCAGCAGCCGAAGGCGAAGTGGTGTTCCATCCCGTGGACGGGTATGGGCAGAACGCAGCGCACGAAAAACGTCGATCCGCCCATCACGCAGAAATCCTCGCTCAGGAAGTCAGCGTCCAGCCTAAGCTCGGCGTTGGGCGCGTAGTTGCGCGCGTGCGGCCAAGGGTCGGGCGACAACGGAGAAAGATCGAACATGCCGTTGTGAGCGTTGCCACACGTGCTGCATTGCCATTCACCACGCAACTTGTCGGCGGCGCTTTGCTCTTTGCGCCGGAAAGGCCAGACCATCACACCAGCTCGCGCACATCGGCGAGCCGCCCTGTCACGGCGGCGGCTGCGGCCATTGCGGGGGAGACGAGGTGCGTGCGCGCGCCCGGGCCTTGGCGGCCGACGAAATTGCGGTTGCTGGTCGAGGCGCAGCGCTCGCCCGGCGGCACCTTGTCGGGGTTCATGCCGAGGCACGCCGAGCAGCCCGGCTCGCGCCATTCGAAGCCCGCTTCGGTGAAGATCCGGTCGAGGCCTTCTTCCTCGGCCTGCGCCTTCACCAGCCCCGATCCGGGGACGACGATCGCCCAACGCACATTGCTTGCCTTGCGGCGGCCCTTGAGGATCGCGGCGGCGGCGCGCAGGTCTTCGATGCGGCTATTGGTGCAAGAGCCGATGAACACGTTTTCGATCGGCACGTCGGTCATGGCGGTGCCGGGGGTGAGGCCCATGTAGTCGAGGCTCTTCTGCGCGGCGACACGCTTCGATTCGTCGGCGAAGTCTTCCGGCGAGGGTACGCGCCCGCCGATGGGGACGACGTCCTCGGGGCTGGTGCCCCAGGTGACGCTCGGTTCCACCTCCGCAGCGTTGATCGTAACGCTCTTAGCGAAGACCGCGCCTTCGTCCGTGTGGAGCGTGCGCCAATAGGCCACCGCCGCATCCCACTCCGCGCCCTTGGGGGCCATCGGGCGGCCCTTGAGATAGGCGAAGG
The DNA here is from genome assembly GCA_027487015.1 of Erythrobacteraceae bacterium. Classification (GTDB taxonomy): domain Bacteria; phylum Pseudomonadota; class Alphaproteobacteria; order Sphingomonadales; family Sphingomonadaceae; genus Erythrobacter. The sequence continues at coordinate 12,065 of JAIYEK010000187.1, read as the reverse complement.
TCGTGTCATCGGGCGCGATCAGACCGGCCCGGGCGCCGGCCTCGATGCTCATGTTGCAGACCGTCAGGCGCTCCTCGAGCGTCATCGCCTCGAACACACGGCCGCGATACTCGATCACGTAGCCGCTGCCGCCCGCTGCGCCGATGCGTCCGATGATGTGCAGGATCAGATCCTTGGCGCTGACGCCCGGGCCGAGATCGCCGTCCACCCGCACTTCCATCGGGCGTGATTGCTGAAGCAGCAGGGTCTGGGTCGCCAATACGTGTTCGACCTCGCTGGTGCCTATTCCAAAGGCAAGTGCCCCGAGGCCCCCGTGACAGGCGGTGTGCGAATCGCCGCAGACGATGGTGGTGCCGGGCAACGAGAAGCCCTGTTCGGGGCCGACGACATGGACGATCCCCTGCTCCTTGGCGGTCGCGGGGATGTAGCGGATGCCGTAAGCGGGCGCGTTGACTTCGAGCGCTGCGAGCTGCGCGGCGCTTTCGGGATCGGCGATGGGCATCGGCATGCCGTTGGCATCCCGTCGCGCGGTCGTCGGCAGGTTGTGATCGGGTACTGCAAGGGTCAATTCGGGTCTGCGCACCGGTCGCCCGGCCAGTTTGAGCGCCTCGAAGGCCTGCGGGCTGGTCACCTCGTGCACCAGATGGCGGTCGATATAAATCAGCGCCGTCCCGTCATCGCGCGTCTCGACGACATGCGCGTCCCAGATCTTTTCATAGAGGGTGCGGGGGCGGCTCGCCATGGCTCGGGTCCATTGGTTGGGGGCTGGAAGAGCGGCCCAAGTGTCACGATTGCCGAGCCGTGGCAAGATTGCGGCGATTTACCCCCAGTCGGTGATGGAAATTGTAAAATTCTTGCGCTAGTTTACATTCATGTCAGCAATCGCGCCCCTTTCGCCCGCCTTCGTCCACCCGATCAAGGTCGTCGCGGCCGACATCGACTTCATGGGTCATGTCAACAATGCGCGCTATCTGAACTGGGTGCAGGACGCGGTGTTGGCGCACTGGCGCGGGATCGCCCCGGAAGAAGACGTGGCGAGCAAGGCCTGGGTCGCGCTCAAGCACGAGATCACCTATCGCAAGCCCGCTTTCCTCGAAGACGACGTGATCGCCCAGACCGTGCTCGAACGCTTCAACGGCGCGCGCGCGTTCTACTCGACGCTGATCAAGCGCGGCGAGGAAGTGCTCGCCGAGGTGCAATCCTCGTGGTGCTGCATCGACGCCGAAACCCTGCGCCCCGCACGCATCGGCGAACACCTGCGCGAGTTCTTCTTCCCCAAGGGCGAGTGACGCGATAGGCTCTGTCTTGTCCCTCGGCAGGGACGGGAGGGACGCAATCGTGAACAAGTTCAAGGCTTTCGCCATTTTCCTCAGCGCCTGTTTATCGGCCGCCGCACCGCTTGCCGCGCAGGAACTGCCACCGGCCAAGGCTGATGCTGCCGCTCCGATCACCGATGCCGAGCGGCCCGGCGTCCAGCAGGCGGTGAATCTCGGCTGGCTCGTCTATTCCTACGATCAGGCCGCATGGCATGGCACTGATGCAATGCTGGAAGATGTGCCCGACGCACGGACGCGCGGCATTGCTGGCTGGATCGTCAACGACATCGAGGACGGCTGGGAGACGGTGTTCTTCCGTCCCGCCGGGAGCGGCTATGAAGCTGTGTGGGCGGGTGTTTATGATGGCCGAAAGGTCATCCGGCGCACCACCTATGCGGCAGGAGAGCGGCAGTTCGTGCCGAGCGAGGTAGCGCTCGTCGAAGCCTCGCTGCTGGTGCGCGGCCAGAAAGTCGACCGCTGCTCGGCAAAGCCGTTCAACACGGTGGTGATCCCGACCGGCAAGCCCAATGGCGGTCTCTACGCCTATCTGCTGGTGCCGCAGGAAACCACGAATGTCGTGCCGCTGGGCGGACATTACCGCTTCGAGATCGTCGACGGCAAGATTGCCGGACAACGCCAGTTCACCAAGAGCTGTATCGCGCTTCCGCTCGAGCAAGATGGCAATCGTCCCAACAGCCTGTTCATCACCCATCTGCTCGACCAGACGCCAACCGAAATCCACGTCTTCTCGGTGTTCGCGGCCGAATTGCCGATGTTCGTCGGCACCGGGCAGGACCGGATCTGGGCAGTCGAAATCGCGAACGGCAAGCCGCATATCCGCGTGATCAAGTAGGCGCCAGATCATGCTCGATCCTGCCGCGGTGATCTTCGATTTCGACGGCGTGATCGCCGATAGCGAAATGCTCGCCAATCTGGTGCTCGCCGAGGAGCTGACCGCGCTCGGCCTGCCGACCACGCTCGAGCAGAGCTATGCGCGTTATGTCGGCACGCGCTGGGACGAGGTGATCGCGCTGATCGAGGAAGCGCTGGGCCGCCCGGTGCCGGAGGATTGGGGCGCGCGCCTTTCTGCCGCCATGATGGCGCGGTTCCGCCGCGACCTTGCCGAAGTGCCGGGGGCAGGGACCTTTATCCGCGCGCTGGGAGAACGCCCCCGCGCCATCGCCTCTTCGAGCAGCCCTGCGCGGCTGGCGCTGTGCCTCGAGGTGCTGGGGCTCGCCGAGGTTTTCGGTCCCCACGTTTTCAGCGCCGAGCTGGTGACGCGCGGCAAGCCTCATCCCGACATCTATCTGCTCGCGGCTGAGCGCATCGCGGTCGCGCCCGAAGCGTGTCTCGTGATTGAGGACAGCCCGTCGGGGGTCAAGGCGGCCAAGGCGGCCGGGATGCATGTCATCGGCCTGCTTGCCGGGGCGCATATCCAGCCGGGCCATGACGCGCGGCTGCGCGCTGCGGGGGCCGATCATCTCGCGAACAACTGGGCGGACGTCGCAGCGCTGGCCGCCGTTTGCTAAAGCATCCGCCGCCGCGCAGGGTGCAAAACCCGGCCAAGCAAACGCAATTGCCGTTTGCCGTGCGCGCTCTATACGCATCTGCATGCCAGCCTCGCGCGTATCCCTCGCCAGATGAACCCGCATTTCGCCTTGCCCCCTCACGGCTTCCAGCGCGCCATCGGCCTTGCGCTGGCTTTGGCGATTGCCGGAAGCTGGCTGACGATCCACGCCTATGCGATGTTCGTGTTCGAGCTCAGCTGGACCAACTGGCCGCTCGCCTTGGTGATGGCCGCGGTGCAATGCTGGCTTTCGGTCGGCGTGTTCATCGTCTGCCACGATGCGATGCACGGGACGCTGGTGCCCGGCCATCCGAGGCTGAACGCAGGTATTGGTACGGTATTGCTGGCGCTCTACGCGGGCTTTGGCTGGAAGCACCTGCGCGACGCGCATCTCACCCACCACAAGCTCGCCGGCCATGCGGGCGATCCCGATTTCGACGAGCATAACCCGGCCGATTTCAAGCGCTGGTATGCGACGTTCTTCCGGCGCTATTTCGGGTGGCGCTCGATCCTTTTCGTGCACACGGTGGTGGGCATGTACTGGTTGGTGCTGGGGATCCCGATGGTGCAGATCGTGCTGCTCTACGGGCTGCCCGCGCTGGCTTCGTCGTTGCAGCTGTTCTACTTCGGCACCTTCCGCACGCATCGTCACATCCCGGGCGAACACGCCAACGGCTTTGCCGATCACCACAACGCCCGCTCCGAGGATTTCGGCACGCTCGCCAGCCTCGCCACCTGCTTCCATTTCGGCTATCATCTCGAACACCACCGCCGCCCCGACGTGCCGTGGTGGGCACTTCCGGACGCGCGCCGGGCGGGAGTGGGCCGCGTAGAATTGACCGAAAAGGTGCCCGCATGAGCTGGCTCGAGATATTCCTCACCGTCATGTCCTCGCTGATCGGGATGGAGCTGTTCGCGTGGTACGCGCACAGGTACATCATGCATGGCTGGGGCTGGGCCTGGCACCGCGACCATCACGAGCCGCATAACAATGTGTTGGAAAAGAACGATCTCTTCGCGGTCGTCTTCGGCACGATCAACGCCGCGATGTATATCTACGGCTCGCTCTACTGGGACTGGCTGTGGTGGTTTGCGGTCGGGATCACGCTCTATGGCGTGATCTACACGCTGGTGCATGACGGGCTGGTGCACCAGCGTTACTGGAAGTGGGTGCCGAGGAAGGGCTACGCCAAGCGACTGGTTCAGGCGCACAAGCTCCACCATGCGACCATCGGCAAGGAGGGCGGGGTGAGCTTCGGCTTCGTCTTCGCGCGCGATCCAGCCAAGCTCAAGGCCGAGCTGAAGGCGCAGAAGGAAGCAGGCCTTGCTGTGGTGCGCGATAGCGCGGGGGCCGGCGACTTCGAGACGGTGGGCCGCAACCTTTAGGCGTCAGCCGAACTGCGTCAGGCTCAGGTTATTGCCTTCGGGATCGTGGAACCACGCGATCTTGGTGCCTGAGCCGGGATCGGTCCACACGCCCTGTTCGTCCTGGCCAAAGCCTTCATAGATCGCGAAAGTGACACCCTTGGCGCTCAAATCCGCGATCGCTGCGCCAATATCGGCAACCTGCCAGCCAAGCACGGTATGCGGGCCTGCCACGTGGCCTTCGACCTTGGTGAGGCGCAGCATGGTGCCTGCCAGTTCATAGCTGACGGCAAAGGGATCTTCCCCGGTTTCGCTGAGGCCCAGCGTCTCGGTGTAGAAGGCTCGCGCCTTGGGCAGATCGGCAGCAAGGACGAAGCAGACGGGCTTGGCATTGGTGAGCATGGCTAATCTCCCCATCGGGGCGACTCGCCGAGCGCTTGTCCCCCTCGGAGGCGAGTTTACGCCATCCGCCTCGGCGCGCCAGAGTGTCAGACCGCCGCCAGCCTTGCGGCATGCTCCTTCACCAGCGCGATCATGTTGGGCACGCCCTGAGTGCGGTTGCTCGATAGCTGGTTCTTGAGATCGAACGGGGCGAGGGTTCCCATCACGTCCATCGCGGCGACTTCGGCTGCGGGCCGGTCCTGCACCGCCGCGATGACCAGCGCGACGATGCCCTTGGTGATCGCGGCATTGCTGTCGGCGAGGAAGTGCAGCCGCTCAGGCTCGGTGCCAGCGGGGTAGACCCACACCGCAGCCGAACAGCCGCGAACCAGCGTTGCGTCGGTCTTCAGCGCGTCGGGCATGGGCTCGAGGCTGCGGCCAAGCTCGATCAGCAAGCCGTAACGCTCGTCGCCTTCGAGGAATTCGTACTCTTCGAGGATGTCGGAAAGGGTGCGCATGGGGACGCGTTAGGCAGGGCGAGAGCGAAACGGAAGGGGCTAGTTTACCCGCCGATGCCGCCCGGCCGGGTCAGCGCATAGTAGATCACGTAAAACCAGCTCAGGAAGCCGTGGACTGCCGCCCAGATGATCGACTTGTGGAGGCTCCAGCTGATCGCCACCGCGATCGCGCTGCCAAGGCCGATGCCGGCCTGGGCGGCGGTGGTGCGCGGGCCGCTCACAATTCGACCCCGCTGGCGATCGCTTCCAGCTTGCGGATGCGTTCCTTGAGGTCGGCAAGCTCGATCCGCGCGGTGCCGAAGCCTGAGCCTTCCTCGCTGCTGCTGCGGCCCGTGGCCACGCGTTCGAGTTCCGAGCGCTTGAGTTCAAGCCACCCCTGCCAGGCGCGCAAGGCTGCCCCGGTGAGCACGATGATTCCCACGAGCAGCCCCGCGGTCAGCACCAGGGTGGGGTCGAGAAGAACAGTCGTCATTGGTCCGTTCCTTCCGTTCGGGCCGCAGGCAGGCCCCGCAGCGCTTCGATTTCGGCAGCGATCCGCGCCTGTTCGCGCGCGTCGCCGGTGTTGGCGTCGGTGGCGATGCGTTCGAGCACCTTCACCCGTTCGCGCAGGGTCTCGACCTCGCGGCGCGTCGCTTCCAGCTCGGCCCGGCTGCCCCCATTTTCGGGAGCGATATACTTCTGGTTGCCGTCCTCGTCGGTGACGATCCCGGCGCGGGCGCGTGCGATCTGCACGACGCCCCAGATGAGGATGCCCACGAGGGCAACGATCGCCCAGCTGCTCATTGCTGCACGTGCTCCTTGCCGATGGCCTTGTCCGCGCTGAGGCGCAGCGCCTCGATCTCGTCGGCAAGCAGGCTGCCGCGGTCGGTGGCGATGCGTTCGAGCACGCGCAGGCGATCCTCGAACATTTGTTGGCGTTCGGCGATCTCGCGCAGCTCAGGACCCGGCTTGCCGGCCTCCATCTCGAGGCGCTGGCGCTTGGCCTGCATCACCTTGTCGACGATGCCGTTAATGCTCACGCCGGCAATCAGCACGATTGCGACAATCGCCATTGCGATGACCACCATCTCGCCCATTATGCCTTGCCCTTGTCCTGGAGACCTTCGAGCGCACGTTCGCGCAGCGCGTCGATCTCGTTGCCGAGGTGATAGCCGCCGTCGGTGACGATCCGTTCGACGTTGGCGAGCCGGTCCTTGATGCTGCCGAGTTCGGCGCGCAGCTGGGCGTTTTCCTGAGTGAGCAGGGTGACGCGTTCGGCGGTGTGCTTGTCCGAGCCCGGCTTCAGCGATTGGCCCCACATGCCTTCGAGCGGGTAGCCGTTCTTGATCTTCATCCGGGTCGTCTGGAACGAGGTCAGGATGCCCGCCGCGCCCAGCGTGAAGGCCCCTGCGATGATCCACCCGACATAAGGCAGGATGGCGTTGAACTCATCCATTACACGCGCTCCTTGCTCAGGCTCGGCGTTTCGCGCAGCGCCTCGATCTCGGAGGCGAGCGAATAGCTGCGGTCAGTGACAATCTTCTCGAGCACGACCAGACGGTCCTGCATCGTGTCGAGCCGGTCGTGCAGCGCCTTGTTCTCGGTCTGGAGGCGCAGGGTCTCAGCCTGGTCGGGCTTTACGGTCTTGCCGCCCCACTCGTCTTCGAGCGGGTAGCCGTGGCGGGCGCGGATCCAGTTGTTGAACACCCAGCCCATGGTGCAGATCAGGACAATGCCGGCGATGAAACCGGGGCCATCATGAAACATCACACGCGCTCCTTCTTCTCGAGGCCGAGCGGGATGCCGGCGTCCATTTCATCCACCCGCCGCTGGTCGCGCAGCGCCTCGATCTGGGTGGCGATGTCGTAGCCGCGGTCGGTGACGATGCGTTCGAGCACCTGCACGCGATCTTCGAGCCGCTTGATCTGGCCGACATATTGCGCGGCCTTTTCGGCGGTCTGTTCGGCGGTGGCGCCGACCTGCATTTCGGCCATCTTCTGCTGGTGCTTGGTCCAGATCGCGACGATCGGGATCATCAGGGCGATGATCGGGATCATGACGCCCAGTTGTGCTACGTCCATTGTAGTGGTCCCTGTTGCGTGAGTTGGGCTTCTTAGCGCAGCCGCTCGATCTCGGCGGTCAGGCGCGGGTTGCTGCTGACATAGTGGGCTTCGACCGCGGCGAGGCGCCGGTCGATGTCGCGGAAGTTGGCGCGGATCTCGCGGGCGGTGCGCTTGGGGCTCTGGCGGATGCCCTGCCAGTACTTCTGCTCGCTTTCGTCGCGGTAGAGGTAGGGCGGCTTCTTGTTGAGCAGGAACCCGGCGACGAAGTAGACCAGCAGCGAGGCGCCGCCCGTGGGCCACATCGAGAGGAACGCCATCAGGCGGATCCAGAAGACGTTGACCCCGGTGTAATCGGCGATCCCGGCGCACACGCCCATCAGCTTGGCATTGTGCTTGTCACGGTAGAGCGTGGTGCGGGGGCTGTTCACAGGCGGGTTCCTTTCTTTTCGGCCAGCAGCGCTTCGAGTTCGCGCAGCTGCTCATTGTCCTTGGCATGATCGGCGATCAGGCGGCGGGCCGGGGCGAAGCTCGGGTCGTCCGAGGCGACCAGCCGCTCGACCGTGTCCATGCGCTCATCGAGCCGGCGGGCGAGGTTGTAGAGCTCTTCGAGGAGCACCTCGTCGTCACTGGTGATGGTCGCGGCGGTCTTCCACTTGGTGAGGTAGTGGAGGATTACCCAGGGCAGGCCGATGAACAGCATGCCGACGATGATGATCGGCAGAAACACGTCTTCCATGGCTTATTCCCCCTTTTCGTCGGACTTGCCGAGCGCCTTCTTCATGGCCGCGAGTTCATCGTCGATCGCGTCCGACCCGGCGAGCGCTGCGATCTCGTCGGCAAGCGACGGCGTCTTGTTCTCGGCGATCTGCAGCGCATCGGCGCGGCCTTCGGCGTAATCGACGCGGCGTTCGAGCTGGTCGAAGCGGGCGAGCGCTTCATCCGTGCGCTCGGTGCTCATGAGGGTGCGCAGCTTGACGCGGTTCTCGGCGCTTTCGAGGCGCGCGGCGATCGCGGTCTGACGGCTGCGGGCCTCGCGCAGGCGGTGCTGCAGCTTGGCGATGTCTTCCTCGTAGGCGCGCAGAGCATCGTCGAGCACGGCGATTTCCGCCTTGAGCTGGTCGGCCATGTCGCCGGCCTTCTTCTTCTCGACGAGCGCGGCACGGGCGAGGTCCTCGCGGTCCTTGCTGAGCGCCAGCTGCGCTTTCTCGCCCCAGTCGGCCTGGAGCCGGTCGAGCTTCATGCAGTGGCGATGCATCTCCTTCTGGTCGGCGATGGTTCGCGCCGCGCTGGCGCGGACTTCGACCAGGGTTTCCTCCATCTCGAGGATGATCATGCGGATCATCTTCGAAGGATCGTCCGCCTTGTCGAGCATGTCGTTGAAGTTGGCGGCAATGATGTCGCGGGTACGGCTGAAAATGCCCATGAAGGCTACTCCATCGAGAAACGAATTGACGCGGTCGAGGGGTGCGACTCGCGGGTCGTGCCGCTCGTCGGTGCGGCTGCCGGATTGTGCCTTGCCCGGGTTGCGGCGCAAGGCTTCGATTTCCGCGTCGAGCCGCGACAGGGGGTTTCCGGCCGACAGCAGACGGGAGGGTTGGGCCGGAGCATCGCCGAGATCGACATTGCGCGTGGGTACCGCGATGCGATCGGCGTCGGCAGGGGGGACGTCCTGCGAGGGGCGCTCCGGCCCGAGGGGGTCAAAGGGATCGGCCACTTCAGGCGATCTCGATCACGGCGCCGGCTTCGCTCGCCGGGTGGGCGAGCGGGGCGGCGTTGGCCGCGCCCGGCTGAAGCTGCGAGGACAGCGCGATCATCAGCACCATCGCGGCGATGCTGGCCATCGCGGCGTGGCCGAGCTTGGTGTTCCAGAAGCTGGCCTGGCTGGCTTGACTGGCTTTGCGGTTGATCATTGTGGGCCTCCCCGAATGTGTCGGTGCATGTGTCCGTGGTGTTGCCAGGTATTTTGCACGGGCCGTGCCAAACCGCGCGAATGGCGGAATTCCGCGATTTTTCGCTTTGGTGGCGGAGGAGGTGTTGGTCTCTATTGCCAAGCATTGGGGAATTTCACTATAGTTTGGACATGAAGCTCGAGAGCCAGTTCATCGGCCAATCCGGGGCCTTCCTCGACGCGGTCGAACGTGCCAGCCGCGCCGCGGCCATGAACCGCCCCGTGCTGGTGATCGGCGAACGCGGCACGGGTAAAGAACTGATCGCCGAACGCCTTCACCGCCTGTCGAGCCGATGGGACGAACCGCTCGTCACCATGAACTGCGCGGCGCTCCCCGAAACCCTGATCGAGGCCGAGTTGTTCGGCCACGAGGCGGGCGCCTTCACCGGCGCCACCAAGTCACGCGCGGGCCGCTTCGAAGAGGCCGATCGCGGGACGCTGTTCCTCGATGAACTCGGCACACTCTCCATGGGCGCGCAGGAGCGGCTGCTGCGCGCGGTCGAATATGGCGAAGTCACCCGCATCGGCGCCTCGCGCCCGATCAGGGTCGATGTGCGGATCGTCGCGGCGACCAATGATGATCTCCCTGCGTTGGCGGCGTCAGGCGAGTTCCGCGCCGACCTGCTCGACCGGCTGAGCTTTGAGGTCATCACGCTCCCCCCGCTGCGGGTGCGTGAGGGCGATATCGGCGTGCTCGCCGAATATTTCGGCCGCCGCATGGCCGCCGAGCTTGATTGGGATCGCTGGCCGGGCTTTGCCACCCACATCAAGGAGGCGCTCGAGGATCACCCTTGGCCCGGCAATGTGCGCGAGCTGCGCAACGTGGTCGAGCGCGCGGTCTATCGCTGGGCGAACGACGAGATGCCGATCGCGCATGTCCAGTTCGATCCCTTCGACAGCCCGTGGCGCCCGCGTCCGCCCGAGCACCGCCGCGCCGCCAGCGCCGCGCCTGCCGCGACAGGAGGCCCCGCCGCGCCTTCGCCTGCCAGCGTCCATTTCGACAACATCGAGGACCTGCGCGCCGCGGTCGATGCGCATGAGCGCGCGATCCTAGCCCATGCGCTGGGCAAGCACCGCTGGAACCAGCGCCAGACCGCCCGCGCGCTCGGGCTGACCTACGACCAGCTGCGCCACTGCGTCCGCAAGCACGCGCTGATGGAGGGACAGGACTGAGGCGTCCCTAACGGATTCGAAAGTCTTTTCGAATATTGCGGTCATTCGATTTGGGGCAAAACGATACCGTGCTGAAGCTATCCGAAAGTTTCTCGTGGAATTTCGGTAATCTGCGTCGCGACGCGGGCGAATCTGCCGCGTCACGCCGGAGCGAGGGTTGACATGCGCCCCGACATTTCCGCCACGCCCCCGCACCCTTTGTCAGCCTCGTCCGCTTCAGGTAAGCTGACAGCGGTCGCACCTGTCATCGGCACCGAGTCGCCCGCCCCCGAAAGGGCTGGTCACCCGGCGCCCGATCAACCGCGGGGGGAGCAAGGGATGGTGGACCCGAAGCCTCAGCCGACTGACGGCCCTGCCGTGCCGATTGGCCGGCGCGCGGCCCCGCGTCTGCGGCTCAGCCTGCCGGCCCAGCTGATCGCGATCGAGAAGGCGCATACCTGTATTCTCCTCAACCTCTCGCGCACCGGCGCGCAGGTCGCCATCCTTGACGCGATGCGCGAAGGCGAGGGCGCGATCCTGCGCTGCGGGATCATCAACCACTTCGTAATTATCACCCGCAGCGAATTCGGCCTCAACGCCGTGGTGTTCGACGAGCCGCTGTCCGATGCGGTCGTGCTCGAGACGCGGCGCTACCACGAGAATTTCGAGGAGCGCGAGAAGCGCGCGCTGATCGAGACCGCCCGCAAGTGGGTGACCGGCGACACGAGCGACGATCGCCCGATCTGACCGCGCGCGGCCTCGCGCGGCCGGGCGCACCTAAGTATTCTCCCCAGGTTCCTGCCGACCGGACCTTCACGGCGCTGCGACTAACAGTGCCGGATGACAGCGGCTGATCGCGAAATATCTCGGACGCCGGACGATGCGGCGGCGGTGGCCGTTGGCCGCCGGGCCGCGCCGCGCCTGCGGCTGGCGATCCCGGCGCGCTTCGTCTCGATTACGGCCACCCAGAACTGCATCATGCTCGACATATCGCGCAGCGGCGCGCGGATCGCGCTGGCGAGCCCCGCACCGTGCCGCCAGTCGGGCTATATCGAAATCGGCCGGCTCGAGGTGTTCGGCATGGTCGTGCGCAGCGAGAGCGGCGCCGAGGACGGCGGCGTCGGCGGGGTCAATGCGGTCGCCTTCGACGAACCGATCAGCCAGGCCGAGGTCCTCGAAATCCGCCGCTATGCCGAGCTTTTCGAGCAGCGCGAGCGGCAGTCGCTGCGCGATCAGGTGCGCCGCTGGGTCACCGGCGAGCCCTGAGGCACGCCGCGGCAAGGCGCGGTTGAGGCTTGCCAAAGCGGGCAAAGCCGACTAGGTGCACCGCCAATCCCGACATTGTCACAACAAGGTTTGGATGCTGGCGCCTCGCGGGGCCGGCCCGAAACCGCGTTGCCGTCCCAATGCCGCAAAAGCCTGCTAACGAAAGAATCCATGGCCGACATCGCCCGCCTGACCCAGCTGATCGAACCCGAAGCGACCGCGCTCGGGTTTGAGCTGGTGCGCGTGGCCATGATCGCCTCCGAAGCGGGCGACGGCGGCACGGCGCTCCAGATCATGGCCGAAGACCCGGCGACCGGCCAGCTGGTGATCGACCAGTGCGCCGCCCTGTCGCGCCGCGTCTCCGACGCGATCGACGCCGCCGAAGAAGCAGGCGAAGAACTGATCGAAGGGGCCTACCACCTCGAAGTCAGCTCCCCCGGCATCGACCGTCCGCTGACCCGCGAAAAGGACTTCGCAAACTGGGCGGGCCACGAGGTCCGCATCGTGATG
>JAIYEK010000090.1 GCA_027487015.1 Erythrobacteraceae bacterium | reverse complement strand
GAGGCGCTGGTGATGTTCTTCCTGCGCACCCGCCTCCCCCACCGCTACGACCAGCAGAAGGACATCGGCCCCGACCATCCGGTCTATCGCAAGGTCGAGGCCGCCTATGCCGCGGAGCAGCGGCGCATGGCGAACGATCCGGCGCAGAGGGCGCGGACCGAGCGCGCCATCGGGGCGAAGATCAGAGCATGGAACAAGGAGTTCGTGCGCACCTGGGAGGCGCGGTTCGTCGCGATGGGGATCGATATCGAAGACGCCGACTTCCGCGCGCGAGCCGAACAGCTCAAGGCCGAAGGGCGGTGGCCGGAGCCGAACTTCGGCTATCTCGGCCCGGAAGATTGACGTCCCGCGCTAGCCCGAAAGGTAGCTTACCAGAGCGCGCACCTTCTTGCTGCGCCATTGCGGCGCGGGCGCGAGGAGCCAATAGGCGCGGGTGGCAGGTTCGGGCTCGGTGAGCGCGGTAAGGCTGCCGCGCGCGATCGCGGCCTCGGCCAGCGCGAGGGGGAGGATCGTGCGCCCCATCCCCGCCAGCGCCGAGGCCAGCGCCTGTCCGGGGGAGCCGGCGCGGATGCAGGGGTTGACGCCCTCGGGCAGCGCCATGCCGGGCCAGTCGATCCACGCATCGCGATACTCGGGCGCAGCGACCCGCACGCGTATCGCCGGGGCGAGCTGGACGCCCATGAGGTCGCCCGGCCCGTCGGCCAGCCGGATCGCGAGGTCCAAGTTCGCCTCGGTAAAGTCGGCATGCTCGTCGGGCGCGAGGATGTATTGCACCCCCGGCGTGCCCGCCTGGAACACCGCGAGGCGCGGGGCGAGCCACTCGGCGTAGAATTCGCGGGGGACGGCGATGGTGTAGCGGTCGGAGGACTGGCCGGCCTGCATCGCCGAGACGCTTTCCTCGAAGCGCAGGAACCCTTCGCGCAAGGGATCGAGCCCGGCCTCGCCCTCGGGGGTCAGTTCCAGCCCCTTGGAGGTGCGGCGGAACAGGACCACGCCGAGCACGTCCTCGAGCGCGCGGATCTGCTGGCCGACCGCTGCTGGGGTGACCGCCAACTCGTCCGCGGCGCGGGTGAAGGAGAGGTGCCGCGCTGCGGCATCGAACACGCGCAAGGCGTTGAGGGGCAAGTGGGTGCGCTTCACGCGGGGTGAATTAGGCGCGGGCGCGGCTCACCGCAAGTAGCCGCCCAAGACTAGCGGGGGCTGCGGCCCTCGGCCGTCTCGGGCGCGGTGAGCGGGAAGAAGGGGATGCGGACCTCGGTCGGCGTGCCATCGGCCCGCTCGAAGGTGTAGAAACCCTCCATCGAGCCGAACGGCGTCGTCAGCGGGCAGCCCGAGACATAGTCGTGGCTCTGCCCGGGGGTCAGCAGCGGCTGTTCGCCCACCACGCCCTCGCCATCGACATGGTTCACCATCCCGCGCCCGTCGGTGATGCGCCAGTGGCGGGTGCGCAGCCGCAGCGCCTCGTGCGAGGCGTTCTCGATGCGGATGTGATAGACCCAGAACCACTTGCCCGCCTCCGGATGCGACTGCTCCGGCAGGTAATTGACGGCGACCCTCACGGTGACTCCGTCGGTGGTGGCGGCGTGCTGGAAGAATTCTTTCATGTCGCCCCCAAGGTTAGCGATTCTTGACCGGGTCACAAGGGGGGCAACGCGCTTAATCCCAGCTGTATCCCGCAACTCGGCTTATTTTGCCCGCCGCCGGCGCGCAGTTGCAGGCGCGCGGGCGATGGCATAGCGAAGGGAGCGATGCAGCGCGCGCCCTCCCCTTCCCTTTGCCTCTCCCGCCGCATGGTGCTGGCAGGGCTAGCTGCGGGCGTGGTGGCAGGCTGTGCGGGACGCAGCACCGCGCCCGCGCTCGCGCTCGCGCTCCCGGTCGATCCGGCCGCGGACCTTGCGCCCGATCTTGTCGACCTCGCGCGGCTGGATCCGCGCCTCAAGCTCGACATCCGTTACGCGACGCCAGCCAACTTCATGCGCCGGGTGCTTTACCCGCAAGCCCGCGCGGTCGCCCAGCGACCCGTGGCCGAGGCGCTCGCGAGGGTGCAGACCCGGGCCGAGGCGCACGGCTACGGCCTCCTGATCTTCGACGCCTACCGCCCCTGGCGCATCACCCGCGCGATGTGGGACCAGACCCCGCCCGCGCAACGCGAATTCGTCGCCAATCCCGCCACCGGATCGCGTCACAATCGCGGCTGCTCGATCGACCTGTCGCTCCACCGCGGCGGCATCGAGGTCATCATGCCCAGCCCCTATGACGACTTCACCCCCGCCGCCTACCGCAGCAACACCGCCGCCCCTCCGCAAGCCCTCGCGGCGAGCCGGCTGCTGGAAGACTGGATGGTCGCCGAGGGCTTCGTGCCGCTCGCCAACGAATGGTGGCATTACGACTGGGCCGCATGGCGGCGCTACCCGATCATGGATGTGCCGCTGGAGGATGTGACGGCGGGGTAGCGGGGGGGGGGCTGCTCACGGCGCAAGGGGTGACATCGGGGAAGCGGCCCGCTTGCCCCCATGGCGCGCGAGGCCTAGGATTTCGGCAATGGCGATCAGGCTGGATTATTTGACTATTCTTGCGGCGAGCGCGCTGCCTTCGCCGGCGATTGCGCAGGCCCTGCCTGCCGCACTCGAAAGCGATTTGCCGCAGGGGTACGATGTTCAGACGTTCGCCACCTCAAAGGCAGGCGGCCGGCAGTTCACCATCATTGCTCTGAAATCCCGCGAGGAGGCCGCCGTGCAAGACACCGCTCCGCCTCGGCCGCTGCTCGTCTACGGCCGCAAGGGCACGGGCCCCTATGTCTTGCTGGCGCGCAACGATCACGTCATCCTGAGACGCGACGAAGGCGGCGCGAGCGGCTGCGATCCGTTCGAGGACGGCACGATCGCCATCAAGGGCGCTTATTTCACCGTGGAGCAGGGCATCGCTTGCGGCCAGCATTGGACATATTTCGTGACCTTCCGCTTTGACGGGCGGTCCGGGGAATTTGTGTTCGACAACCTGCGCAGCGAATCTTGGTCGGCGAACCCGAGCAATGACCCGGACGCCGAGGCACTGGTGTCCAACGGCCAGCAGGTAGAGCGCGCAAGGCCCCCAGTCGTCGCCTTCGCCAAGTGGCGACCGAAGCACTAGAGCTGGCCGCAATCTTCGCATCTTCAATCATTAGAGGGGCCTTGGCGGACACCGGATAGCACCCACCCCCGCCGCCCTCACTCCCCCGCCGCCGCTACCGCCACCGTCACCGCAGGCGCCGCATCGGCCGGGTTGTGCTTGTCGAGGAAGGCCTCGAGCGCCTCGTACCACGCCTGTGCGCTTTCGGGCTTGGAAAAGCTGTGGCCCTCGTCCTTGATCACCAGCGTTTGCGGCGGCATCGGGGCGGCGCGGGCGGCTTTCTCAAAGATGTTGAACTGCGACATCGGCACGCGCTGGTCCTTGGTGCCGTGCGCGAGCAGCACCGGGCGCGACAGGGAGCCTGCGAGCCGGTAGGGCGAGACCGTGTCGAGATCGACCGGGGTCTGGCCGCCGCGCACGCGGGCCGACCACCACTTGTTGACCCGCTCGGTCAGATAGCGCCGGTCGTAGCGCAGCATCTTGTTCCAGTCGGTCACGCCGGCCCAGCTCGCCGCGCAGCGGTAGCGTTCGGGGTTGCGCAGCACCGACCAGAGCGCCGCATAGCCGCCATAGGAGCCGCCGACCACGCAGACGCGCTTGGCGTCGGCGATCCCCTCCTTGACCGCCCAGTCCATCGCATCGTCGATATCGTCCTGCATCTTGCGCCCGATCTCCCCGGTGCCAGCCGCGAAGAAGGCATCGCCATAGCCGCCCGAACCCCGGTAATTGGGCTGGAGCACGGCATAGCCGCGGTTGGCGAGGAGCTGCACCTCGTCGTTATATTCGAGCTTGTCGCGGATGCCGTAGGGTCCGCCGTGGGGCATCACGATCAGCGGCAGGTTCTTCGCCTCGCGCCCGCGCGGGAGGGTGATGTAGCCGCGGATCACCGTGCCGTCGCGCGCGGTGTATTGCATCGGCTTGGGGCTCGCGAGCACGCGGAAATCGAGCTCGGGGCGGTATTGCGCCACTTCCTGCAGTCGCTTGGCCGCGGTGTCGTAGAGGTAGAGCACGCCCGGATCATTCTCTTGGCCCGCATAGACCAGCATGCGCGAATCGTTGTCGGCGCGGCTCTGCACCCAGATCTCGCCCGCACCCAGCGCCTTCTTGAGCGCGCGGTATTGCGCGGCGACCTTGGGGTCGAACCAGTGCACCTCGTCGCGGTCGGCGGTGAAATAGGCGGCGTAGGGCTGGCCCTTCTTGAGGGTCACGCTGTCGATGTCCCATTCGGGATGCTCGAACACGGTCTCGACCACCTCGCGGGTGGAGAAGTTGAAGCGCCGGAGGCCCACCCGGCCCGTCTCGCCGGCCGAGAGCACGTAGCCCTCGTCCGATCCGGTGACGATCTGGAGCGCGTCGAAATATTGCTCGTCCTGCGCGCCTTCCTTCAACTTGGCGATCAGCTTGAGCTCCTCGCCCGCCCCGGCGCGGTAATAGACCTTGAGCTTGCCATCGAGCCAGCCGGTGCCCATCCGCACCACGCCGTTGGTGTCGGTCACCCAGTTCCACACCCCGTCGCGCGGCGTCTGGACCGTGGAGAACCCGCCGCCTGCCCGCAGCTCGTGGCGCAGCACCGAAGGGTAGTCGTAGATCGACTTCTGCATCGCGACGAGAATGTGCGAGCCATCTTCGGCGATGTGGATGATGTTGTCGCCCTCGACCGCCTCGGTGCGCGAGAACAACCGGGTCATCGCTCCGCTGGAGAGCTCGATCAGAATCATGCGGGTGTAGCGGACATCATCGTCGAACAGGACGCCTGGGGTCGAGACGCCAAGCAGCAACTTGTCGTTGGTGACCCAGCGCGACCATTCGAGCTCGTCTTTCGGATCGGACACGAGCGCGCGGACGATCTTGCCCGAAGCGGTCTCGGTGATGACGAACATCGTCTTGCCGTCGGCCTGGCGCATGAAGGAGAGCATCGATCCGTCGGGCGAGAGGTCGGTGTCCCAGAAGGAGGGGCGGCCCGCGAAATGCGCGGCGGCGATGCGCGGCGGCGGGGCTTCGGGCGTGGCGGCGGCTGGGGCGGCAGCAGCAGGGGCTGCGGCGGCCTCAGGCGCGGCGGCAGGCAGCGTGGTGGTGGCGACCTCTTGTGCC
The DNA here is from genome assembly GCA_027487015.1 of Erythrobacteraceae bacterium. GTDB lineage: Bacteria > Pseudomonadota > Alphaproteobacteria > Sphingomonadales > Sphingomonadaceae > Erythrobacter. The sequence goes on along the minus strand of JAIYEK010000090.1, from coordinate 1,227 downwards.
TGGGCCGTCATGGCAGCGGAACTCAGGCTGGCAACCGCTGCCAACCCGGCGACAAACCGGAAGATTCTCATTGCGCCCCTGCACCCCTGCGAAGACTATTCGATTCGCCAAGCCTATGAATTCGAACGGGCTTGGCAAGGGGGTTTGCAGTGCCTGTCTTGCTTGCAGGAGCCGCGGGCTGCGTTATGATCCGGCCATGCGCACGACCAGAACCGCTATCGCAAGCCTGCTCGCAGGGGCCGCCATGCTGGCCGGGTGCAACAGTGACGTGAACCCCTTCGTCGATCTGTGGCCCACCCGGAGCTTCAACAACACATCGATCGCGATGGAGCCGACGCTCGCTGCCAATGCGCCGCTCACTGCGGTGAAGATCGAACCCGAGGCGCTCAAGCGCGGGGATGTCGTGATCGTGCGGACCGCGCGCGGCGAAAACTACGTGAAGCGTCTGATCGGCCTGCCGGGCGATACCATCGCGCTGGAGGCAGGGACGGTCATCATCAACGGCACGCCCGCCGCACAGACCCCGCTCGGCCCCTACCGTTACGCCTTCACCGACGAAACCACCGGCGAGACAACCCGGTACGAGGCGGTGCGTCTCAGGGAAACACTACCGGGATCGGGCGCCAGCCATTTCATCCTCGACCACATGCCGACGCTCATCGACGACTTCGGGCCGCTCACGCTGAAGGCCGGGGAGTATTTCCTGCTCGGCGACAATCGCGACATGTCGGCAGACAGCCGTGTGGGGCCGGAGATGCGCGGGCTTGGCTTGGTGCGGGCCGAGCAGATCCGCCGCAAGGCCAAGCTGCGCTGACCCCGGGGCTCACCCCTTGGCGAGCAGTTCCTCGATCTGGCCGAGACGCTCCTTGCCGAAGAACATCTCGCCTTCACCCTTGGGACCCACGAACATCGTCGGGATGCCGAAGGCGCCGCGCGCGACCACCGCGTCGGTGTTGGCGACAAGGCCCTGCTTGACGTCATCGGTCTGCGCGCGGGCGAAGAGATCGGCGGCGTCGAACCCGCCGGCGGTCAGCACCGCGCCGATGGCCTCAGGCGAGGCAATGTCGAGCCCGTCCTCCCAGATCGGACGCAGCAGGGCTTCCACAAGCTGGACCCCGCGCCCGTCCTGATCAGCGGCGAGCAGCATCCGCTGGAGCAGGATCGAGTTGAACGGGAACTGCGGGTGGAGGCGATACTTGCTCAGCCCGTGCTTGGCGATGAAGCGCT
>JAIYEK010000009.1 GCA_027487015.1 Erythrobacteraceae bacterium | reverse complement strand
TCACCGACGGTGGTGATCTTCTCGGCCGCATCGTCGGGGATTTCGACGCCGAATTCCTCTTCGAAGGCCATCACCAGTTCCACGATGTCGAGGCTGTCCGCGCCGAGATCGTCGATGAAGCTCGCATCCTGAGTGACCTTGTCAGCCTCGACGCCGAGATGCTCGACGACAATCTTTGCCACCCGGTCGGCAGTATCGCTCATGGTATTCCCTCTTGAAACTGGGGTTAGATAAGTCGCCCCCGCCCTAAAGAAGGGCGGTGCGATACGCAAGTGGGCATGACGATCAGGGCGTCTCGTCACCATAATGAATGGAAAGCTGGCGTTCGGCCCTGATCCGCGAGGCGATGCGGGCGAGGCCCTCCTGCGGCTCGAGCTTCCTCGGGCTGAGCGCGAGCACGGCCTCGTATCGCGCGGCGGCATCGTCGAGTGCGCCCTCGCTCTCGCGGCACAGGCCGATATTGAACAGGACCGTGATATTCTGCGGGTTGGTCGCCTCCAGCGCCTCGAAGGCGCGGCAGGCCCCGGCGACATCGTTCTTGGTCAGCTTGAGCGCGGCCTTGAAGGCGGTCTGGTCAGGCTTCGACATCCCGCTGCGGCTTTCGAGCACGCGGATATCTTCGTAGCGCTGGCTCGGCGCCAGATCGAAGCGCACCGCATCGGCGAACTGGCGGGCGAGCTCCTCCACCATCGAATCGACATTCGGCGCGCCCTTCTCGTCCTTGCAGAAGCGGCGGCTGGTGGTGAACTGATCGCCCTTGCCATAGAGCAGATCGCCCTCGCGCCCGACCAGCCGCACTTCGGGCCGCAAGGTCACCTCGCGGGCCCGGCAGGGATAGGTGACGGTCTTCTTCTCGGAGCACTTGCCGCGATCGTCGCGCGCGGCGCATTCCTCGACATCCTTGGTGCCGTCGTCGCGGTCGCGCCATTCGACCTCGGCGATTCCCCGCATCACTGCATCGGCGCCGTCGCGATAGGCGGCAGGGTCGGCATCGCGGTCATAGGTGTAGCTGGTGCCGCGCGGGGGCTCGGAGAAGGTGAGCTCGAACCACGGGCGCCCTTCGATCACGGCCCCGCGCAGCGCGGTGTCGATGGCGAAGGCAAGCCGTTCCCCGCCGCGTCCGGCAAAGCCTGCAATCGCAATCGAGCGTGCGCGCGAGGGCGCGTCGGTGCCGGCGGCGTAGATGCCCTCGACCGGGAGCGTCTCGGCCTGCGCGCCTGTTGCCGCCAGCGCGGCCGTAGCAGCGCCAAGCCCGATCATCCGCCCTAGCCGCATCGTTCCAACCCTCCCGTTGAAGCCCATCACCCTCGCCCGGATTTCGCAGCCTTTGGCGCTGATCACAACGGACAAAACGCGCCGCGTCCCGCTTGCGGGCCTGCAGCGCGGCTTACAAGGCGAGCGTATCGAGCGGGGTGATGATGATCACCACCCGGCGGTTCTGCCGCCGCCCCGCCTCGTCATCATTGGACGCAACCGGATCGAGCGCGCCCACGCCGCGCACCCCCATGCGCCCCCGATCGAGCCCGCCCATGGCAAGCGCGTCGCGCACCGCACCGGCCCGGCGCTCGGACAGGCGCAGATTGTGCTGCGCATCGCCCTCGGACGAGGAATGACCTTCGATCGAGGCGCTACCGATCCCCACGCCGACAAGCTCGCGCGCCAGATCGCGCAGCATGTCGCGCTTGCCCGGATCGATCTCGCTGCTGTCGAAGGGAAACAGCAGGAGGTTGTTGATGCCCAGCATGTAGCGTCCCCCGACCTTCTCGAAGCCATGCTTTTCCAGAACCGCGCGCTGGGCAGACGTGAATCTGGCGTCAGGCACCATCTGGCATGCAGCGACCATCATCGCAGCCGTCAGAGCCAGAATCGTCCGGCGGCGGACATTAAGCGTGCTCATTCGACAAACTTCCCCCTCTTGTCGCGATACATCCTGAGATCGGCCAGCCGCATCAGCTGGCGCATCGTTTCCCCGTCCTCGGGGAAGGTGGCATGCCCTATCGAAAGGCCGATCCGCACCTCGACCTTCGGCCCGAGCGGGATCGGGCTTGCCATTGCCGCCCGCAGGCCCTCCATCGCCGCCGCCACGGCGCGCTCGGCGTTCTCGGTGTCGAACACCAGCGCGAATTCATCGCCCCCGAGGCGGAACACGCGGTCCGGATCGGCGACCGCAACACGCAGCCGTTCGGCAACGGCGGCGATGATCTTGTCGCCCGCGTCATGGCCATAGGTGTCGTTGACCTGCTTGAACCCGTTGCAGTCGCAATAGAGCAGCACGACCTGGACCTTCAGGAGCCGCGCCTCGTCGATCGCCGCCTCCAGATCGCGCTCGAACCATGCGCGGTTGCCGAGCCCGGTGAGGGGATCACGGTCGGCCCGCCGCGAAAGCTCGGCGTTTTCGATCGCGATAGTTTCGTGCCACTTCTCAAGCTCGTCGAGCAGCATGTTGAAATCCGCGGTGATCTGGTCGATCTCCGCGATCCCGGCCGGGGCCAGCCGCAGCGACGGGCGCCGTTGGATGACCACCTCGTGCGCGATCTCGGCGACCCGGTCGAGCGGCGCGGCGATCGCTTCCTCGAGCCGCCGGGCGAGGATCCGGGTCGCCAGCACCGTGATGCCGAGGCTGCTGGCCGCGATGATCAGGGATGCCAGCGTGTAGCTGAAGATAGCGCTGATCGCGCCGGTGACGCGCACCTCGCCGACCGTCTTGTCCTGAAAGGCGATGGTCCGCCTGACCGGGCCCAGGCCGAGCCAGCCGGAGGCGAACGGACCAAGATCGATCCCGCTCGCCCCTTCCCGGCGCCAGACCACGAAGGGCTTGCCCGCGGCATCGAGGACTTCAATGATCGCAAGATTGTCGTTGGCGGCGAGCTTGAGCACCACGCGCTCGGCCGCCTCGCGGTCACCGAACACCAGGGTTGGTTCGACGGCGTAGGACAGGGTCTCGGCCGCCAGTGCGACGTTCTGTCCGGCATAGCCGCGCAACGCGAACAACCCGCTCGCCATCAACGACAGCGAGGCGAGCAGGACCGCGAGCAGCACCAGACGCAGGTGGCCGCGCGCCAGCACGCCGCGCAAGGTCGGCGGACGCTCCCCCTTGTCCGCCGGCCCGATCATGTGGTGCCCCCTTCCGCAAGCCGCAGGACCCTGGGATCGACCCGCACCTGCGATTGCGACACGGAATCGATGTTGAGCCGGAAGGACAGCGATTGCGCCTCGAACAGCAGGCAGAACATCGCCCGGCTGCGGCAGGCGGGATCGTTTTCGGCGATGGTCAGCACCGCCTGGCCCCGCATCCGTGCGGTAACGATCCGCGCCTCATCAATGCCGAGGCGGCCGAGATAGACGATCTGGCACTCGCTCGGCTGGACGCTCGCGACATCGCGGCGCACCACGTCGACACCCACGGCCGTGACCTCGCGGCCCTCGATCAGATCCTCGGCATGGTCGGCCGGCCCGACCACGCAGGCGCGCAGGCGGCGCGGATTATCGGGCCAGCGGCTGTATTGAACGATCCCCCGCACCATCCGGGCAACCACCGCGCGGTAGGGATCGGGCTCGTTCCCGAGCGGCAGGCCAGCAGGCACGGACTGGGATGCGGCTGCAAGAGCCAGAGACGCCCATCCCGACCATAAACTCTGCAAAACGCTCAGACTGCCCCCGACTGGCCCGGTCAGCCGCAGTTTACCCGCGTTAGCTGCCTTTTTGATCGCCTATCGGGGTATGGTTAGCTGGTCTGACTAACTTTGCCAACCGGTTCGACCACCCGAAGATGCAAATCGCGCAAGGCTCGCGGTTCGGCCGGGCTCGGCGCGCCCATCAGCAGCTCCTCGGCGCGCTGGTTCATCGGGAAGAGCGAGATTTCGCGCAGGTTCTTCGCGCCGCACAGCAGCATGATGATCCGGTCGACGCCCGCGGCCATGCCCCCGTGCGGAGGCGCGCCGTATTGGAAGGCGCGGTACATGCCGCCGAAGCGCTCTTCGACATCCGCCTTGGAGAGGCCGACAATCTCGAAGGCCTTCACCATCGTTTCGGGCATGTGGTTGCGGATCGAGCCGCTCGCGATTTCGTAGCCGTTGCAGACGAGGTCGTACTGGTAGGCCTTGATGGTCAGCGGGTCCTGCCCGTTCAGCGCGTCGATCCCGCCCTGCGGCATCGAGAAGGGGTTGTGGCTGAAATCGACCTTCTTCTCGTCCTCGTTCCATTCGTAGAACGGGAAATCGACGATCCAGCACAGCGCGAAGCGGCTTTCGTCGATGAGGCCGAGCTCCTCGCCCACACGGATGCGCGCGGCACCGGCGAGCTTGGCCGCATCGGCTTCCTTGCCCGCGGCGAAGAACAACCCGTCGTTCTCGCCAAGGCCAAGTTCGGCGTAGAGTTCGGCCATGCGCTCGGGACCATGGTTCTTGGCGATCGGCCCGCCGAATTCTCCGCCCTTGCGGGTGACATAGCCGAGGCCCGCATAGCCTTCCTTGCGCGCCCAATCATTCATGTCGTCGAAGAACTTGCGGCTCTTCTCGTGGGTCGCGGGCGCAGGGATCACGCGCACCACACCGCCGCCGCCGACGATCTTTTCGAACAGGCCGAAGCCGCTCTGGGTGAAGTGGGACGAGACATCGCTGATGATCAGCGGGTTGCGCAGATCAGGCTTGTCGCTGCCGTACTTGAGGATCGCTTCGTCGTAAGGAATGCGCGGGAATTTGCCCGCCGGGGTGACGCTCTTGTCACCCGCAAACGCCGCGAAGGTGCCCTGAATGACGGGCTCCATCGTCTCCCACACCTCTTCCTGAGTCACAAAACTCATTTCGAGGTCGAGCTGGTAGAACTCGCCCGGCAGGCGGTCGGCGCGGGGGTCTTCGTCGCGGAAGCAGGGGGCGATCTGGAAATAGCGGTCGAAGCCTGCGACCATCAGCAGCTGCTTGTACTGCTGCGGCGCCTGCGGGAGCGCGTAGAACTTGCCCGCATGGATACGGCTCGGCACGAGGAAATCGCGCGCGCCCTCGGGCGAAGAGGCGGTGAGGATCGGGGTCGAGAATTCGTTGAAGCCCACTGCGCCCATGCGCTGACGCATATCGGCGATCACCGCCACGCGGGTCATGATGTTCCGGTGCAGCGTCTCGCGGCGCAGATCGAGGAACCGGTACTTGAGGCGGATATCCTCAGGGTAAGGCTGCTCGTCGGCGACCGGCATCGGCAGCTCTTCGGCCGCGCTCTGCACCGTTACGCCGCGCGCGAACACCTCGATCGCGCCGGTCGCAAGGTTGGCATTCACGGTCTCGGCCACACGCGCCTTCACCGTGCCTTCGATGGTGATGACGCTCTCGACCCTGAGCCCTTCCAGAACGGCAAGCGCCGGGCTGTCGCTATCGGCGACGATCTGGGTGAGGCCGTAATGATCGCGCAGGTCGACGAACAGCACGCCCCCGTGGTCGCGCTTGCGATGGATCCAGCCCGACAGGCGGACGGTCTCGCCGACGTTTTCGGCAGAAAGCTGTGCGCAAGTATGCGTGCGGTAGGGGTGCATCTAAACTCTTGTCCTGTTTGCGGCTAAGACGCTAGGGCGCGCGGGCGCGTTGGGAGCCATGCTCCGTCGTCGGCGCGCTAACAGGGCAAGCCTAGCACTTTGTCAAGCGGTGCGGGCGCAAACTGGGTTCGAACCCGAGGGCGGCACTCCGCCCGAGACTAGCGAAAAGTAGACATGAAAATCCATCCGCTGATTACCACGACCGAGGCCCTCTCCGACCTCTGCGACCGTCTTGCGAAGTCCGATTTCGTCGCGGTCGACACCGAATTCATGCGCGAGAACACCTATTGGCCCGAGCTCTGCTTGGTGCAGATCGCCAATACCGAAGAAGCCGCCGCGATCGATCCGATGGCCGATGGCATCGACCTCACCCCGCTGCTCGATCTGATGTGCGAGAACGAGGATGTGCTGAAGGTCTTCCACGCCGG
>JAIYEK010000248.1 GCA_027487015.1 Erythrobacteraceae bacterium | reverse complement strand
TAGCGGCTCAAGGGCTGGATGTAGAACACCAGCGCCACGTTGACCGCGACCAGCACCAGCGTGATGAGGTAGGGCATGCGCAGCAGGCGGAAATAGGACATGCCGACGCCGCGCATCGTGTCCAGTTCGGATGAGGTTGCGAGTTTCCGGAAGGCCAGCAGCACGCCGAGCAGCAGGCCGAGCGGGATCGCAAGGCTCGCATATTCGGGCACCAGCGCGCCCAGCATCTTGAAGACGACGCCCACTGGGCCGCCCTCGACCGCGACGAAATCGAACAGGCGCAGCATCTTGTCGAGCATCAGCAGCGACGCGGCCAGCGCGAAAACGCCGAGCATCGGCACGATCGTGAGCCGCAGGATGTAGCGATCGATGCTGGGGACGAAGTTGAACAAGGGGCTTTCGGATCCGTGGTCGGTTGCGCGCGCGCCGGTCTGCCCTAGCCGCTTCGCGCGGGCGCGTCATGTCCCCAATTGCTATGAAACGCGCGGGGCGCGCTGGCGCGTTACCAGAAGCGGCTGCCCGGAATGCCCTTGAAGGGGCCTGCTTCCTTGCTGGTGATCCACCCGCCGTAGAAGCCGCCGGGCTGAGGAGTGACTTGCTCGCCGTCGATGGTGACTTCGTCGAAGGGGGTGGCGTAGAAGGCGATATGGCCCGCGATGCCGGCGAAAGAGGGAGTGGGGGAAGGGTAGCTCCAGCCCGCAGCGGCGATACGTTCGTCGCTGATGACAACATCCCAATAGCCCGCCTGCCCCTTCCATTCACACAGCGAGCGCGCAGGGTTGGGCGCGAGGTGCGCCATCGCGATGTCGCCTTGCGGGATATAATAGGTCGGCGGATGCGAGGATTCGAGCGTGCGCCACGCGGCGCGAGTATCGGCCAGCACCAGCCCCTTATGGACGATGCGAATGTGGCGGCTCGTCGGCTCGGCGATGGCGGGGCGGGGGTAGTCCCACACGCTTTCCTGACCGGGCCGGACCGGATCGGGCTGCGGGTGGTGCGGTTGCCTCACGCCTTTTCGAGCGTGCACTGCAGCGGGTGCTGGTTCTGCCGGGCGAAGTCCATCACCTGGTTCACCTTGGTCTCGGCGACCTCATAGGTGAAGATCCCGCACACGCCCACGCCGCGCTGGTGGACGTGGAGCATCACGCGGGTGGCCTGTTCGAGGTCCATCGAGAAGAAGCGCTTCAACACCAGCACCACGAATTCCATCGGGGTGTAATCGTCGTTGAGCATCAGCACCTTGTACTGGCTCGGCTTCTTGGGCTTGGCGCGGGTCTTGGTGGCGACGCCGACCTGGTTCTGACCGCCGGCGTCCTTCCCGCCATCCTCGTCCTCCGCGCGCGGCGCCGCGTGCTGCGACGGGGGCAGCCCGGCCACATCGGCCGACAGGGGAAAGCGGGAATGGAGCATGCGCCCCCATTATGGGATTCGCTTGGGCGTGTGCAAGCGATTGCGTGGGAATTGTTTGGAGCGGGCCAGCCCCCGCACGGACAAAGAAAAGGCCGGCCAGACGTGCGTCTGGCCGGCCAGCGCCTTGCGGCGCGCTCTCGTGGACCGGGTTGGGAGAGAGGAGAGAGGCCCGGTCGGAGAATTCCTTGTCGCTTACGCGGCGGTCTTCACCTTCTCGACCGCGACACTGACGCGGTTCGAGATCGGGGCGAAGGCTTCGTTGTAGAGCTTCACCCAAGCTTCGGTGCGCTTCGAGCCATAGGCGACCACGGCGTCGAAGTTGCGACGGGCGAGTTCGCCCTGGAGCTGCATGAGCTCGGTCGGCGACTTCACGGCAGCAACCTTCTTGGCGTCTTCGGTGACGGTTTCGATCACGGTCTTGCCGGTTTCGACGTTGTCCTTGAGCAGTTCCTGCGCGCCGGTGAAGAAGATCTTGCCGCTTTCGACGACGGCTTCGACGTTCGCCTTGGTGAACTCGGTCGCTTCGGCGGTCAGTTCGCCGGTCTTGGCGAAGGCGGTCTTGGCGCGGGTCTGGAGGTCGGCAACGACGTTCTTGGCGGTCGCGGTGATGTCGGTGGTGTTGGCAGTGGCCATGATGGTATCCTTCAGTTTGATCACAGGGTTGGTCTTGAGCGCGGCGGCGGGCTTTTCAGCCTTCTTGGCCAGCACGGGCTTTTTGACCGGGAGCTTGGCGGCAGTCTTAATCTTGGTGGCCGTCTTCTTGACGGTCTTGGCAGCAGCCTTCTTGGCCGGGGTCGCCTTCTTGGCGACCGGGGCCGGCTTGGGCGCGGCGGGGGTCTTGGGTGCGGGCGCAGCCTTCACCACCTTGGCGGCGGGAGCAGGAGCAGCCTCGGGAGCCGGCGCGGCAGCCTTGGCGACCGGCACAGCCTTGGCGGCGGCTTCGGCATAGGCCTTCTCGGCAGCGGCATCGATCTTGGCGACGGGCGCCTTGGCCGCGGCCTTCGGTGCTGCGACAGCCTTCACTTCATTGGCAGTGTTTTCGACTTCGGGCATGGCGACCTCGCTTCATGTTGCACTGCACAAAATAATGAATGCGGATGCGAAGTCAAGCGATTTTGTGCAGTGCACAAAAACACAGGTTACCAAAGCACTTTCAGCAATTTGCCACGCCCTCACCGCGAAAGGTGGCGACTCAGCGGGTCTTCACATAGCGCCCCGGTGCGTCCTCTATCACGGTGTCGCCCTTCCCGCCCGGGACTCGCTTGCCGCTTGCCGGCACGCGCGCTTCGGATTGCTTGTGGAGCCATTCCAGCCAATGCGGCCACCAGCTGCCCGGATGCTCGGTCGCTCCGGCGACGAAGTCCTTCAGCGAAGGCGCGGCGCTGTCACCCACCCAATATTGGTATTTGCCCGCCGACGGCGGGTTGACCACGCC
>JAIYEK010000221.1 GCA_027487015.1 Erythrobacteraceae bacterium | reverse complement strand
GTTCGGCTCGACCTGGCGCATCGTCGCCGGATCGATCATCGCCTTCTGGGCGGGCGAGTTCGTCAACTCCTTCGTGCTCGCCAAGATGAAGGTCTGGACCAAGGGCCGCGCCCTGTGGACCCGCACCATCGGCTCGACTTTCTTCGGGCAGGCGGTCGACAGCCTGATCTTCTACCCCGTCGCCTTCCTCGGCATCTGGACGACCGAGGCGGTGCTGACCGTGATGGTCACCAACTGGGCGCTGAAGGTGGTGTGGGAGGCGGTGCTGACGCCGGTCACCTATCTGGTGGTCAACCGGCTGAAGAAGGCCGAGGGTGTGGACCTCTACGACATCGACACCGACTTCTCGCCCTTCGGCAGCGAAAAGCAGAGCTGACCTTCCAGTCCCTCCCCGTTCAAACGGAATGGGGAGGTGGCGCGCGCCGTAGGCGCGTGACGGAGGGGTAAGACGCGAGGAAGTGACCCCTCCGTCAGCCGCCTTTGGCGTCTGCCACCTCCCCATTGCTGCGCAACAGGGAGGAACGGGATGCTACATCGCGATCTCGCTGACGATATCGACCCGCCAGCCGAGGCCCAACCGGCCGGCGAGGAGCTTCATGTCCTTCTCGGTCGGCGCGCCGAACAGGGCGGCATGGCTGGCGGCGAGTTCGAGCACCAGCGTGCTCTCCTCCACCCGCAGCCGGCTGACTTCGAGCGAGCGCGCGGATTGCGCGCCGAGCCGGCGCACCAGCCGCAGCGCGAGGCCCCAGCGCACCGCCTCCTCCAGCGCCTCCTCGCTGGCGAGCGCGCGCACTTCGGCCGGGAAGGACAGCTGGTTGCCATTGGCCGCGACCGCCGCGGCGAGCATGGCGCGGCCCTTCCCGTCGACCCCGATCCAGCGCTTGTGCAGCGCCCAGTTGATCGCCTGAGGCAGGCGGATGTTGGGCTCGATCTGCATCGAGGCGAGCGCGAGCATGGTCGCGGCGAGCCGCAGCCGCTCGCTGCCATGCTCGCGCGCGGGCGCTGCGTCCAAGGTCCAGGCCGCCATCCGCGTCGCCAGCGTCGGCTGGGTCCCTCGCTGGCTGGCGAACACCGCCACCCCGGCCAGCAGCGGGTCCTGCGTGCGCGTGTGCTCGGGCAGGCGGTCATAGAGCAGCCCCTCGCGCAGGCCCCACGAGGAGAACACCACCCGCTCCGGCGCCAGCCGCACGAGCAGTGCTGACAGCAGCACCGCGGCATCAGGCAGCTTTTCGGCACGCATCGTGGAGATGCGCTCGCGGGTCTTGAGCGCGTCGGTCTCGCTCGCCGAGAGGGACAGCGCCAGCTCCTGCGCGCCCGCGGCATCGAGTTCGAAGCCGTGTGGATCGCTCAGCGGCCAGCCGCGCGCGGCCATCGCATAGACCGCCATCGCCCGCCACGTGCCGCCGACCAGATAGAGCGCGCCGTTCTCGGCCGGAGGATTGGCGGACAAATCCCAGCCCCCCTTGCGGATCGCCTTGTCGAGCGACTTCTTCATCTCGGCGCCGTTGCCTCTGCCCGCCTTGCCGCGATGTTCGGGCAGGCGCAGCGTGCCGAGCGGCAGCGAGCTTGCGCCCTCGCAGGCCCCGCCGGCAACGCGCACCAGTTCAAGGCTGCCGCCGCCAAGGTCGGCGACGATCCCGCGCGCATCGGGGAAAGCGCCGATCACGCCGTGAGCGCTGAGCAGCGCCTCTTCCTCGCCCGAAATCACGCGCGGCTTCAAACCGATCGCGCGCAGCTCGGCGACGAATTCCGGGCCGTTGGCGGCATCGCGCACCGCGGCGGTGGCGACGGTCTCGATGTCCTTGATGCCCATGTCGGCGAGCAGCAGCGCGAACCGCCTGAGCCCGCGCAGCGCCAGCGCCATCGCCTCGTCCGCCAGCCGGCCGGTCGCAGCGATCTCGCGCCCGAGCTTGGCGGTGACCTTCTCGTTCAGGAGCACCATCGGCGCGCGCATCGTGCCGCCGTAAACAACGAGCCGCACGGTGTTCGAGCCGATGTCGATGATCGCACGCTCCGCACCTGCACCGCCGAGCGTGCCGTTGCGGTCTGCCCGCCGATGACGCCAGATCATGCCACCGCCCCCCGGCGCAAGGAGAGCTTGGGCACCGCGCCTGCCTCGAGCGCCCCGCCGCGGCCGGAGAGCGAGGGGTTGGTCATGAAATAGCGGTGGCAGTTGAAGGGCTTCACGCCCTCCTCGGTCTCGACCCGCGAATAGCTGCCATCGGGATGCAGCCACCAGCTCTGCTCGCTGTCGAGCATGTTGGCGAGCAGCACCTGCTGGAGCACCTGATCGTGGACCGTGCGGTTGAGGACCGGGATCAGCGTCTCGACCCGGCGATCGAGATTGCGGGTCATCATGTCAGCTGACGCGATGAACACGGCCGCATGGGCGCTCGGCATGGCGTGGCCATTGGCGAAGGCATAGATGCGGCTGTGCTCGAGAAAGCGCCCGATGATCGACTTGACCCGGATGTTCTCGGACAGCCCGGCGATCCCCGGCCGCAGGCAGCAGATGCCGCGCACCACCAGTTCGACCTGAACCCCGGCATTGCTGGCGGCATAGAGCCGGTCAATCATGCCTTCATCGGTCAGCTGGTTGCACTTCAACCAGATCGCGGCAGGCTTGCCCTTCTGGGCATTGGCGATCTCGGTATCGATGCGCGCGTAGATTTCCTGACGCAGATCGATCGGGGCGATGTGCAGCCGCTCCAATGCGTGGGGCTCGACATAGCCGGTGACGAAGTTGAACATCTTGGCCGCATCGCGCCCCAGCTTGGGGTCGGCGGTGAAGAAGGAGAGGTCGGTGTAGATCTTGGCGGTGACGGGGTGGTAGTTGCCGGTGCCGAAGTGGCAATAGGTGCGGAACCCCTCGCCCTCGCGCCGGACCACCATCGCGACCTTGGCGTGGGTCTTCCAGTCGGTGAAGCCGTAGATCACCTGCACGCCGGCGCGTTCGAGCGCGCTCGCCCATTTGAGGTTCTGCTCCTCGTCGAAGCGGGCCTTGAGTTCGACCACCGCGGTGACCGATTTGCCCGCCTCGGCCGCCTCGATCAGCGCGCCAATCACCGCCGACTGCGAGCCTGCGCGGTAGAGCGTCTGCTTGATCGCGACCACATCGGGGTCGGCTGCCGCCTGACGGATGAAATCGACCACCACCTCGAAGCTTTCGTAAGGGTGGTGGATGACGATGTCCTTCTCGCGGATCGCGGAGAAAGCATCGCCGTCATGCTCGCGGATGCGCTCGGGAAAGCGCGGGGAGTAAGCGTCGAACTTGAGGTCGGGCCGGTCCTCGCGGACGATTTCGGCAAGGCCATCGATCCCGATCATGCCGTCGGTCTTGATCAGCGCGGCCTCGTTGATGCCGAGCTGGTCGAGCAGCAGGGCTTCGGCGGCGGGATCGAAATCCTCGTCGATCTCGAGCTGGATCACCTGGCCGCGGCGGCG
>JAIYEK010000339.1 GCA_027487015.1 Erythrobacteraceae bacterium | reverse complement strand
GGCGGCCGGCTTTGTGAGATCGGTCAAATGTCGGGCTCCCCTGAAACTGGATTGATGGCCGCGCCCTCGGGCACGCTCCACCCGCCGCCCATCGCGCGGGCGAGCGCGATGAAGGCCTGCGCGCGCGCGCCTTGGGCGCTGACCAAGGCGGTGCGGGTGCTGAGCAGCTGGCTCTCGGTCACGAGCAAGGTCTGGAAATCGATCAGCCCCGCCTGATACTGGCTGCGGGCGAGGATCGCGGCGTTCTGCGCCCCGTCGCTCGCCTCGGTGAGCGCGGCAACGCGGGTGTCGCTGTTATCGAGATCGACCGCAGCGCTTTCGACCTCCTCCAAGGCGGTGAGGATGCTCTGCCGCCACGCTGCGAGCGAGCCGTCGGCATTGGCGCGCGCGGCGTCGATCTGCCCGCGCACCCGCCCGCCGTCGAAGATCAGCTGCGAGAGGCTGGCAAAGACATTGCCGGTGACGATGTCGAACAGGTTGCTGACGTCGGTCGCGCCGGTGTTGAGGCTGCCGCTGAGGCGGACCAGAGGATAGAGCTGCGCGCGGGCGACGCCGATGCGGTCGAGATCGGATGCGAGCCGCGCTTCGGCGGCGCTGACATCGGGACGGCGGCGCAGCAGGTCGGCGGGTGCGGCGAGCGCGACCCGCTGTGGGGGCACCGGCACGGCGCGCGGACCCTCGGTGAAGGCGCGGTAGACCCGCCCCGGCGGCTCGCCGATCAGCGTCGAGATCGCGTTGGCGACCGCGACGAGGTTGCTCTCGAGCAGCGGGATCGAGGCGGCGGTCTGCGCCCGCTGGGTGCGCGCCTGCTCGACATCGAGGCTGGAGACCAGCCCTGCCTGATTGCGCCAACGGGCGATCTGGAGGTTGTCGTTCTGAACGCTAAGCGTCTCACGGGCGATGGCAAGCTGCCCGGCGATCGCGCGGGCGCTGATGACCTGGGTGGCGACCTGCGCTACGATCACCCGCTCAAGATCGCCGAGCGAATAGCCCGCCGCCTGAAGATCGCCGCGCGCCGCATCGCGCGAGGCGTCGATCCGACCGAACAGGTCCGCCTCCCACTGCGCATTGGCACCGAGCGACATCTGCACGCCGTTGCGCGCCAGATCGCCGACATCGCGCTGCGCTCCGCCGCTGCCCGTGATGGTGGGTAGGAACTCGGCCTCAGCCTGCCGCAGCCCCGCGCGGGCGACCCGCAAGCGGGCGGCGGCCTGTGCGATATCGAGGTTGTCGGCCTGCGCCTTGGCGACGAACTCGCTCACGAGCGGATCATCGAGCATCGCCCAGTAGCGATCGAGCGCCACCGCGGTATCGCCCGGTGGCGCGAGCACCCACTGGTCGGGAAGCGGCTGGGCGCTGGCCATGGCCGGCGGTTCCTCGCGGGAGAGCGCGCAGCCGGTCAGCGCCGGCACCGCGATGGCCATCAGCCAAACCGCTGCCGCCCCTCTGCCCTGCCTTCTGATGCCTGCGTCCCGATGACTGTCCCGCGCCAAGTCGTACCCCTTTTTTGCCCGGCCGACTTCTGCGGCTTTCGGCCACGACAGTGCTGACTGCCGGAAGCTTCATGCTTTGCTACTGCGTGCTGCGAGCCCGCACAACGCGCCTTCGTCGATTGTAAAGCGGCCGCTGTCGATGAAGCGGTCGGTCGGCGTTCGCAGGCTGCGGCCGTATCACAGTCGTTGCACAGTTGTTGCCGCCTCGTTGTCGGCCCGTCTGCACAACATCTGCACGACAATCGCGCCGTTCGGACAAGGTGAGGGCCATCGGCTGCACACCGTCGTCGGAGAGATCATCCGGCGACAACCGGAGAATGCCCATGCCACGTGCCATTGCCCCGCCTGCCTTTTCGCGCTTCACTTTCCTCGCCAAACTCGCCGCCGCCGCCGCTGTGATCGCGGCGGGCGATGTCCTGCTCTACGGCTTCGGGGGCGGTTCGATCATCGGCGTCTTCGCGCTGCTGTGGCTCGCCGCGCTGGTCCTCGCCCGCCCCGCAGTGCGCCGGACGCGCGGAGGATGGGTCGCACTCGCCTGCGCCGCGCTCATCGCGCTGGTGCTGGTACTCGAGCCCTCGCTGCTGGCCGCCATGCTGTTCCTTGCCGCGATCGGCAGCGCCGCGCTGCTGGTGCGCCATGTGTTCGACAACGCCATCCTCTGGGGTGTGCGGCTGGGCTTCCTCGGCCTTCGCGCCCCCTTCGGCCCGCCCGTCGACCTGTGGCGGATGTTGCACCTGCCGGGCGGCAGCGGGTCCTCGAGCGCGCGGGCGCTCGTGATGAACCTCGTTCTGCCGCTATCGGGCGGGGCGGTGTTCCTCGCGCTCTTCGCCAGCGCCAATCCGGTGCTCGGGCAGGCGTTCGGCTCGATCGAACTGCCCGATACGGGCACGCTGATCCTCAATGCGATGCTGTGGACCGTGCTCCTCGGCTTCGTCTGGCCGACCCTGCGCCCGCGCGCGCTGCGGATTGCGGGCGGGACGTGGAGCCTCCTCCCGCGCCTCCCCGAGCCGCCGGTCACCTCCGCGCTCATCACGCTGGGCGTCTTCAACGCGGTCTTCGCGCTGGAGAACGGGCTCGATATCGTCTTCCTGTGGAGCGGAGCGCCCTTGCCGGGGGATATCACCCTTGCCGATTACGCGCACCGCGGCGCCTACACCCTGATCGCGACCGCGCTGCTGGCGGGGCTCTTCGTCCTCCTCGTCCTGCGCCCGGGTGCGCAGCTCGCGAGCCACCCCATGGTGCGCCGCCTGGTGCTGGTGTGGGTCGCGCAGAACATCCTGCTGGTCGCATCGAGCATGCTGCGCCTTGCTGACTACATCGCGGCCTATTCGCTCACCGAACTGCGCATTTCCGCGCTGGTGTGGATGGTGCTGGTCGCTTGCGGGCTGATGTTGATCGGCTGGCGCTTCCTCACCAACAAGAGCGCGGCGTGGCTGATCAACGCCAATGCCCTGACCGCCAGCATCGCGCTGACGGGGGCGAGCATCGTCGATTTCGGCGCGGTCGCAGCGCGCTGGAACGTCGATCATCCGAGCGAGCTGGTCGCGCTCGACCTGTGCTATCTCGACCGTCTGGGCAGCGCCGCGCTGATCCCGCTGATCGAGCTGCGCGATGCGCCCATCGGCGCCGAGCGTCAGGAACGCGCCGTGTACTTGAGCCAGCAGGCTTACAAGAACCTTGCGCGGAACCAGGCCGACTGGCAGGCGTGGACGCTGCGCGGCGCATGGCGCCTCGCTGAGGCCGAGGCGATGCTGGCGGGCGACACCCGCGTGCCGGCCGCTGCCCCCCATGGCCGCGGCTGCGGCGGCGACATCTTCCCGCCGCCGCCCCCTCCGCCGCCGCCGGTTATCGAAACGCCCGAGGCTGGTGAGACCACGCCGTCCACACCCGCGCCGGTCAAGGACAAGCCCGCCGCGCCGGTTTCGGGCGGGCCGGACTTGCCTGTCCCTCCGCCCTATCGCCGGGCATTGACGCGGGATGAAATCCGGTGATCTTGCGCCCTATGCCCCACACCATCCTTGTCGTCGACGACGATCCCCACATCCGCCAGCTGCTGGTCTTCGCGCTCGGCAAGGCGGGGCTCGCCAGCCACGAGGCGGCCGATGGCGAGGAGGCGGTGGCGATGATCGCGGCCTGCCTGCCCGATCTCGTCATCCTCGACATCAACATGCCGCGCATGGACGGGCTCGAGGTGTGCCGCCGGGTGCGGGCGACGAGCGCGGTGCCGATCCTGTTCCTGTCCTCGCGCGATGACGAGATCGACCGGGTGCTGGGGATCGAGCTGGGGGGTGACGATTACGTGGTCAAACCCTTCTCGCCGCGCGAAGTGGTGGCGCGGACCCAGGCGATCCTGCGCCGCGCCGCGGGCGCTGCCGCCCCGGCCGCTGCTGCGCCCGAGTCTGCGGGCGCGCTCGTCACCCACGGCTGCCTTGCGCTCGACACAGAGAGCTGGCGCGCGCGTTGGGAGGGGCGGGAAGTGGTCCTCACCGTCACCGAATTCGCCATGCTGCGTGCGCTCGCCGCGCGGCCAGGCAAGGTCTTCACCCGCGATGAGCTGATCGATCGGCTCCACGGCCCGGGCTTTGCTGTCACCGACCGCACCATCGACAGCCACATCCGCAACATCCGCGCAAAGTTCGCGGGCGTCGGCGGGACTGGGCTGATCGAGACCCGCGCCGGCATCGGCTACGCGCTCGGGCCCTGCATCGCCGGCAGCGCAGCGGCGGGATGATCCGCGCCGTCAAGGAATGGCTCAAGGCGCGCTGGCCGCGCCTGAGCCTGCGCACCATCGTTTTCGCGACGCTGTTCACCGTCGCCGCGCTGCCGGGGATCGCGGCGATGTTCCTGCGGGTCTACGAGAACACGCTGGTGCGCCAGACCGAGGCCGAGCTGGTTGCGCAAGGCGCAGCGCTCGCGGCGGCGGCGGCGGCAGGGTGGCCGGGCGCACCGCCTGCCACGCTGCCCGACCCGCGTGACCTCGCGCCCGAAGTGCCGACCATCGACCTCAGCAGCACCCCGATCCTGCCCGAGCGGCCCGCCCCGGCGTTGGTCTCCGCCGCGCCCGACCCGCAGGCGCTTGACGCCGCCCGCACGCTCGCGCCGGTGGCGGGGCGGACCCGGCAGGTGACTTTGTCCGCGATCCTCCTCCTTGACCGGCAAGGGCTGGTCGCCGCCGAGGGGGATGCGCTCAGCCTCGCAGGCTTACCCGAAGTGCGCGCCGCGCTCGGCGGACGGCCGGCGACGGTGCTGCGCCGCAATGGCGATTACCGGGCGGGCTATGATCTCGAATGGCTCAGCCGCGCCGCCGCGCTCAGGGTGCATCACGCCCGGCCGGTGATCGTCAACGGGAAGGTGGTCGGCGTGCTGCTGCTGTCGCGCTCGGCGCGGGCGCTGTTCAAGGGGCTCTATGCCGACCGCGGCAAGATCGCCTTCGGGATCGTCGCGATCCTCGGCGTGCTGGTGGTGCTCTCCGGGGTGCTGTCGCGCGGGATCGTGCAGCCGGTCGAGGCGCTGGCGCGGGCGAGCCGGGCGCTCGCTTCGGGTCGGCAGGAGGAGATTCCCGATCCCCCGCGCACTGCCGCAACCGAGATCCAGGCGCTCTATGCCGATTTTGCGCGCATGGCCGAGGCGATCGAGCGGCGCTCGCGCTACCTGCGCGATTTCGCCCACGCGGTGAGCCACGAGTTCAAGACGCCGCTTTCAGGCATTCGCGGAACGCTCGAGATCCTCGCCGATCACGGCGAAACCATGGCCCCGGACGAGCGGCGGCAGTTCCTCGCCAATGCCGATGCCGATGCAGCCCGGCTGACGATGCTGACCGCAAGGCTGCTCGAGATGGCGCGGGCGGATCTGGGCGCCAATGATCCGGCGGAGCGGGCGGACCTTGCCGACGTCCTGCGGCGGCAGGCCGACGCCTGCGGAGCGGGCATTGCGGTCACCGCCGACCTCCCGCCGGGCCTCCCCCCGCTGGCCATGCCCGAAGCGGCGCTCGACGCGATTGTCGGGGCGCTGATCGATAATGCGCGGCAGGCCGGAGCGCAGCGGATCGCCTTTGCCGCGCGGACTGCGCCGGTGACCGGCATGGTCTCCATCACCATCGCTGACGACGGCCCTGGCATCGCCCCGAGCGACCGCGCGCGGGTGTTCGAACCCTTCTTCACCACCCGCCGCGCCAGCGGGGGCAGCGGGCTGGGTCTCCCCATCGTCCTATCGCTGGCCGCTGCCGCCGGGGGCGAGTTGCGGCTCGACGAGAGCGATGCGGGCGATGAGGGCGGGGCGCGCTTTGTGCTCAGGGTGCCGATCGCGGCCGGTGGGGACCGGCCCGGCAATCCGTGAGGGCGCGTTCACGTCCCGGGGGGTGCGCGCAGACGCCGCTCCCCGAACCACAGCGCGCCGCTGACCAAAAGCCACAGCAGGACATAGGGCCATGCCGCCGAACGTCGCTCCGGCAGACTGCGCGCGGCGGTCGCGGATTGCTGCGCGGCCCAGCGCGCTGTCTCCCGACCGGTTTCTGCGGCTCGGAGGGATGTGAACGCCGTCTCGGCAAAGACGAGGAAAGCGAAGGCCAGCTCGCCATCGCGGCCCGTCTGCACGATCCGGTGTTCGCCGGGCGCCAGCGGCCAGAAGGCGGCGCAACCGCGCGGCCCTGCGCTGGGGTCGATGGCGAGCGCGACTTCTGCCTTGTCGGGCGCTATCACCCGCGCGCCCGGGGCAATCCCGCAGATCGCGGCCCGCTCTCCGGCCTGCACCAGCGCGGGCACCTCAGGGCGGAACACAGCGTCGGGCCGCGCGACCGCGCTCAGCGCCGCGCTCCACCACTGCGCGTAGCGATCCTGCTGCCCGCCGAGCACCAGCGCAAAGCTGCCGGCAAGCGTCCACAAGGCTACGCGCCCCTGCCCGCGCTGCTGCCAGCCCGCGATCAGCGCGCCTTCGGCATCGGTCACGACCGGCACTACGTCCGGCCCGGTCCGCAGCGCCCAGCGCCCGAGTTCGGGGGCCGGATCGTCGAGCGTGTTGAGATCGTCCGCCGCATCCGGCAGCGGCGGGCCGCGCTGGGCCGCAAGCGCCTCGGCGTCTGTGGCGAGCGGGGCCAGCGCGACCGGGGCAATCTCGTCGCCGCCTTCGCTGGCAAAACCGAGGCTGCGCCAAGCGTCGCGGGCACTGGCGGTGGCGGGGCCGGTCATCACCACCACCATCCCGAGCCCGCCTGCGACCGCGCGTGCCAAGGTCGCCCGCGCGCCGCCGCCGAGCGCCATGAGCGCACGGTCTTCGATGATCACGATGTCGCTCTCTGCAAGGCTACCCGTATCGAGCCGCACCCCGCCGCCGCCCAGATCGACCCCGCCGCCGGCATCGAGGCGGCTCTTGAGTTCGATCCCCGAATCCTCGGCCCAGCGGCGCAGATATTTGGTTTCGGGCGAGGGCGCGCCGATCAGCAGCGCGCGCACGGGCCGCTCCTCTAGCGTGCGCAGCGGCACCGGGGTGTCCGAGACGATGGCCTTGTCGCGCCCCCGCAGCCGCAGGGTGAAGGTGGCGAGACCCGGCGCGCGCGCCGTGCCGCCGAGGGTGAATTGCCCGGTGTCGCCGATCGCGCGGCTGTCGACCCGCTGTCCGGCCGGATCGAGCAGTTCGGCCGTGCCGCCCGCCATCCCCGCCGCCTCGCCCGCGAGCGTGAACACCGCGCCTGCGGGGGTGTCGGCGGGCGGATCGAGGCGGATCAGGCCGCGCGGGGGCGGCAGCGGGGTGAAGGTGGCGGGGAGACCGGCCGTGCCGTCGCGGTCCCGCTCTGTAAGCCCGCGTCCCACGATGCGCAGGCGCTGCACTTGCTGGTGGCGGCGCAGCGCGGTGGCGAGATCGGGGACGCGCTCGGCTCCGGCCAGCGAGGGGGCTTCGGGAAGGGCGACCAACCGCTCGCCCGGTCCGGCGCGGGTGCCTGCGGGCGTCTCGGCCGTGGCGACCAGCAGCGTCTCGCCGCCGAGCGGGAGAGCGGGCGGGAACAGGGCGAGCCAGAGGCTGAGCCCGCTCGCGAGCGACAGGCCCGCCAGCAGCCACCCCCGCCAGCCCTGTCGCAGCAGCGCGAACCGCACCGCTGCAGTCAGCGCGCCAGAGGCGATCAGCAATGCGGCAAGGGTCTCGGGCGCGATCATTCAGCGCAGGCCCTCGACATAGCGGCGGCCCAGCGCGCCGCCATCGCCCCGCCGCTGGACCTGCGCGGGCGGGCGAGTGAGGACGGTCCACAATTGCCCTCGCAGCTTCTCGCGCAAGGCCCGCGAGCCGGGCTGGCCGCGCAATGCATCAATGGCGGCCAGCACGGCCAAGGGATCGCGGATCCGGGCGTTGTTGCCACGAACCCAGCCTTCAAGTCCGGCGAGGTCGATCACGCCCGGTTGGCCGAGCGCGCGCCACGCCGTTGCCGGAACCGCGTCTTCGATCACAAACGGGGTCAGCCGCGCAGGCCCTCCCACGATCCCCTCGCGCTTGCCGGTCAACCGCCGCGTCATGTCGATGGGCGGCTGCTGCGAGCCGATCCGGGGCAGGTAGATGCGCGTCGCCTGCTGGATGCGCTTGATGTAACCCAGCGCCTTGTTCTCGAACGGCAGCGCGGCCTCGGGCTTGCCGGTGCGCAGATTGACCTCGGCCTCCCACATCGCATCGAGCGCGAGCTTGAGGAGGTCGCGCGTTCCCGGATCGAGCAGCGTCGCCGCCTCGCTCTCGTCATGGGTGTGACCGTAATCGGCAAGGACATTGCCCAGCCCGCCGAAGACCGGGCTTTCCGGCGCTTCGCCGTGATCGTGGCCGTCACCGTCGTAATGCTCGGGCTCGGCGGGTTCGTCCTTTTCGGCGGTGGGCAGAGGGGGCTTGGGGGTCTCCTCGGCCTCCATCCCCATGAACTGGCCATAGCGCAGGCGCAGCAGGCGTTGATCGACACCGATGGTGTTGGAGCGGGCGAGGAATTCCTCGGCGCCGAGGCTGCGGCGCTGCCGGATCAGCGCCTCGGTGTCGATGATCACCTGCCGCTGGCTGCGGAAATAGGCGGGCATCTGCTGCTTGGCCATGAGGTCGAGGCCCGCGACTTCGGTGGGTTTGGGCGCGGGGAAGCGCAGGATCACGCCGGGGCCGCGCACCACCTGGGGCCCGGGAGAGCGGGTGTCGGCGACGGTAAGCTGCGCGACGAGATCGCTGCCCGGCACCAGGCCGTAAGCGCCGAGCGGCAGGTCGATGGTGAAGCGACGGCGGCGCGGGTCGCCAGTGCCGGTGACGGTCTGGCTGCGTTCGGCAAAGCGCACATTCTCGCCCTCGCCAATCGCGGTGGTGACGGTGAGGCGGGCGAGGGTATCGACGGCGTAATCGTCCGCCGCCTCGAAAACGACGCGCCAGCTGCGCTGGCCGGGCTGCATGGTGGCAAGGCCCGAGGCGGGCGCGATCATGCGGACCTGCGGCGGCTCATCGGCGATGGGCTCGAGCCGGTGGGCGGGAAGGGCCGCGCGCATGCCTTGCGCGGTGACGCGGTAGAGCGCGGGCACGTCGAGCCGCAGCGCGCCGCTCCAGCCATCCGCGCCCTGGGTCAGCGCCACGCGCTGGCCGCCGACCAGCTGCAACGCGGCGGATTGGGGCGGCGGGGCGAAGGCGAGGGTCCATTCAATGCGCGACCCCGCGGGCGCGCGGATGTCGAGGGTTTCCGCATAGCGTGGCGCAAGGCCGGTATAGGCGGGCGGCACGATCCGGACGCGCTGGCCGGTCAGGCGCGGCTCTCCGGGGGCAGCGGCGTTGCTGTCTGCGGCAGGGGCGAGCGGGGGCGGAGCGCTCTCTTGTATCTGCCAGACGGCAATGCCCGCGAGCGCCGCGATGCCGAGGCCCGACGCGAGCGCGATCCTGCGCCGGGGCCAGGCATCGGCGAGCGCAGCGGGATCGATCGCGGCCACGCGCGCGGCGATGCGTTCGGCCTGAAGCTGCTCGAGCGGGGAGCGCTGGGCGAGCGAGAATACGAGCGCGGCGCTGTCCTCCAGCTGCGCCTCGCGGGCGTTGAGGCGGCGCACCAGCCAGCCAGTGTCAAGCCGTGCGGCGCTGCGGGCGGCGAGCCACGCGAGGGCGATGCCGCCCCCGATCAGCAGGACTACGCCAACCGCAATACCTGCGAGCGCCCAGCCGAGCGCGGCGAGCACCAGCACCAGCGGGCTCCAGACCAGCACGGTGTCCCCCGCGGCGCGGCGGCGCGCGGGGGCGAGCCATGGGTCGGGGCTGAGTTCGAGGCTCATGCCGCAAACCTTGCGCGGCGGCTCGCGAGCAGCCGTTCGGCGAGGAAGGCGAGCGCGATCAGCACGGCGAGCCATGCGGTGAGCTCGCGCGGGGGCAGGGGGTAGGGCGCGGCAGTGCTGGCGGGCGCGGCGGCTGCGGCGGCGACGTGCGCCGGGGGCGGGGCGGGGGACGAGACGAGGTCACGCAGGGCTGCCGCAAAGCCGGGGTCGAGGAGATCGGGCATCGCCGCCGGTTCGAGCGGGCGGGTGAAGCGCAGCACCCGCCCCGCGCCGAGCGGGCCGCCTTCGACCAGCGCGCTCCCTGCCGCATCGGCCCACAGCGGGCCGCTTGCAGCGGGCATGGCGAGCTGCGACGTGCTTGCGAGCAGTGCGGTGCCGCCTTCCTCTACCCAGTGGGTCACGCTTGCCGGGACGGGACCGGGGCGGAGCCAGACCAGCACCGCGTCGCGCGGGGGGAGACTGTCCCCTGCCTCGGCGGTGAACTTCTCCGTCGCTCCCCATGCGGCGGCGGCGGCGCGGAAATAGCGTAAGGGTGCTTCTGTTCCGGCATAGCGGACCGCGAGGGTGGGCGCGGGGACAGGCGGTTCGGCAGGCGCGCCGGGAGCGGCGGCGATGGTTCGCCATGTGACCTTGCGCGTGAGGTCGAGCCGCCTTGCATCGACCCCGTCCAGGACCGGCGGCACGAGGATCGTCAGCGGTGCACCCTGCGGCAGCTCGGCATCGAATTGGCGGATCAGGCTGGAGAGGGCGATGGGGCCTTTGGGTGGCGCGCTGGTGATCGCCGGAAAGCCGGGAGCGATCCAATACGCCTCCGCTTCCGCCCCCGCCGCGGCGCGCGCCGCCGCAGGGTCGACCCCCGGTGCGACCAGCACGCGCGGGCTATCATCGTCCCACCCCAGCACCGCAGGACGCGCCAGCAGCAACGCCAGCAACGCCACTAGGAGCAGCCGCACAGCGAGCAGCAGCCATTCGTCAAAACGCAGGCGCTGCTTGGGCCGGGGCAGCGCCTCGAGCCAGCGCATCGCGGCAAAATCGAGCGGCACGTCCTCGGTCCGCCGCCGCAGGTGGACCAGCAGCGGCACGATCAGCGCCGCCAGCGCGGCAAGGCCGAGCGGGGCGAGCAGCAGGGGTGTCACGCCGGCAGCGCTCCGCGGCCAAAGAAGGCGTGGAGCGGGCGGTCGATCGGATCGCCCAGCACATAGGCGGTGTGGCGGATGCCTGCCGCATCAAGCCGTTCGCCGAGCGCCGCGCGCGCTGCGGCGAAGCGGTCGAGGAAGGTCTGGCGCAGCGCCTTGCCGTCGCCGATCAGGTCTGCGCCGCTTTCGGGATCGATGAAGCGGTAGCCGCCATCGAAGGGGAAATCGCGCTCCTCGGCGGTCAGCATCTGCACGGCCAGCACCTCACGCCCCGCCTTGGCGAGGCGTTCGATCAGCGCGATGCCGGCCTCGTCGAAGCAATCGGACAGGAACAGCACCAGATCATGCGCGCCGATCCGCTCCCACAGGGGTGCGAGCGTGGCGGCATCGGCGAAGGCGCCCGCCGGTTCGAGCCGCGAGAATTCGATCTGCATGCGTTCGAACTGCGCACGACCGCGATGCGGATCGGCAACCACCAGCCCACCATCCCGCAACCCGATCCACCCGAAGCGGTCGCCCTGCATCATCGCCAGCTCCGCCACGCATAGCGCGAGAAGCTTGGCCGCGTCCATCCGCGACCAGTCGGGCCGTGCCCGGTCCGCCTGCGCCATCGAGGCGCTCGCGTCGAGCAGCACCCACACCGCGATCGGGCTTTCCTCCTCCGCCTCGCGCACGAAG
Source organism: Erythrobacteraceae bacterium (assembly GCA_027487015.1). Taxonomy (GTDB): domain Bacteria; phylum Pseudomonadota; class Alphaproteobacteria; order Sphingomonadales; family Sphingomonadaceae; genus Erythrobacter. Next base: position 2,105 of record JAIYEK010000339.1, on the reverse strand, counting down.
AAGCGGTCGGAGCGGGCGAAGAGCTTCCAGTCGATCCGGCGCGGCTCGTCCCCCGGCTCGTAGGCGCGGTACTGGGCGAATTCGATGCCGGAGCCCTTGTTGCGGCTGGCATGCATCCCGAAGCCGCGATCGCCCATGTCGCGCCGGGTGCGCAAGGCGAGGCGCTTCAGCCGGCTGCGCACCTCGGGCGGGATGGTGAGCGGCGGGCGCGCCATGGATCAGGCGGAGGGCGGCGGCAGATGCGCGAGCAGGCTTGCGACGATGTCGTCGGCGCTCTTGCCCTCGGCCTCGGCGGCGAAGCTCAGCAGCAGGCGATGACGCAGCACCGGAGCCGCGAGGGCCGCGATATCCTCGCGCGTGGCGGCGAGCCGCCCGTGGAGCAGCGCGCGCGCCTTGGCGCACAGCACCAGCGCTTGGCCCGCACGCGGCCCCGCGCCCCAGCGCACATAGGTCGCAACGTCGGCTGACGCTGCCGGATCGCCCGGACGGGTCGCGCGCACCAGCGTGGTGATCCAGCCGAGCAGATCCTCGGAGAGATAAACCTCGCGCACATCGCGCTGGAGCGCCAGCACGTCCGCCGCCTGCATCACGCAAGGAACCGCCTCGCCTGCCGCGCCGGTGGTCATGGCGAGAATGTCGCGCTCTTCTTCTGCCGTGGGATAGCCGACCCGCACCAGCAGCAGGAAGCGGTCGAGCTGCGCTTCCGGGAGGGGATAAGTGCCCGCCTGCTCCAGCGGGTTCTGGGTCGCCAGCACGAAGAAAGGCTTGGGCAGCTGGTAGGTCTGTCCGCCGTAGCTGACGGTCTTCTCCTGCATCGCTTCCAGCAGCGCGGCCTGCGTCTTGGGGGGCGTGCGGTTGAGTTCATCCGCCAGCAACAGGTTGGTGAAGACCGGACCCTGCTGGAAGCGGAAGCTCCGGTGGCCGGTGCCGTGGTCCTCCTCCAGCAGCTCGGTGCCAAGGATATCGCTCGGCATCAGATCGGGGGTGAACTGCACGCGGCGGAAATCGAGCTCCAGCGCCTCGCCCAGCGTGCGCACCAGCAGCGTCTTGCCGAGGCCCGGGACGCCCTCGAGCAGGCAGTGGCCACCTGCGAGCAGCCCGATCAGCAATTGCTCGACCACATCGCCCTGCCCGACGATCGCAGTGGCGATGGCGCGTTTCAGCCCGGCGAGCTTGGCCGTGCGCGCTTCGATCCCGGCGGCATGTGCCGCAGCCTCATCTGCCACCTGTCCCAACCCTTCAATTGCTCAGCGCATACATGATGATGTTCACCCCGAAACGGGTGTTGTCCTCGGCGAGGAAGCGCTTGTTGCGCCAGTCGTAGTCCCATTCGCAGCCATAGTCCTTGTTGCTGTAGAGCAAGCCGAGGCGGCCGTTGATGGTAATGCCCTTGAGATAATCGTGAATGAGGTCATCGCCCCATCCGTTGAGTTCAAAGGAGGTCGTGGGCGGGCCCTTGAGCTTGAAGAAGCTCGAATAGACCGGGTGGTCATTGGGGAGCTTCTTCAGGGCCTCCGCGCCGAAGATCCGCGCCATCTGCGCCTCGAAGGACTTGGCGAAGAGCCCGTCGATATCGTGATTGCAATCATCGACGAAGACAAACCCGCCGTTCCTCACGTAGCGCTCGAAATTGCGGCGCTCGGCATCCGAGAATTCGACCGCCTTGTGCCCGGCGAGATAGCAGAACGGGGCCGAGAGCATCGCCGGATCGCTCAGGGCCACGACCCGCTCCTCGGGATCGACACGCAAGGTGGTGTAATCGATCAGCGAGGTGATGAGGTTGGCCGGCATGCGCTGGTCGACGTCCCAGTCGCCCGAATTGTACTTCAGCCGGGTGAACCAGAAATCATAGCCCCCGGTAGCGCGCGGCGCTGCACCGAGCGGCCCGCCCAGCAGCGCGCCCGCCGCCCCGCCAGCGGCGAGACGCAGGAAACCGGCGCGGGTCATGGCTGTTTGGCTCACGAATCCCGCGCCCGTTGTCCCTGACCGTCAGACCGCGTCGGACAGCGAGGTGAAGGTGAAGTCCCGGATCTTCATCGGCGGCAGCAGCATCGAGCCGCCCTCGTCCGCCTTCACCCGCACCGCACGGCCCAGCTCCTCGATAT
>JAIYEK010000170.1 GCA_027487015.1 Erythrobacteraceae bacterium | reverse complement strand
CCGGGTACTGGCGGTTATGGCCCAGCCGACACCGGCAACCCGCGCACCGCGGGCGACAGCGAGCGGGTGGGGATGATGGCCAATGGCGAGCCGCTCTACGCCGCGCGCTGGTACCGCGAACCAACCGATCAGGAACTCGCCGGCTACCTCTCGACCGCCAATGGCCCGGGCTACGCGCTGATCGCCTGCCGGACGGTGAGCGGCTATTATGTCGAGGATTGCCAGCTGCTCTCCGAAGGCCCGCAAGGCTCGCAGATCGGCCGCGCGGTGATGGCCGCCGCATGGCAGTTCCGCGTGCGGCCCGCACGGATCGGCGGCGCGGAGCAGTTCGGCAGCTGGGTGCGGATCCGGATCGATTATACGGTGCGGCGCGCGAAGCCCTAACCGCTCAGGTGGTCTCTCACGACCGCGATGAAATCCGGCCCCCAGGTCTCGAGCTTCTTTGCGCCCACGCCGGGGATGGTGCCCAGTTCGGCGAGCGTCTCGGGGCATTGCAGCGCCATGTCGCGCAGCACCGAATCGTGGAAGATGACATAGGCGGGGAGGCCATGTTCGGAGGCGAGCGCCTTGCGTTTCGCGCGCAGGGCCTCGAACAGCGGGTTGCCGACCGGGTTGGGCGCGCCGTCTGCCCCGCCGCGCGCGCGGCGGCTGCGGCGTTCGCGCTTGGGCGGCGGCTCGGCGATGGTCACTCCGGCCTCGCCCTTCAGCACCGGCCGCGCCTCGGGGCCGAGCGCGAGGCCGCCATGCTCGGTCGCGGTCAGCATGCCGCGCGCCACCAAGGCGCGGGTGAGCGGGCGGATTAGCGGGGCCTCGGCACCAGAGACGATGCCGAAGACCGAAAGCTGGTCGTGGGCGCGCGAGACAATCCGCTCGTCGCTCTGGCCGGTGAGCACCTTCTCGATATGGCCGATGCCGAAGCTCTGGCCGGTGCGGTAGACGGCTGATAGCAGCTTGCGCGCAAGTTCGCTCGCATCGACCACCTTGGGCGCTTCGAGGCAATTGTCGCAATTGCCGCACTGCGGGGCAGGGTGCTCGCCGAAGTGGCGCAGCAGGATCGCGCGGCGGCACGTCGGCGCCTCGACCAGCGCGGCGAGCGCGTTGAGGCGGGCGTTCTCGGCGGGCAGGCGCTCCGGCTCGACCTCGCCCAGCCATTGCCGCGCGCGGGCGAAATCGGAGACGCCCCAGAACAGATGCGCCTCGGACGGGTCGCCATCGCGGCCCGCGCGGCCGGTTTCCTGGTAATAGGCCTCGATCGACTTGGGCAGTCCGGCATGGACGACGAAGCGCACGTCGGGCTTGTCGATGCCCATCCCGAAGGCGATCGTGGCGACCATCACCATGCTTTCGGAGGCGACGAACTCGGCTTGCACGCGTGCCCGCCGGTCCGGTTCGAGCCCGGCATGGTAGAACCCCGCCTCGCGCCCCGCCCGGGTGATCGCCGCGGCGAGGTCTTCGGCCTGTTTGCGGCTCGGCGCGTAGACGATGCCCGCGCCGTCCAAGCGCTGGAGCAGCTCGGTGATCTGGCGCGGGCCGTTGTCCCTCGGGGTGATGGCGTAGCGGATATTCGGCCGGTCGAACCCGGCGACGATCAGGCCCTCGTCGGGAATGCCGAGCTGGCGCAGGATGTCGAGCCGGGTTGCCTGATCGGCGGTGGCGGTGAGCGCGAGCCGGGGGACGTTCGGAAAGCGGTCGAGGACCGGGCGCAGCATCCGGTAATCGGGGCGGAAATCGTGGCCCCATTCGGACACGCAATGCGCCTCGTCGATCGCGAAGAGTGAGACCTGCGCGGGCTCGATCAGGTTCTGGAAACCGGCGGTCGAGGCGCGTTCGGGGGCGACGTAGAGGAGGTCCAGCTCGCCATTGCGGAAAGCCTCGGCGGTCGCGGCATTGTCACTGTCGGCCGAGGTCATCGAGGCGGCGCGGATCCCAGCCGCGGTCGCGGAACGGATCTGGTCGTGCATCAGCGCGATCAGCGGCGAGACGACGATCGCGGTGCCTCTGCGGGCGAGTGCGGGGATCTGGTAGCACAGGCTCTTGCCCGCGCCCGTCGGCATCAGCGCGAGCGTGTGCGCGCCCGCCATGACACGCCCGATCACCGCCTCCTGCTGCCCGCGAAAGGCGGGGTAGCCGAAGGTGCGGTGGAGGATTTCGTGACATTCGGGAGGCAGGGCCGCGCTCATGCGCGCGCCCTAGCCGATGGCGGGCACGATGGGCACCCGCCGCATGCGGGCTATCGACGGATTAGCACGCGGCCGACCGAACCGCGCGCTTTTCGCCAAAGGCTTCGACCGGCACGAAAATGATGTCCTCGCCTCGTTCCCGGCGATAGGTGAGCTCGCCAGTTCCGGCGCCCGGAGACGCCTGAGACATCACAGCCGGTCCGCGAGGCGCGCTGGCGGTTCCGTCATGAAGGTAGAAGCCGGGCGAAACTGCGAAGCGCCCCTTTGCCGCATCGCGCCACGGGCCGATGGCGACGAATTCGACATTGCCATCGACGAGAAGGACAATCCTGCCCGATTCCACCTTCATCATCGGCCTGCCGTCCTCAAGGACATAGCATCCGACGGGAAGCGTCGCCGGCACGTCCCCGCACCCAGACAGCATGAAGGTTGCCGCCAGAACCGCGGGCAAACCCCTGACAATCAGCGCAAGCTTGCCTTCTTAGCCGCGAGATCGACCACATCGCCCTCGGCCAGGTCCGCAGCTCTGGTCGCGAGCGTGCCGTCGGCGCGCTTGCCGAGGTTGGCGGGGCGGACCAGCCATAGGTCGTGGTGACCCAAGATCCGGCCATCATGGGCAAGGATCGAGACCGGGCCGATCGGCAAACGATCGCGCTCGTCGACCAGCACCGGGTCCTCGACCACGCGTTCGGCGCCGTATTTCTGGCCCCATTGGCGCAGCGCGAGCATCGCGGGGAGCAGGTCGAAGCCCTTGTCGGTCAGGCGATATTCGATCTTGCGGCGGTCATCGGCGCAGGGCTCGCGCTTGAGGATGCCATGCTCGACCAGCTTGGCGAGGCGGTTCGACAGAATGTTGCGGGCGATGCCGAGCTCGCTCAGAAATTCCTCGAAGTGTTTGAGACCATTGAAGCTAGCGCGCAGGATCATGAACGACCAGCGTTCCCCCATCACTTCGAGCGCCTGCGGCAGCCCGCATTCGATCAGCTCGCGCAGCGGTTCTCTCAATTCACCCATACGTTCCGTTTCCTTGCCCTTCCGGGGCGTGTGTAACCGATTTTACGCGGCTCTCAAAAAAATTTCAGTTTTCAGTTGCAACTCACAACCTAATCACATAGGTAGCGGATAGCAACTGGTTTCGAATCGAAATGTTGCGTTGCAAAAT
>JAIYEK010000245.1 GCA_027487015.1 Erythrobacteraceae bacterium | reverse complement strand
CGCTGGTGCCGCTGGCGGTGTCGAGCTGGTGGCTGCTCCAGGCGATGCTGCTGGGCGAGGAGTTCGAGAGCGAGGGGCTGGAGGGCGATGCGCTGCGCCAGCGGCTGTTTGCGGCCTTCGTGCGCTCGATCGACGCGCAGGCGCGGCGGCTGACGCTGGCGATCCGCGGAACGGTCGCGGGCGCAGGCCTGACGCTGATGGTGTGGGCGGTGATCCTGGCGGGCAAGATGCTCTGAGGCCGGCCGGGCGCCCACCAACCCGCTTGATTGACACACCCCCGCAATCGGCCCACGCCCGCCGCCGGGGCATCTCGCCCCCCGATCGGAAGCACCTATGGCCAAGGGCCAACAGAAGAAGAGCCGCGAAGCGCGCAAGCCCAAGGCGGACAAGGGTCCCAAGCAGAACGCCAGTCAGCCCAGCCTCAAGCCCGGCGGGATCAAGGGGCTGGAGAACATGAAGAACAGCTGAGGCTGCGCGCTTAGCACCCCTTGCGGGTCAATCCCCCTTGCGCGTCAAGACAGTGCGATTGCGGCTGAACCATTGCTCGCCCGGCTCGTCGAGAAACTCGACCTCCTTGAGCGTGACGAGGCTCGCCCCGTCGCGGGTGGTGGTGAGGCGGATGCGCGCCGGGCGGTCGTCATCGGTGCCCTCTTCGAGCGCGAGCATCGTCCAGTGCGCGGCATCGGTGGCAGACGCGAGGGTCAGGGTCGCTGTGCCGAGTTCCGGCACGCGGCCGGCGCGAAAGCCCGTGCTGTATTCGGTGGTGCCGTCGGGGCCGAGCATCTCGAGCGAGGTGATGAAGACATTGCCGACCTTGGGCCCGTCGTCAAAGGTCGCGCGGCGAGAGATGGTGTTGCCGTCGCCCTCCAGCGTGACGGTAACGGTGACCGGAATGCCCTGCCACTCGCCCAACTGGTAATCGAGATATTGGAGCTGCCCCTCCCACGCCCCGGCGGTGGAGGCGCGCGCCTCGGCCAGCGTTATGGCAGGGACCTCCTGCGCGCCGGCGGGCGTGGTCGCGGCAAGCAGAGCGGCTAGCGCGGCAACAAGCGCGGGGACGCGGGCAGAGTTCATGGCATTGCTCCTGATGTGACACGCAATCTACGAGGGATAGGCAAGCAGGGTTGCAAGGCGTTTAGGACGCTGCCTCAGGGGGCCTTGCGGATATCCTCGGCGAGCACCGCCACCTTTATTCCGAGCTGGCTGACCGTCATGACATTGGCCGCGCGGCGGCCATCGGCGGACAGCGTCAACTCCTGCCGCACCTTGAAACTGTCCTTGATGGTGAATTCGAGCACCAGCCGGTTGCCCTCGGCGCGGCCGCTGACGGGGCTGATCGCGCCCGACAGCGTGCCTTCGTAGCGGCCCGGGGCGACCTCGTGGATGCGCCACTTGCGGGTGCGCGCCGGCTTGTCGCCTTCGTGGACGATCTGATCGAGCACCAGCACCCGGCGGGGCGGGGCAGCCCAACCGGCCTCGCGGCGCGCCTCGGTTTCCATGCGCCCACGGCTCGTCACTCTGACCGGGATAGGCTCGGAGCCGACCTTCGACATCGTCCCCGTGCCCTCGCTGGTGCCTGCGAAGAAGGTGAAGGGATCGAACCGCGGCGCTTCGGCGTAAGCGACGGGGGCAAGGCCTTGCGGAACAGAGACGCAGGCCGAGAGCAGCCCTGCCCCCGCCAGCGCCGCCGCAAATCCCAAACCGGCGTGACGCGCCATTGCCGCTCCTGTCAGCCCAGCATCGCGGCAAGATCGGCGCGCAGGGCGCTCGTGACGCCGCCCCAATCCTCGAGCCCGCCCGGCTGCTCGGCCCACAGCGCGTGGAGTTCGGACTGCTCGCCGCTCGCCAGCACGCGGTCGAGCGCCGCGAGCGCGGGGGCGAGCAGGGTCGCGGCTTCGGGCACCGGGTTGGCGCTCGCCCAAGGCAGCTCGTATTCCGACAGGTGGCTCGCCGGACCGCCCGCGTGAAACAGGATCAGCGCTGCCGCGGCCACCGCGCGCTGCGCCTGATCGGCCTCGACATATTCGAGGTCGAGCGTGGTCACCGCCTCGCGGAGGATGGCGAGGTGATCCGCGCCCTCCTCCTTCAGCTCGTAGAACAGGTCGCCCGCATCGTCATTGTCGAACGGCCGGATGCCCCAGGTGCCCATGCGCAGTGCCCTCCCCTCAGTGGCGGATCAATCGTGCTCGCGGTCGCCTGCCCCGACATAGAGCTGGTTGCCGACTTCGCGGAACTTGGCGCTCATTTCGGCCATGCCCTTTTCCGCTTCCTCCTCGCTCGCAGCGATGAAGGTTTCGGTGGCGGCGTTCTGCTTGGCGGCGAAGTCGCGCACTTCTTGCGTGATCTTCATCGAGCAAAATTTCGGCCCGCACATCGAGCAGAAATGCGCCGACTTCGCGCCTTCGGCCGGGAGCGTCTGGTCATGGTATTGCTCAGCGGTTTCCGGATCGAGCGACAGGTTGAACTGGTCGCGCCAGCGGAACTCGAAGCGGGCTTTGCTCAGCGCATCATCGCGCACCTGCGCCGCAGGGTGGCCCTTGGCGAGGTCCGCCGCGTGGGCCGCCAACTTGTAGGTGACCACGCCGACCTTCACGTCGTCCCGGTCGGGCAGACCCAAGTGCTCCTTCGGCGTCACATAGCAGAGCATCGCCGTGCCATACCACCCGATCTGCGCCGCGCCGATGCCGCTGGTGATGTGGTCGTAGCCGGGCGCGATGTCGGTGACGAGCGGGCCCAAGGTGTAGAACGGCGCCTCGCCGCAGGCCTCGAGCTGCTTTTCCATGTTCTGCTTGATCTTGTGCATCGGCACGTGGCCGGGGCCTTCGATCATCACCTGCACGTCCTGCGCCCAGGCGCGCTTGGTGAGCTCGCCCAACGTGTAGAGCTCGGCGAATTGCGCTTCGTCGTTGGCGTCGCGGATCGATCCGGGGCGCAAGCCGTCACCCAGCGAGTAGGCGATGTCATAGGCCTTCATGATCTCGGTGATCTCGTCGAAGTGCTCGTAGAGGAAGCTCTCCTTGTGGTGGGCGAGGCACCACTTGGCCATGATCGAGCCGCCGCGGCTGACGATCCCGGTGACGCGCTTGGCGGTCATCGGAATATAGGGCAGGCGCACGCCCGCATGGATGGTGAAGTAGTCGACGCCCTGTTCGGCCTGCTCGATCAGCGTGTCGCGGAAGATGTCCCAGGTGAGCTCCTCCGCGATCCCGCCGACCTTCTCGAGCGCCTGATAGATCGGCACGGTGCCGACCGGGACGGCCGAATTGCGGATGATCCATTCGCGGGTGTCGTGGATGTTGCGCCCGGTCGAGAGGTCCATGATCGTGTCCGCGCCCCAACGGGTCGCCCAGACCATCTTGTCGACTTCCTGCGCAACGTCGCTCGCCACCGCCGAGTTGCCGATATTGGCGTTGATCTTGACGAGGAAGTTGCGTCCGATCGCCATCGGCTCGCTTTCGGGGTGGTTGATGTTGTTGGGGATGATCGCCCGGCCCCGCGCGATTTCGCTGCGGACGAATTCCGGCGTGATAACGTCGGGGATCTCGGCGCCCCAGCTTTCGCCGTCACGCACCAGATCGGCAGCGATTTCGCGCCCGAGGTTCTCACGCTCGGCGACATATTCCATTTCCGGCGTGATGATGCCGCGGCGAGCGTAGTGCATCTGACTGACGTTCATGCCCGCCTTGGCCCGCAGGGGCCGCTTCACCGCATTGGGGAACTGCGGCACGCCGCCGCTGCGATCTGGGCCGAGCTGGCCATTGTCCTCAGGCTTGATCTCGCGGCCATCGTAAGCCTCGACATCGCCGCGCGCCATGATCCACTCGCGGCGCAGCTGCGGAAGGCCGCGGTTGATGTCGATCACGGCATTGGGGTCGCTGTAGGGGCCCGAGGTGTCATAGACCCGCACCGAGGGCTCATCGCCCTCAAGGTCGATCTCGCGCATGGCGACGCGGATGCCGCTCCCGGTGCGCGCGCCGACATGGACCTTGCGGCTGCCGCGGATCGGCCCGGTGGTGACGCCGATTTCGACGCCATCATTGTCGAGGGGGCTGTTGATGTCGGCCATGTGCTTGTCTCTCTCCAACAGGCGGAT
>JAIYEK010000239.1 GCA_027487015.1 Erythrobacteraceae bacterium | reverse complement strand
CGCTGGGCGACTTCCTCGGGGAACACCTCGACCTTGGCGAGCGCTTCGGGCGGGTAGTTGGCGAATTCGCGGAAGGAGCCGATGCGGATCCCGTTCACCAGAATGACCGGCTGCCCGCCGCCCCCACGCCCGCGTGCCGAGCCGGTGCGCGCGCTGATCTGGGCGATGAGGTCGGTGATCGAGGTCACGCCCTCCGCCGCGATTGCGGTTTCGTCGAGCTGCAAAAGCGGGGCCTGATCGACGAACAGCTGGCCCTTTACGCGGCCCGAACGCACGATGATCTCGTTCGCGGGCACGCCGGTATCGCTCGCGCTTTCGGGCTCTTCGGGTTCGGGCTGGGCGGCCGGCTCGGGCTGGGGCTGGCCCACCCCGGCGGTCGAAAGACCGGCATCGGCGGCCGCCAGCGGCAGGGCAAGCGCAAGGCCAAGGGCACAGGTGCCGGCGCGCAGGCCAGCGCGGGTAAGCGGGGAGAGGTTCATGGGGTCCCTTCGGTTACAACACGATACGGCGGGGCGGCTGTTACCGCTCCCGCGAGACGATGCGGTTACGCGCTGCGCCGCTCCGGGGATGCGCGTCATTCCCCGGACCGGTGCAGCGTGTCATATCAGCTCACCTCGCCCTAACGCACGAGCCTTCCCTTTTGGTTCCCGCATCGCTAAAGCGCGCCATCCCATCGACGGGCGCATTGTGCGCCGCAAAAGAAACAAAGGAATTTCATGGCCAAGGAAGAACTCCTCGAAATGCGCGGGCGCGTGGTTGAGTTGCTGCCCAATGCGATGTTCCGGGTGGAGCTTGAAAACGGCCATGAAGTGCTCGGGCACACCGCGGGCAAGATGCGCAAGAACCGCATCCGGGTGCTGGTGGGCGATGAAGTGCTGTGCGAATTGACGCCTTACGATCTCACCAAGGCGCGCATCACCTACCGCTTCATGCCGGGTCGCGGCGGCCCCGGCCCGCAATAAGCGCCACGGGCCCGCGTAATGGGCTCCCTCCATCTGACACTGGCCTCGGCCTCGCCCCGGCGGCGCGAATTGCTCGCGCGGCTGGGTGTTGCGCCTGACGCCGTCACCCCCGCAGACATCGACGAGACACCGCTGAAGGGCGAGCTCCCCCGCGCCTATGCCTTGCGCATGGGGCGCGAGAAGGCGCTTGCGGTGGAAGCCCCCGGTTTCGTGCTGGCGGGTGATACCGTGGTGGCGGTCGGCCGCCGCATCCTCCCCAAGACTGAAACCGAAGCCGAGGCGCGCGCTTGCCTCGAACTGATGAGCGGGCGGCGGCATCAGGTGCTCTCGAGCGTGGTGCTGCGCGCGCCCGACGGGAGCTTGCGCGAGCGGCTGGACGAGACGGTGGTGTGCTTCAAGCGCCTCTCTTCGCAAGAGATCGCGGCCTACCTCGCGGGCGGCGAATGGCAGGGGAAGGCCGGCGGCTATGCCATCCAGGGCGCCGCCGAGGGGCTGATCGCATGGATCAGGGGCAGCCATTCGGGCGTGATGGGCCTGCCGCTCTATCACACGCGCGCGCTGCTCAAGGCGGCGGGGTTCCCGATTGGCTGAGTGGCTGATCGAGGAAGGCATCGGGGAGACCCGGGCCTTGCTGCTGGAGGGCGAGCGCGTGCTGGCCGCCAAGGTCATGTTGCCCGGAGAGTTGACTGCGGGCGCGCGGGTCACCGGCAAGCTCACCGCCAAATTGAAGGGCACCCGCCGCGGCGTCGCGATGCTTGACGGCGGGACCGAGGCGCTGGTCGATCACCTCCCCCCGCAGGTGACCGAGGGCCAGAGCCTCGATCTCCTCATCACCCGCGCCCCGATTGCCGAGCGCGGGCGACTGAAGCGGGCGCAGGCGCGCGTGGCGGGGACGGATGCCACCCAAACCGGCGCAGGCTGGCCCGATGGCCGGATCCTCCGGCGCTTTCCCGCAGGCCTGTGGGAGGAGGTGTGGCACGCCGCGTCCTCGGCCAGCCTCGACTTTCCCGGCGGCGAAATTCTCGTCAGCGTAACGCCAGCAATGACCGTCATCGATATCGACGGGATCGGATCCCCCCGCGAGGTGGCACTGGCCGCCGTTCCTGCCATCGCGCGGGCGCTGGCCTGGTTCGACATGGGCGGTAACATCGGCATCGACTTTCCGACACTCCAGACCAAGGAGGATCGCCGCGCGGTCGATGCCGCGTTGGATGCGGCGCTGGCCGACTGGCCGCACGAGCGCACGGCGATGAACGGGTTCGGGTTCGTGCAGATCGTCGCGCGGCTCACAGGCCCTTCGCTGCTTCACCGATTCGCCACTGCAAGGCTCGGTATGGCCGCCCGCATGGCGCTGCGCCGCGCGGAACTGGCGGCGGACGAAGGCACGGGGCGCGTGCTCCAGCTAACCGTGCACCCCGCGCTCAAGGCGAAGCTCAAGCAGGTCTGGCTCGATGAGCTTGCCCGCCGCACGGGACGCGAAGTGCGGATCCTGGCCGATCCGGGACTTGCCATCGAAGCCGCCCATGCCCAGCTTCTGTCGGCATGACCAGCTCCACGAAACCCTGCCCGATATGCCGCAAGCCGCGCCGGCCCGAGCATCATCCCTTCTGTTCCCAGCGCTGCCGCGACCGCGATTTGGCGCGCTGGTTCTCCGACAGCTACGCCGTCCCCGGCCCGCCCGCCGACCCCGAGGAAGTCGCCCGCGAGGACTGGCGCGAGCAGGATTGACAAAGGGGTGCAAAAGCCTCTTGCCAACCCCCGCCGCCTTCGCCATAGGGCCGCTCTCATTTGCTCGCCGGGCCTTCTGGTCCGTCGCTCGCAGCGAATGCCCGAGTAGCTCAGGGGTAGAGCAGCGG
>JAIYEK010000094.1 GCA_027487015.1 Erythrobacteraceae bacterium | reverse complement strand
CCGACATGGACCTTGCGGCTGCCGCGGATCGGCCCGGTGGTGACGCCGATTTCGACGCCATCATTGTCGAGGGGGCTGTTGATGTCGGCCATGTGCTTGTCTCTCTCCAACAGGCGGATGAGACGCGGGTTCATGGTGCAAGTGACCAGCCCACTCCCTCCGCCGATGCTAATCGGTTCAGGTTCGACGGGTCGAGGGTTGCTACACCCACCTCTCAGCCAAGCGGCTCCCCGGGGATGGGCGCACATTAGCGATGCGCTGCAAAAGCGCAACGGCGGCGTTGCCGGGCGGCCCCCCTATGCGGCGGGCGCGGGCGGGCGAACGAGCCGCTCGAAGCACCCCGCAGCCCAAGCGGCAACCTGACGCACCGCGGGATCACCCCGGCGATCGCGGTGATAGGTGATGTAAGGGACACGCGGTGCGAGGCGTGGGCCGCAGGCGAGTGCGACCAGATCGGGTTGGCGCTGCGCAATCGCATCGGGGAGCAGCGCGATACCCGCCCCGGCCAGGACGGCGGTGAGCAGGGCCCGCGTGCTGCCCGACCGCATCACCACCTGCTGCGACAAGCCGTTTGCCGCGATCCACGCCGTCTCGGGCAGCGCGCCATAGCTGTCGTCATAGGCGAGCAGCCGCTCGCGGCCGAGGTCCAGCGCATCGGGTGCGCGCACGCCGAGATAGGCGCGGCTGGCATAGAGCGACAGGCCGAGCGCGGGCTGCTTGCGGATGACGAGGCTCGCGCCGACCGGGCGAACCATCCGCACCGCGATATCCGCGTCGCGCGCGGCAAGGCTGACGACGTCGGGCTCTGAACGAAGGTCGACCGCAATCGCCGCCGCGCTCCCCAGCAAGGCTGGGAGTTGCGGCGCCAGCACATCGGAGACGATGAATTCGGTCGCCGACAGCCTGACCGGTCGCAGCGTAGCCCCTGCGGCAAGCACGCTCGCCAGCTGGGCGATGCGGTCGAGCTGGCTGCTGAGCGGCTCGGCCGAGGCGGCGATTTGCTGGCCGGCGGCAGTGAGCCGCACGCCGCTCGCATGGCGTTCGACCAGCTTGAGGCCAAGCCGCGCCTCGGCCGCATCGATCCGCCGCGACAGGGTCGACACCGCGATGCTGCGCTTTTTCGCCGCGGCGCTCAGAGAGCCGTAGCGGGCGAGCGCGACGAGCGCATCAAGATCGGTTGCATCGGGCAGCGCCATGGCGCGAAGAGATCGCAGAATTTTGCGTTAGTGCAAAACGGTTTTGCTAAATCGCCAATAACCCGAGGTCGCGCGCAGCGGTAGAATTGAGCAGTTCAGGAGAATTGCCATGACGAACTCGCCGCCCCTCCCCTTCCCTTGGCGCAGCCTCGCCGTCTGGCTGGCGGCGTTGATCGCAGCGATGATGGTGTTCAACGCATGGCAGGCATTTGCTGATCCGGCAGCCTTTGCCACGCGCTTCGGGCTGACGGGGGCCGCCGATGCCGACCCCGGCTTTGTCCGCGTCTATGCCGCGCGCGCTCTGTTTCTCGGGGTGGTGACGGCGGTGCTGCTGGGCCTGCGCCAGTTCCGGGCGCTGGGCTGGTTTGCGGGCGTGGCGGTGGTCATGCCCGTCGCCGACGCGTTGCTGGTGAGCACGGCTGGCGGTTCGGGCAGCATCGTCATCCGCCACGTCATCATCGGTGTCTATCTCGTCGTCACCGCCGCGCTCCTGCTGCGGCTGGCTGGCCAGCAGGAGCGCGGAGCATGACGATGCGGCAATTGACCTTTCTCGCCCCGGGCCAGCTCGAATGGCGCGATGCGCCGCTCCCCAAGCTCAAGGCAGACAGCGATGCGATTGTCCGCCCGCTGGCGGTGGCGCGCTGCGATCTGGATTATCACATCTACACTGGGCGCGTGCCCTTTCCCGGCCCCTTCGCCTTCGGCCATGAAATGGTGGGCGAGGTGGTCGATGCCGGGCCGCAGGCGAAGGTCGCGCCGGGCACGCGGGTGATCGTACCGTTCCAGCTGTCATGCGGGCGCTGCGATGCGTGCCTGCGCGGGTGGACCAACTCGTGCGCCGCCTTCCCCCCCTATTCCGGATATGGCCTTGCCGCAGGGCCGCGCCCCGATTTCGGCGGCGGCTTTTCCGATGCGGTGCATGTGCCCTTTGCCGACCACATGCTGGTGCCGATCCCGGACAGCCTCGACATCGCGGTGGCCGCCAACATCTCCGACAATATCGCCGATGGCTGGCGCGGGGTGGCGGGGCCGCTGAAAGCGCGTCCGGGGGCGAGTGTGCTGGTGATCAGCGGGCTGGCGCAGAGCGTCGGGCTCTATGCGGCTGCGGCGGCGGTGGCTTTGGGAGCGGGCCGCGTGACCTATCTCGATGATGACGCCGGACGGCGCGCCCGGGCCGAGGCGGTGGGCGCCCAAGCCGCGCCGCGAGCCTCCGCCGATCCGCAACGGCCCGAGCAATATGACATCGTCGTCGAAGCGGCGGGCGATCCTGCCTCGCTCGCCCTCGCGGTGCAGTCAACCGCGCCCAACGGCGTCCTCACCGTGGTGAGCATCCATCTCGGCACGACCACGCCGGTGCCGCTGCATCAGGCCTATTACAAGGGGATCACGATCCACACCGGCCGGGTGCAATCGCGCGCGAGAGTGCCCGAGGTGCTGTCCTGCATCGCCTGCGGCGCGCTCAAATCCGAACCGGTGACGCACCGGACGGCGTGCTTCGCCGATGCCCCGCACGCGATGGACGATCCGGGGCCGAAGATCGTGTTCCTGGCGGAGTAGTCCAGAGCCTATTGCGGATTTTGCCAGCCCAAATTGATCTCCGGCAGGGGCGCCTTTGGAATGCCGCCGATGCTTTCGATTTCGGCGCACAAGGCTGCAAAGCATGCACCATCAATGGCCTTGCCCACTTCAGGCTGCATGACGGAGAAAGCCTGATCAACGGACATGGCCGGGCGATATGGTCGATCGGCGGTGAGTGCGTCGAAAAAGTCTGCGGTGCTGATGATCCGGGTTTCGAGCGATATCATCTCGGCTCTCAACGCCAGCGGATAGCCTGCGCCATCCAGCCGTTCATGATGTGATGCGGCAATCATCGCCATATCGCGCAACACACCAACCCGGCCCAGAATTTCTCCAGTCAGCATTGCATGGCTGCGCATCACAACCCATTCATCGTCGGTCAGTTTTCCCGGTTTTTCCAGAATCGTGCTGCTGACACCCAGCTTGCCGATGTCATGCAGCATAGCAGCACGGCGCAGCACACGGCGTTCGCTGGCACACAGGCCCATGCGGCTGGCAATGGCATCGCTAAACCGGCCGACCCTGTCACTATGCCCGCCAGTGTAGGGGCTTTTGGCATCAATCACCTGACCAAAGGCCGTGGCGATATCATCCAGGTAATCGTCATCAACGGTGACCCGCAGGCTTGCCGGTTCCAACTGGAAGATCGCGGTCTCGATCAGGCCAGGGGCCAGCGGCTCCCAGAACCCGCGCACCGACGCCATGGCGACGAAGGCATCCACCAGCGCCGGATCAAGCCAGGTGCCCCGGCGGGCCTGCACTTCGGCAATGGCCGCCGCAGAGCCCTTTGCTGAAAAGAAGACGTCGGCAACCTGTGACAGAAGGGCAATCCGGCCTCCGATATGGATGGCATCGCCGGACAGATTGCGCGGCAGGCCCGATCCATCCCAATGTTCGTCGAGATGGGCAATGGCCGTGGCCACATCCTCTGAAAACCGCAATTGGCGGCCAATATCGGCTCCGCGCGTACAACGCGTATCCATGAATTCGGTCAGGATAACACCGGCATTGGCGGCAAGATTGGCAATCGCGGCATCGCGGCTCGCGGCATCGGCTTCAACGCCCACATTGGTCGTCACGAATGCAGCAAAGTCCGCTTCGGCGGTGCCGATCAGTTTGAACCCGGATTTGAGCGCGCGATCATCGCCTAGAAACAATTCGGACACGCGCGCCGCATTGCTGCTGCATCCCAGGTCTTTCAGCATCACCGCATAATAGACATCGCGTAATGCCGCACCGGACAGGCCGATGGCTGCGGCCAGATGCGTTCCGATCCAGCAGGCCCGCAAGCTATGCCCCGGACTCTGCCCCTCTGTCATGTCCAAGGCAAAACTGAACGCGCTCAGTATCTCGGATAATGACATGCTTTTTGGGGCCGCATCGACTGCAAAGTCATTCGCGATATTCTGAAACATGCCGATAGCCTTTCGGTGCCAGTCTACCGTGCTCAGATTTTCATCGGGTTAATAAGGGGGATACCGCAGTCGTCTTCGGTCGCTCCGAGCAGACACACCGCCAGCAGCAACGTCGCCAGCACGCCCGATCCGCCTGCGATCCTGCCCGCGATCTCGCCCGCGCCGACAAGGGCTGCGCCGTTGGCGAGCATCGCTATGCCGCCGACCAGCGCGGTCGCTCGGCCCAGCAGCTTGGCTCCGGCCGGCATCCGCGACAGGCCCACCAGCAGCGCGGCGATGCCCAGCAGCAGCTTGGCAGCGTTGTAGATGACAAAGGCGAAGGCGACGATCGCGCCTGCCACCGGGGCCAGGGCTGGGTCGGCCTTGGCGGCGTCGGAGAAGGGGAAGAACAGCGTGAGCCCGACGCTGACCTGCAGGAAATTCAGCACCGCGGCAAAGGCGATTGCACCGAAGGCGAGGGTCAGCCGCTGCGAGCGCACCATCGCTGCCCCGGCAAGCGCGGCGAGGAGCGGGAACAGCAGGCCCTCGGTCCCCCACAGCAGCTGGCGCGGCACGTCCAGCTTGGCGACGTAGAGCACGGTGTAGACGCTCTGCGTGACGCAGGCGATGAGCAGCAAGATGGCGACCGCGCGAACGGTGCGGTGGTGGGCGAGTTCCATGGATGGTCCCTGTCGTTAAGCGTGACGGCTGTTTGCAGCCGGTTCGCTGCTGTCAGGGATCAGGTTACAGGCGGGGCAGCGGGCTACTTTTCGGATTGTGCGCGCCGCTCAGCCCAGCGCAGGATGGCGCGGTTGGCGGGCTTCTCGAACAAGGCGAAGGACAGCCAGCCCACCGTGCAGACCACCAGCAGGAAGCCTGCGAAGAACACCGGGCTCGACCGCACCTCGGCAGCAATGCCCAGCCGGTGGAGCACGATCAGCGCGGCGACCTGCAGCGGCACGTGCCACAGGTAGATGCCGTAAGTGCTGTCACCGATGAAGGCGAGCGCACGGGCTTTCGCGCCCGCTTTGTGGAGATCGATGATCGCCGCGCAGCCCACCAGCACGATGGCGACCGGCACCAAGAGGTTGCTCACTCTGAGCTCGGCCGAGAGCATCACAAACAGCGCGCCGCCTGTCGCCGCCAGCGCGACCACGATGGCCAGATCGCGCACGGGCCGCGCATGATGTCCGGCGATCTGGTACATCGCGCAGCCGATGAAGAAGTACTGGACGCATTGCCAGATCTGCTCCTCGCCCAGCCCCAGCTTGAGCATCACCCCTGCGCCTGCCACCAGCGCCAGCGGGCCGAGGATGCCGCGCTTCAGCAGGTGCTCGGCGACCAGCCAGAACATCAGGTAGACCAGCACCTCGACCGAGACCGACCAGATCGGGCCGTTGAAGGAAAAGCCGCTCTCGAGCCCCCAGTTGGAGGCGAAGGCCAGTTGCAGCGCGAAGTGGTAGGGATCGTTGTACTGATAGATGAGGTTGCTGCCGACCAGCGCGGTTGCGGCAATCTGGAGCAGCGCCACGATCACCAGCGTCGCGAAATGCAGCGGATAGAGCCGCGCGAAGCGGCGCAGCACGAAATCGCGGCCCGCGGTGCGCTGGCCAGCATAGACCTTGGCGAAGACGAAGCCCGAAATCACCCAGAATACCTGCACCGCGCCATTGCCGAACAGGTAGAGCGGCCAGAGCAGTCCATAGAAGGGGAACTGGTCGGCGAGCGCCGGCACGCTGATCTCGAAGGTGCCGGGATCGTAGAAGAAGTGCTTGTAGTGGTAGATCAGCACCGCGATCGCCGCGATCCCGCGCAGCACATCGACGGCGTGGAAATGCGCCGGGCGATAGGGCTGCGGGGGCGCGGGATCCTCGGTCATGGCGGAATTATTCAATCACCCGGCCGCGCACCATCACGAAGTCGACCTTCTCGAGCACGGTCACGTCCTTCAGCGGATTGCCCGCAACCGCGATGATGTCGGCCGAATAGCCGGGCGCGAGCTTGCCGATCTGGCTGTCCATGCCGAGCACCTTGGCCGCCACCGTGGTGGCCGAGGCAAGCACCTCGCGGTCGGACATGCCCTGCTTCCTCATCAGCGCCAGCTCCTCGGCATTGCGGCCGTGCTGGTAGACCCCGGCATCGGTGCCGAAGGCGACCGTGACGCCATATTGGCGTGCACGGGAAACGAGGCTGGCCATCAGCGGCGTGACGGCGCGGATCTTGGCTTCGACCACCGGGGTGTAGACGCCCTTGCCCAGCCCCTCGCTGACGCCCTCCAGCGCCATCAGCGTCGGCACCAGCACCACGCCGCGCGTCTGCATCGCCTTGGCAGCAGCTTCATCGAGGTAAGTGCCGTGCTCGATCGTGTCGATCCCGGCCTCGGCCGCCTGCTGGATGCCGCGCGCGCCGTGGGCATGGGCCATGACCTTGAGGCCGAGCGAATGCGCGGTATCGGCAATCGCCTTCATTTCCTCAGGGGTGAAATGCGCCTCGAGCCCGCGGCCCTGCTGGCTGAGCACGCCGCCGGTCGCAGTGATCTTGATGATGTCCGCGCCGTTCTGGCTGGCGAGGCGCACTTTCGCCGCGCATTCGACCGCGCCGGTGCAGTTGAACCCGCTGTCGAGCAAAGCGTTCACCTCGGGCCGGAAACCGTTGGTGTCGGCGTGGCCGCCGATGATCGAGAGCGCGGGGCCAGCGGCGATGATGCGCGGGCCCGCGATCAGGCCTTCCGCCGTGCCGCGGCGCAGCGAGAAGGCGGTCTCCCGCCCGCTCCCCGCCTCGCGCACTGTGGTGAAGCCCGCCAGCGCGGTGATCCGCGCGTTCTTAGCGCCCACGACCACGCCCCATTCCTCGGGCTCGGTCGCGTCCTTCCGGAAGTCCCCGCCTGGATCGCCGGTGAGGTGGGTGTGGAGGTCGATCAGACCCGGGAGCACGGTCTTGCCCTTAAGGTCGATCTCGCGGTCGGCCTTCACCGTGTGGCCGGGGGTGATGCTGAGGATCTTGCCGTCTTCGACCAAAATCGTCGCTGGGCCGCTTGCCTCGCCCGCGGCGTCGGTGATGACACTGCCGGCGCGGATCGCGACGGTTTCGGCCAGCAGCGGCGCTCCGGCGAGCGCGGCGGCAAGCATGGCTGCACCTGTGATCAACTGCCCACGAAATACCCGCATGATGCCCATCCTCCCCTGTCTGCATTCCATCGAAAGGGTGATGCTCCGCGCCTTGGCCCGTGGCAAGCCCCGCGCCGAAATTCAGGTGATGTTCACCGACGACTCGCCACTAAGGCAATGATTTATCATGGGGTGTGAGATGGTAGGTTTGCGCACACGTCTTCTGGCTGGCCTGGCTTTGGCGCTGATTCCGGCCGCATCGCTGATGGCGCAGGATAGCGCGCCCGCGGCGCCCCCCACCGACGAGATCACTAACGAGATCATCGTCGAAGGCTATACCGAAAAGGAAGTGCGCAACTTCCTGTGGCGCGCTCTGATCGACACCGGCAATGTCCTCGCCAAGCGCAAGGATCCGGTCTGCATCGGCATCGACAATGCTCCCGGCAACCTTGCCACGCCGCTGCGCGCGCGGATCGAGGCCAATCTGGACTCGCTCGACATCCCGCGAGGCGAGCCGGGGTGCACTGTCAACGCAGTGATCGTGTTCGACAAGGACGCCCACGGCTTCGTCAACTGGCTGGCAAAGCAGGACGCGGGCATCGTCTATGCCTCGCTCTACCTCCCGGAACGCAAGCGCCTGATCAAGCCGGTCCGGCCGGCCTACAACTGGCACTTCCTGAAAGCGGGCCAACAGCAGCGGCTTCTGGGTCCCGGCCAATCGCTGACGCAGCAGGGTGCGAGCGGCGGGCGCGGTTTTCAGGCGGCCGAGTTCGATCCCGGCGGCCGGATCCTCGCCGACACCTTCCCTGCCGAAACGGGCAAGACCTTCTCGGTGGTCGATTATGATGCGATCGACGGGATCACGATCGAACAGCTTGGCGACTATCTGACGATGCAGATGCTGGTCGAGCTGCATCCGGGTACGGGCAGCAGCGTGCCGGCGGATTCGATCCTCAGGCTGTTCACCGAGACCGGGAGCAATCCCGAGGCTCCGCCCGAAATGTCGGCGCTCGATCGAACGATCCTGAGCGAGATCTACGGAGGACGCGGCAACTATCGGGTCGGCGCGGTGCGCACGTCGATCGCGAGCGCCGCGATCAACCGGCTCGAGGACGAGGGCGCGCTCCGGGCAGAGCCCTGACCGCAAGCTGCTCTAGAAGGTGTAGGCGACCCCGCCGCCGAGGATGAACTGGTTCGCATCGCCGCGCACCGCAGTGTAGGGCGTGTCCGCACTGTCGCCCACCAGCCGCGAATAGCCGCCCACGCCCGTCAGCGCCCAGCCGCCGTTGAGCGGATTGCGGTCGAGATCGTAGCTCAGGATTGCGGTGGTGCCGACGCGGTTGAGGCCGCCGTCGGCGCTGTATTGCGCCAGGCCGCTCGCGGCAGATTGCGCCGGGGTGACGGAGAAATAGTAGCGCGCGAAGCGGCTGTCGGTGAACTCCATGCTCGCCTGCGCCTGCAGGGTCATCGCCTTGCCGACGAGCGCGCGGTAGCCGATCTGCGGCTCGATCACCCAGCCCTCATGCGCGCCGAGGACGTCGCGGCGGGCCTGCACACCGATGGTGAGCTGGTCGAGCGGCTTGACCACCCCGCGCCACGCCACCGCGAGATTGGCACCAACTTCCAGCGCCGCATCGAGCTTGCCCGCGCGTGCCACCACCTCGTCGGAAATGCGGTTGTTGCGATCATTGCGGAAGCGGAACGCCGGGCCGAAAGCGAGGCGCGCGCCCTTCTTGGGGACCATCGCCGGCTTGGGCGAATTGAGATCGAGCACCAAGCCCGGCCCGTTGGGGGCGATCCCCACCCCGCCGACGCGCCCCGCGATCAGCGGCAGAGGGAAGGCGATGTAATCGTTGGAGCCCGCATAGCTCGGCACCATCCCGGCGCCGAGGCCGATGGTCGCCCAGGTCTCGTCGAACACCGGCTTGGCGAAGGCGAAAGGCGGCTTGGCGGGCGGAGGGGGCGGCGGCGCGGGCTGCTCGGCCCCGGCGGCGGTATTCTCTGCCTCGGTCCCTTCGGCAAGAGCGGGAGCGGCGGCGCCGGCGTGGCAAACGGCAAGGGTAAGGGCAAGCGCCAAAGGGGCAAAGGACGTGCGGCTTGTCATGGTGTTGCGATCCTAGGGGGCTTTGAGTGGGCCAACGCGGGTGCCCTTTAATGTTTCCGAGAGATGTTGCAACATTGCAATTACTGTCTCCCTCGCACCGCAAATAGCCAGCGCGATTGCCCATTACCGCCGCCTCGCCTAGGGCGTAGGACCGATGGTCGATTCACCGCATAATTCCGGCGCGCCCGATGCGTCCCCGCTCGATGTGATTATCGTCGGCGGCGGGCTGGCCGGCGGACTGATCGCGCTGGCGCTCCACCGCCATGTGCCGGAGTGCGGCTTCGTGGTGGTCGAAGCTGGGCGCACCTTCGGCGGGCACCATCGCTGGAGCTGGTTCGAGACCGATATCCCGCTGCGCGAACGCGGCTTGATGGCGGGCTTCGACCTCAATGGCTGGGACGAAGGCTATGACATCACCTTCCCCGGCCTTGGCCGCACCCTGCCGACCTCCTACCGCTCGCTCGCCAGCGCCGAATTCCACCGCGCACTGATCGAAGAACTTCCGTCCGAGCGCGTGATGTTGGATACCAAAGCCGCCAGCCTCGATGCGGGCGGCGTGACGCTGGCGGACGGCACGAAGCTCGCCGCCAAGCGCGTGATCGATTGCCGCCCGTTCAAGCCGTCCAAGCATCTTGCGGGCGGCTGGCAGGTGTTCCTCGGCCAGCACTTCAAGTGCGAGACGCCCCACGGCCTCACCCGCCCGGTCATCATGGACGCGAGCGTCGATCAACTCGCGCCCCACGGCAATGGCGAGGCTTACCGCTTCGTCTATGTCCTCCCGCTTTCCGAGGACGAGGTGTTCATCGAGGACACCTATTATGCCGACCAGCCGAAGATGGACGCCGAGGTCCTGAAGGGCCGCGTCGCCGAATATGCCCATCGCAACGGCTGGAAGGGCGAGGTGATCGACCAGGAAGCGGGGATCCTGCCCGTGATCTCGGGCGGGGATTTTGCCGCGGCGAGCGCCGAGGTCGCGATCCCCGGGGTGGCGCTGGCCGGCGCACGCGGGGGCTTCTCGCATCCGCTCACCAGCTACACCCTGCCCTTCGCGGTCGACAATGCGCTCGCCATCGCGAAGATGATTGGGCGGCGGCCCGAATTGACGGGCGAAGAACTCGCCGCCTTCTGCCAGCGCCGCGCCAAGCGTCACTGGCGCGCCACCGCCTATTACCGGATGCTCAGCCGCATGCTGTTCGAGGCCGCCGAGCCCGGCAAGCGGGTGGTGGTGTTCGAACATTTCTACGCCTTGCAAGGCCGGCTGGTGGAGCGCTTCTACGCGGGGCGCTCGACCTGGCCTGACCGCCTGCGCATCCTCACGGGCAAGCCACCCGTAGCTATCCCGCGCGCCATCCGTGCGCTGTTTTCTTCAGGCAAGCCTCTCAACATGGAGACCCCGGCATGAACGCCGATGCGAAGCTCAACCTCTCGGGCGCCAAGGGCGTCAATGCCGCGCTGGCCGAACGTTACGCCGGGCGCACCGCCTGCGTGATCGGATCGGGCTTCGGCGGCATGGCGCTCGCCCTCCGGCTGCAATCGGCCGGCATCACCACCACCGTGATCGAGAGCCGCGACAAGCCCGGCGGTCGCGCCTATTTCTGGGAGCGTGACGGCTTCACCTTCGATGGCGGGCCGACCGTCATCACCGATCCCGATTGCCTCAAGGAGCTGTGGGGCCTGACCGGCCACGACATCGCCGACGACGTCGAGCTGATGAGCGTCATGCCCTTCTACCGCCTCAACTGGCCCGACGGCACGAACTTCGACTATTCGAACGACGAAGCCAGCCTCAACGCCGAGATCGCCAAGCTGAACCCGGCGGACGTCGCGGGCTATGCGCGCTTCCTCGAATATTCCGAGCGCGTCTACAAGGAAGGCTACCTCAAGCTCGGCACCGTGCCGTTCCTCGATTTCAAGTCGATGCTCAAGGCCGCGCCCGCGCTGATCAAGGAACAGGCGTGGCGCTCGGTCTATTCGATGGTGTCGAGCTATGTCGAGAACGAGAAGCTGCGCGAGGCCCTCTCATTCCACACGCTGCTGGTCGGCGGCAACCCGATGAACACCTCGTCGATCTACGCCCTGATCCACAAGCTCGAGAAGGACGGCGGCGTGTGGTGGGCGCGCGGCGGCACCAACCGGCTGATCGCAGGCATGGTGCGCCATTTCGAGCGCCTGGGCGGCACGATGCGCGTTGGCGATCCGGTGGTGCAGGTGCATACGCTGGGCACCAAGGCGACCGAAGTCGAGACCAAGAGCGGCTTCAAGCAGCGCTTCGATGCGGTGGCCTCGAACGCCGACATCATGCACTCCTACAAGGACCTGCTGTCGGGCTCAGACCGTGGCAAGCAGATGGCCAAGTCGCTCAATCGCAAGAGCTATTCACCGTCGCTCTTCGTGGTGCACTTCGGGCTCGAAGGCACCTGGCCCGGCATCCCGCACCACATGATCCTGTTCGCCAAGCGCTACAAAGGCCTGCTCGACGACATCTACAAGAACGGTGTGATCCCGGAAGATTTCGCGATCTACCTCCACCACCCCACCGTCAGCGACCCGAGCATGGCGCCTGCGGGCAAGAGCACCTTCTATGCGCTCGTGCCCGTCAGCCACATGGGCAAGATGCCGATCGACTGGGATGAGGTCGGCCCGAAGCTAGAAAAGATGATCCTCGACGAGCTGGAGCGCCGCCTGATCCCCGACATCCACAGCCGCATCGTCACCAAGTTCAGCTACGCCCCCAAGGACTTCAAGGCCGACCTCAACGCCCACATGGGCAGCGCCTTCAGCCTTGAGCCCGTGCTGTGGCAGAGCGCCTGGCTGCGCGGCCACAACCGCGATGACGTGATCGACAACTACTACCTCGTTGGCGCAGGCACCCACCCGGGCGCAGGCATCCCCGGCGTGGTCGGCAGCGCCAAGGCGACCGCCGGCCTCATGCTGGAGGATCTGGCGAAGGTGAACGCATGATCAGCGCGCTGCTCCTGCTCACCGCTGCCGGCGCGGCCGACTTCGGCACCTCGCCGATGGTGGACAAGGGCCATGCCCATCGCTGGACGTTGGTCCAGGACGACGAGCAAGGCACCGGCTGGATTGACGAGGCCTGGCGCGGCGAGACCGAACATGAAGGCAAGCGCCTCAAACTGGTGCTTGTGCGCGTTGACATCAAATCGCCCACGATGCAGGCCGACCTCGTCATGGCGGCCGATTGCGAGCGCAATCTGCTGGGGGTCAAGGACGGCTATCTGTTCGAAGCTGCGTTTGGCCGCCAGATGCGGTTCCCCGTCCCGGGGCTGACAATGGATTTCGCCGACACCCCGCCGAGCGAGGAAGACATGCAACTCATCGACTTCGCCTGCGGCAGGACGCCGGCGGCCAAATGAAACGCCTCGCGGTCTATTGCGGCTCGGCCTCGCCCGAGGATCCGCGCTACATCCAGCTGGCCTATGATGTCGGCGCGGAATTGGCCGCGCGCGGCATCGGGCTCGTCTATGGCGGGGGCAAGCTCGGGTTGATGGGCGCCGTCGCCAAGGGCGCAAAGGAGCATGGCGGTCACGTCATCGGCATTATCCCCGAGGCGCTGGTCCGCGCCGAAGTCGCCAACCATGATTGCGACGAGCTCGTTACCGTCACCGGGATGCACGAGAGAAAGCAGCGCTTCACCGACCTCTCGGATGGCTTCGTCACCATCCCCGGCGGCGTCGGCACGCAGGACGAGCTGTGGGAGGCGATCAGCTGGTCGCAGCTGGGCTATCACACCAAGCCCGTCGGCATCCTCAACGCTTTCGGCTTCTACGACCACCTGCTCGCCTTCAACGCCAAGATGGCCGAGGTCGGCTTCGTGCGGCCGCAGCACCAGAACATCCTGATCGCGGCTGAGACCATCGGCGACCTGCTCGAAAAGATGGCCGCTTACGAGCCCCACACGCCGATCTTCCGCATGAAGGCCGAGGAGCTCTAGGGTTCGCGCGATGGCGGTCGATGCAGACACCCGCGCCGCGCTGGTCGAACATGCGCGGCTGACGATCAAGCGCGGCTCGCAGAGCTTTTCCGCGGCCGCGCGGCTGTTCGACCGCGAGACCCGCGAGCGCGCGTGGCTGCTCTACGCTTGGTGCCGCCGCGCCGACGACATCGCCGACAATCAGGAGCTGGGCGGCGAGTTGGGCGACCAGTCCGACCTTGCGGGCCGCCTCGCCCACATCCGCCGCCTGA
Source organism: Erythrobacteraceae bacterium (assembly GCA_027487015.1). Lineage (GTDB taxonomy): Bacteria > Pseudomonadota > Alphaproteobacteria > Sphingomonadales > Sphingomonadaceae > Erythrobacter. The sequence continues at coordinate 12,115 of JAIYEK010000094.1, read as the reverse complement.
CCGCGCTCGCCTTCGCGGGTAAACCGACCGGCGACCCGGCCTTCGATGCATTGGGCGTGGTCGCGGCGGAAGTCGGCCTCACCCCGCAGATGGCCGAAGACGTGATCGCCGGCTTCCAGCTCGACGCCGAAGACTGGCGCCCGCGCACCGAGGCCGACATGCTGCGCTATTGTTACCATGTCGCGGGCGCGGTCGGCGTGATGATGGCGGTGGTCATGGGGGTCGATCCCAAGGATCAGGAGACGCTCGACCGGGCGAATGATCTCGGCCTTGCCTTCCAGCTCTCGAACATCGCGCGCGATATCGTCGAGGATGACGCGGCGGGGCGCTGCTATCTGCCGATCAGCTGGCTGGTCGAACAGGATATCGAGCCCGGCCAGCACACCAAGCCGCACCACCGCAAGGAACTCGCCGAAATGACCGCGCGGCTGGTGGCGCTGGTCGAAAAGCACGAGGCCGCCGCGCGGGTGGGTGCGGCAAAGCTCCCCTTCCGCAGCCGCTGGGCGGTGCTCTCGGCCGCGCGCATCTACGGCGCGATCGGGCGCAAGGTTCGCGCGCGCGGCACCGAGGCGTGGAACTCGCGCACTTTCGTGCCGCGGGGTGAAAAGGCGCTCTACGGCGTGCGAGCCTTCCTCTCGGCCGTGCTCAACCGCGAGAAGATGCCCGTGGGCGGGATCCATTGGGGGATTGCGGATTATCGGCCCTCCGCGCTGCCCTCCCCTTCACGCCAGGCCTGAACTCGTTATTGCGAGGAGCTCCAAGGGGGCGACGCGGCAATCCATCATCCGACGCTCCCCTTCAGGCAGAAGGTCAGGCCATGGATTGCTTCGCCTACGGCTCGCAATGACGAAGAAATGCGGCTAATCCAGCTGCCATGAAAGTCATACTCAGCGCCCTTGCCCTGATCGCAGCCGCTCCGCTGGCCGCTCAGCTCTCACCGGCGGAACGCGACGCTTTGCTCGCCGATGCCCCGGCCGACCCCTACGCCGACCGCGATGCCGACGTTCGGCAGGGCGTCGACGCCTTCTTCGCTGCGCTGCGCAGCGACGACAAGACCGCGCTCGCCCGCCAGATGGTGCCCGAGGGGGTGATTTTCGTTCACAACCGCATGAACCCCGATGCCCCGCGCGTAGACGTGGTGCCGGTGGCCAAGCACCTCGAAAATTGGCTTAAGTCCCCGCCGGGGCTCGACGAGCGCATGGACTACCAGACCGTGCTGATGGATGGCGACATGGCGCTGGTGTGGGGCCCCTACCGCTTCATCGCGGGCGGCAAGACCAGCCATTGCGGCATCAATTCGCTGAGCATGGTGCTGACCGAGGACGGCACCTGGAAGGTCGCCAACACCAGCTTCACGATGGAGCTTCCCGATTTCTGCGACGAACTCGGCGCGCCGGAGGCTCCCGCGCAATGATCACCAAGCTCCTGATCGCCAACCGCGGCGAGATCGCCTACCGTATCATGCGCACCGCCCGCGCGATGGGCGTGGCGACGGTCGCGGTCTATTCCGATGCCGATGCCAAGGCGCTGCATGTGCGCTCGGCGAACGAGAGCGTGCATATCGGCCCCTCGCCAGCGGCTGAAAGCTATTTGGTGGGCGCGAAGATCATCGCGGCGGCGAAGCAGACCGGGGCGGATGCGATCCACCCCGGCTACGGCTTCCTCTCGGAGAACGCCGACTTCGCGCAGGCGGTGCTCGACGCAGGGCTGATCTGGGTCGGCCCCAAGCCTGCGAGCATCCGCGCGATGGGCCTCAAGGACGCGGCCAAGCAGCTGATGCGCGCAGCAGGCGTGCCGGTGACGCCGGGCTATGACGGCGCGGACCAGTCGGTCGAGCGGCTGACGGCAGAGGCCGAAGCGATCGGCTACCCCGTGCTCATCAAGGCGGTCGCGGGCGGCGGTGGCAAGGGCATGCGCAAGGTCGATGCCCCCGCCGATTTCGCCGCGTCGCTGGAGAGCTGCCGCCGCGAGGCCAAGGCCAGCTTCGGCAATGACGAGGTCCTGCTCGAAAAGTGGATCACCTCGCCCCGCCATATCGAGGTGCAGGTGTTCGGCGACAGCCACGGCAACGTCGTCCACCTGTTCGAGCGCGACTGCTCGCTCCAGCGCCGCCACCAGAAGGTGATCGAGGAAGCCCCCGCCCCCGGCATGGACGCCGAGACGCGCGAGGCGATCTGCGCCGCCGCCGTGCGCGCCGCCAAGGCAGTCGATTACGAGGGCGCGGGCACGATCGAATTCATCGCCGATGCCAGCGAAGGCCTGCGCGCCGACCGCATCTTCTTCATGGAGATGAACACGCGCCTTCAGGTGGAGCATCCCGTCACCGAGGAGATCACCGGGGTCGATCTGGTCGAATGGCAGCTGCGCGTGGCGAGCGGGGAGCCGCTGCCCAAGCGGCAGGAGGAGCTGTCGATCAACGGCCATGCGATCGAGGCGCGGCTTTATGCGGAGGACCCGGCGAAGGGGTTTTTGCCGAGCCCCGGTCGGGTGGACCGGCTGCTGTTTGACTACCGCGCGCGAGTTGAAAGCGGGGTCGAGGAAGGCGACAATGTCTCCAATTTCTACGACCCGATGATCGCCAAGGTGATTTGTCATGGCGATGATCGTGAGGCGGCGCGGACGGACTTGGTGCGTTGGCTCGACAACAGCTATGTCGGACCAGCCAAGACTAACAAGGCGTTCCTTCATGCATGCCTGTCCCTGCCGGATTTCGCTAATGGCGTCCTCGACACCGGCCTTATCGAAAGGGAGGAAGCAGGACTGACCGCCGTCGTCGAACCTTCCGCTCAGGTTTTGAAATCAGCCGGCGCACGGTTCCGTCGCGACTGGCTCGACCATACAGACTGGGATTCGCGTCCGTTCATGGAAGGGATGTTCGGGTTCCGCCTGAACACCGCTCCCCGCACCACCGTGGCGCTTTATGCTGCGGGCCAGCAGTTCGAAGTCGATGCCAGTTCGGACGACATGACAACCGGCCTGTGCTCCGACCGCGAGCGGGATGGCACGATTGTCGTGACGCAGGCGGGCCAAAGCTACTTCTTCAGCACCATCCCGGACGCAGCAAAGGGAGCAGCCTCCGCCGCCGATGGCGCGATCATCGCGCCGATGCCGGGCAAGGTCATCGCGGTCGATATCGCCGAGGGCCAGACCGTCACCGCCGGGCAGCGGCTCCTGGTGCTCGAGGCGATGAAGATGGAACACGCCCTCACCGCGCCCTTCGACGGGGTGGTCGAGGGGCTGACGGTCATCGCGGGCGGGCAGGTGCAGGTCGAGGCGGTGTTGTGCCGGGTGGTGCCTGCTTCGGAATAATCCCCCACCGTTCGCCCTGAGCTTGTCGAAGGGCCGCACTTTCTTCTAGCACCGACCCAAAGAAGAAGGACGGGGCTTCGACAAGCTCGGCCCGAACGGAGATTGGGACGTCCTGGCAGAAAGAACTCGAGGAACTGCGCGCGCGTGAGGCGCTGGCCGAGCAGATGGGCGGCGCGGACAAGGTTGCGCGGCAGCATGGGCGCGGCAAGATGGACGCGCGCGCGCGGCTCGCGGCGCTGTGTGACGAGGGCTCCTTCCGCGAAATCGGCAAGATCGCGGGTTCGGCCAAGTATGACGCCAATGGCGACCTCCAAACCGTCACCCCCGCCCCCTTCCTCTTCGGCAAGGCGCTGATCAACGGCCGCCCGGTGGTCGCTACCGCCGACGACTTCACCATCCGCGGCGGCGCGGCGGATGCGGGGATTTCGCGCAAGATGGTGCAGGCCGAGATGATGGCGCATCAGTTGAGGCTGCCCATCATCCGCATGATCGACGGGACGGGCGGCGGCGGCTCGGTGAAGACGCTCGAGCAGATCGGCGCTACCTATATTCCGGCGGTGCCCGGCTGGGGCGATGTGGTGACCAATCTCGACACCGTGCCGGTGGTGGCGCTGGCGCTCGGGCCAACGGCGGGCCTCGGCGCGGCGCGGACGGTGGCGAGCCACTATTCGATCATGGTCAAGGGACTCAGCCAGATCTTCGCCGCGGGGCCTGCCGTGGTCGATGGGTTGGGCGAAGCCTACAAGGGCGGCGCGGCCAATCACGAGGAGGCCAAGGAGGCGCTTGGCGGCAGCGCGATCCACACCAGAAATGGCGTGGTCGATGACGAAGTGGCGAGCGAGGCCGAGGCCTTCGCCCGGGCGCGGCATTTCCTCAGCTTCATGCCCGAATATGTCGGCCAACCCGCCCGCCGCTCGGCTTGCGACGACCCCGCTGACCGGCGCGAGGAGGCGCTCCTCAGCCTCGTCCCGCGTGACGCGAAACAGGTCTATTCGATGCGCCGCTGCATGGAGATGCTGTTCGATCACGGCACCGTTTTCGAGATCGGTAAGCACTGGGGCCGCGCCGCGATCACCGCCTTCGCGCGGCTCGATGGCTGGCCGGTCTGCGTCATCGCCAGCGATCCCAGCTATCTGGGCGGGTCGTGGGAGGCCAAGACCTCCGAGAAGGTCGAGCGTTTCGTGCGCCTCGCCGACCAGTTCCGGCTCCCGATCGTCCACCTTGTCGACAATCCCGGCTTCATGATCGGGCGCGAGGCGGAGATGGCGGGGACGATCCGCTACGGGGTGAACGCGATGAACGCGATCTATCGCGCCACCGTGCCGCTCGCCAGCATCGTCCTCAGGCGCGCCTATGGCATTGCGGGCAGCGCGATGAGCAACGCCGAGCGGTATCAGTACCGCTATTGCTGGCCGAGCGGCGACTGGGGGAGCCTCCCCATCGCGGGCGGGCTGGAGGTTGCTTACAAGTCAGAGCTGGAAGCGTCGGACGATCCGGCCTCTCTGCTCGAGGAAATCCGCGCAAGGCTCGCGAAGGTGACCTCGCCCTTCCGCAGCGCCGAGCGCTTCAATGTCGAGGACATCATCGACCCGCGCGACACGCGGCCCTTGTTGTGCGAGTTTGTGGGGCTGGCGTGGCGGCGGTTGGGGGCGGACTGATCCTCCCCCAAAGGGAGGGACTTCAGCGCCCCCGCATCTCCGCGTCGCTCGGCCCGAATAGCTTGCCCTTTTCGCTGAGCAGCACCAGCACCAGACACACGAGGCCGCTCGCCAGCAGCGCCAGTGCCAGCGGGCGCGCGGTGCCATCAAAGGCGTAGCCGATCGCCCCGCCGAGCAGCGCCGCGGTGGTCATCCGCACGAAGCCGTGCGCCGAGCTCGCCGCGCCGGCGATGGCGAAGAAGGGGTTCATCGCGATCGCGCCGAAATTGCTGCCGATGAAGCCGAGCAGCGCCATGTTGATCGCCATAAGCGGGACGAAGTGCCACAGCTCTTCCTCGGGCTGGAAAGCGAACATCACCTGCACCGCGCTGACGATGATGAAGGCGAACAACGCGGTGTGGCTGACCCGGCGCGCGCCGAACCGCTCGACGATGCGCGAGTTCGACCAGCTGGCGAGCGCCATCGAACCGGCGCAGATGCCAAACACCATCGGGAAGATGTCGCCCGCGCCGAAGGTCTGGGTGATCAGCTGCTGCGAGGAGTTGATGAAGCCGAACAAGGCCCCGAACACCAGCGCCGAGCCGATGACATAGCCCGCCACGCTCGGCTGAGTCAGCGCGCGGCCCATGTTGGCGGCGATGACGCGCGGGACGATAAGCTGGCGGTTTTCCTCGGTCAGGCTCTCGGGCAGGCGGATGTAGACCCAGCTACCCATCACCAGGCCCAGCACGACCATCGCAGCGAAGATCGCGCGCCAGCTGCCGAAGGTCTGGAGGATGCCCTCGCCGATGGTCGGTGCGATGGCGGGGACCATCAGGAAGATCACGAAGATGAGGCTCATCATGCGCGCCATCTTGTCGCCGCCCACCCGGTCGCGGATGATCGCAGGCGGCAGCGCGACGATGCCGGCGGCAAAGAAGCCCTGCGCCGCGCGCACCGCGATCAGCGCGTTATAGGAGGGCGCGAGCGCGGAGAGGATCGAGAGCACGATGTAGACCGCGATTGCGCCCAGCAGGATCGGCCGCCGTCCGAAGCGGTCGGCGAGCGCACCGGGAACCAGCGAGCCGATGCCGCCGGTCAGCAGATAGACCCCGATCACGAACTGGCGGTCGTTGCCGCTCACGGAAAGTTCGGCCGCCAGCGCGTCCAGCGCGGGCAGAATCGCGTCGATGCCGAAGGCGTTCAGCGCCATCAGCATCGCCATCATCCACATCAGCTCGGTCTCGCCGAGCGCTTTTCTGGCGGGTATCGAAGAGGCGTGCGAGGTGGCCATCGCGGGGCCCTTGCCCACAGGTTCGCCGGAAGACCACTGTTCTTTTCGCATGTGCACAAAATGGCAGGAGAGGTGATTAGTTCCAGCAACAGTTCCTTGATCGGCGCGAAGGTTCTATTTGCCAAGGCATGGCGTTACCGGCTCCGTCAGACGAGGGTGAGGATGCGCGCGGGCACGAGCTGGGCCTGCGCAAGATCATCCATGTCGACATGGACGCCTTCTTCGCCAGCGTCGAACAACGTGACAATCCCGAGCTGAAGGGCAAGCCTGTCGCCGTGGGAGGCGCGGGCGGGCGCGGGGTAGTGGCGGCCGCCAGTTACGAGGCGCGCAAGTTCGGGGTGAGGAGCGCCATGCCCTCGGTTACCGCGCAGCGCCTGTGCCCCGATCTCGTCTTCGTGCGCCCGCGCTTTGATGCCTACAAAGAGGCGAGCCGCCAGATCCGCCGGGTGTTCGAACACTACACCGCGATCATCGAGCCGCTGAGCCTTGATGAAGCCTATCTCGACGTCACCGACGACCGGCTCGGTATCGGCTCTGCGACCCGCATCGCCGAGTTGATCCGCCAGGAAATCCGCGCCAAGACCCGGCTGACCGCGAGCGCGGGGGTGAGCTACAACAAGTTCCTCGCCAAGCTCGCAAGTGACCAGAACAAGCCCGACGGGATGTGCATCATCCGCCCGGGCGAAGGCGCGCAGTTTGTCGCGGGGCTGCCGATCCGGCGGTTCCACGGTGTCGGACCCAAGGCGGAGGAGAAGATGCAGCGGCTCGGCATTGCGACGGGCGCGGACCTGGCGGCCAAGGACATCGCCTTCCTGCGCCAGCATTTCGGCAGTATGGCGGATTATCTGTTCCGCGCGGCAAGAGGGATCGACCTGCGCCCGGTCGCCGCGCACCGCATCCGCAAATCGGTCGGCGGGGAGCGGACGTTTTCGGAGGACATCGGCAGCGGGGCGGCCCTGCGCGAGACGCTCGAAAACATCATCGACATCATGTGGGAGCGGATCGAGGCGGCTGAGGCGCGCGGCCGGACGGTGACGTTGAAGCTCAAATTCACCGACTTCCAGATCATGACCCGCGCGAGCTCTCAGCCAGACTATGTCGGCGGCAAGGATGAGTTCGGCAGGCTCGCCCGCGCGCTGCTCGAGGCGGAATTGCCCCTGCGCGGCCCGATCCGGCTGATGGGCCTGACGCTCTCGGGGCTGGAGGGGGCGGAAGATGAGCAACAGCCCCGTGACACGGCGCAGTTGCAGCTCCTATAAACGAATGCGACGCGGGCAGAAGGACTGTAAACATGATGGCACGCTGGTCGATGATCGCAGTCCTTGCGATGGTGGCGACACCGCTTACCGCACAGTCCGCCGATCCGCCCCGTGCGTCCGCATCGGACAGCACACCGGAAATCGAACAGGCGTCCTATTGCGCAGCAGTGCAGACCCTGCTGTCAGCGCTCCTGCGCGCATCTTCGAAACCCAATCCGGCGATGGATCAGAAACTCGCGCGATCAAGCACGCGCTGGCTCAATCACGCCAATTCCAAGGTCGACCAGAGCACACCTGCGGGCAGGGTGCTGGTGATGGACCGGTATCTTGCGCATTCGGACGCCCTCATGGAGCAGCGCCTCAAGGGAACGATGGAGCCGGGCGCGGTCCGCGAAGCGATGAGGAGTGACCTGAGCCGCTGCGAACAGGCCGAGCGCGAGATCTTCGGCACCAGCTACAAGGACCTCTAACCCACCCCCCGCGCGCGCCACACCGCGATCCGTTTGCGGGTGGTCTCGCCCAGCGGTTCGGGGAGTGAGTGCGAGGGGAAGAAGCGCGCCTCGATCACCTCGCGGCGGTCGGGACGCGGCTGGCGGTCGCACACGCCGGAGAAGATGTGCGCGGTGTGGGGCGAGCCCGACAGCACCTCGTCCAGCGTGCCGACAAAGTCGATCCGCGCCAGATCGACGCCGAGTTCCTCGCGCACTTCGCGCCGCGCGGCGTCGGTAGGGTCCTCGCCGCGCCCCAGCCCACCGCCCGGCAGGCTCCACACCGCTGGGCCATAGGAATGCTTGAGTAGCAGCACATCGCCCGTGAGATTGGTGACGATCACGCTCACCCCGGCGATCGGAGCCTTCCGCCACCGGCGCCAGCGATGCCGCAGGCAATGCGCCAGCGGGAGCAGCGCGCGGTGGAGCGGGGCGGGCAGGACGTTTGCCATCGGTTCAGGCAAAGACCGTGACCGGGATGCCGCGCGCGCGCGCCGCGCCTAGCAGGCGGGCGACGGGCAGGTCGTTCTCGCGGCGCATCGCCGCCTCGAACACCGCGCGCTTATCCGCCGCCCCGCCGAGCGTGAACAGGATCGCATCCGTTGCCAGCAGCGACGGGATGGTCAGCGTGATCCGGTCGAAGGGCGCGTGAGCGGGGAGCGGATCGGGGGTGAGGCGGCGCATCGCTTGCGGGTCGTCCACCTTGGGATCGGTGTTGGGAAACAGCGAGGCGATGTGCCCGTCAGGCCCCATGCCGAGCCACGTAAGCGCGAAATGCGGCGGCGTTGCGTCTTCCGCCAGCGGCACCACGCGCGCACCCACCGGTTCGAGCAGCGCGCGGATCTTGCCGGCGTTGGAGGCCTCGTGATCCTCGGGGACGATGCGGTCGTCGTTGGGCCACACCGACCAGCCCGGCCAGTCGATCCCGCCAAGATCGGCCAGCGCGTCCATGATCGGAAACGGGGTCGACCCGCCCGGCACGGTGATCGCGCCGCTCCCGCCCAGCTTGCCGAGCAGCCAGCCGGCCACCACCATGCGGTTCGCGTTTTCAAATATCGTGATGTGACCCATGGAGAGGGTCATAGCAAAAGGGCCGCCCCCGGCAATGGGGACGGCCCGTCCGTCACTGGCTATTTGCTGGCGGGGATCTTCTCGTCGAGGAACGAGCTCAGCATCCACACGCGCTCTTCGGCCTCGTCGGTCCAGTCGTCGATCAGGCTGTCGGTGGCGTTATCGCCGGCTTCTTCGGCGAGGTCCTTGAGGTTCTTGAGACGCTTGATCACCAGCACATTGTCATCGCGCAGCTCGGCGATCATGTCTTCGGCCTTCAGCGAGGTGCTGTCCTGATCCTTGATCTGGGTGTGCTTGGAGACCGAGCCCGCCGAGGTCAGCGTGGCGCCGCCCTGCTTGCGCACGCGCTCGCCGATCACATCGATCTGCTCGCGGATCTGGAGCGCCTGCTCGTCAAACAGCAGGTGCAGGTCGCGGAAGTGGCGGCCCACAACGTGCCAGTGGAAGTTCTTGGTCTTGATGTAGAGCGCGAAGTGATCGGCCAGAAGTGCGTTGAGCTCGTCGATCAGAGCGGCTTTCGAATTGTCTTTGCTGTCGGCCATGGGGGGGGCTCCTTGGTTGATTGCGGGGCGGTCTGCGATGCCGCCTATATGGTCACTTAACCAACGCTCGAACATGGATCAGCTTTGCGCAAAAGCTTGGCCTTGGTGATCGCCTGAGACGATCAATATGCGCCGAAACGGGCGTTCAAACCGATAAAGAGCGCGGCGATGCCGAGGCAGACGGCGAGCGCAATTCGTAAGGGTCGCAAGGGCCAGCGGGCGAGCGCCGCGTCCCCCACCGCCCAGCCAAGCGCCACTGCCGCCGCGCCGCCCAGCGCACCGCCGAGGCCTGCCGTCACCGGCCACACCGTCCACGCCGCGAGCGCGAAGACGGCAAAGCGCGCGCCGTCACCGATCTGGCGGGCGAGCAGCACCGCCCCCAACGCGGCGAGCGAGCGGGTCGGCTCCTTGGGTGCCTTCATGCGCACCGGCATCGCCAGTTCGGCAGCCGCGATGGCGAGCGCGAAGGCGACCAGCATCTGCGCGGCGCGGCGCGGCAGGAGTGCGGCGAACTCGGCCCCCACCCACGCCATCGCCGCCGCGCTCAGGCAGGCGGAGACCAGCGCCACCAACAGCAGCTGCGTGCTCTGGCCGAGGCTTGTGGCCCACTGCGCCACCATCCGCTGATCGCGCCCCCCGGTCGCAAGCGCGGCGACCAGCAGCATGGCAAGGAGAAACCCGTCCACTGCGTCGTCAGGCGGCGATCAGGCGACCCAAGGGCCGGTGATCGCCAGCGTCGCGGTCGGTCCTTGCGCGTTGACAAACAGCGTCCTGCCATCGGGCGAGAAGCACCCGCCCGCCAGTTCGGTCGTCGCGCGCAGCCGGGCGACGTCATAGGCGCGGCCTTCGGGCGAGATCCCGCGGATGTGATTGGCGTCCATGTCGGTATCGTGGTCCTCGCACACGATTAGATGCCCGCCCGGCCCGACGGTGAGGTTATCGCCGTAGTTGAACTGTTCAGCGCTCTCGCTCTCGAAGAACAGCTCGACCGTATCGGGCTTGCCCGCGAGGCCGGGGGTGAGCTTGAGGATCTGGCCGAGCTTCTTCGCCCCGCCGCTGGTCGCGCAGGCGAAGACCGCGTTCTCGCCCATATGGATGCCCTCGCCGCGCGCCACCAGCGCCGCGCCCTTGGCGGCGGCGCGCTGGCGCAGATCATCGTCCGGCGCGTCGACCGCATTGAGATCGACCCAGCTCACCCGGTACGGCTTGCCCACCTGCATGAGCGGTGCATCCCAGTTGCGGGTGTCGGCGATCCCTTCGATGACCATCGCCTGCAGGCGGCCGCCCGCAGCAAGATCGCCCGGCACGCGCGGCACGAAGCGGTAGAGCACCGAATCGCCGCGGTCCTCGGTCTGATAGACGATGCCGTTGGCCGGATCGACGCAGGCGGCTTCGTGATTGAAGCGGCCGAGCGCTTTCAACGGCACGGCGTCGACAGCCCCCCGCGCGCTGGCGGGGACTTCGAAGACCCAGCCATGATCCTGTTCCAGCCCCTCGCCGCCCGATTGCCCAGGGCGAACGGTCGTCTCCTCGCAGGTCAGCCAGGTGCCCCACGGTGTGATCCCGCCCGCGCAGTTGCGGATCGTGCCGCCGAGGCTGCGGAACTGGCGCTTGACCTTGAGCGTGGCGGCATCGAGCACGATCGTGGTTGTGCCGCCGGACACGAAGGCGCCGTCCACCTTGCCATAGCCCTTGGCGATCGGCCCGCCGGCATCGGCCCGCGCGCCGAGTTCGTGGTTGCGCACCAGCGCGATCTCGCCATTGCCGAGGTCGAAACAGCCCATCCCGTCGGCCTTGTCGGGCACGGTCCCGCCATCGTCCATCGCGTCGCCGAGGCGCGAGATGACGCGGTAGGAGAAGCCCTCGGGCAGGTCGAGGAAGCCAGCCGGATCGGGCTTCAAGGCGCCGTAGCCGGTGAAACCGCCGCCTGCTTTGGGCGTGGCGGCAGCAAGGGTGCCTTCCGAGCGCATCATGCAGCCGCTCGCCGCGAGCGCGGCAAAGGCGGTGGCGGTAGCGCCGAGGAAGCTGCGGCGGTCGGGCGAAAGGGTCAAGTCGGTCACTTCGTCTCTCCCAGCGCGGCGCGCACTTCGTCCCAGCGCACGAACTTGAAGTTCTGCGCATTGGGCGCGTTCTGCCCGTCCTGTGCGATGAACAGCCCGCCCGGGAAGTCGGCCCCGAAGGCGCGGTTGTCGAGCTCGATCCCGTCGGTCTCCTCGGTGCTGCCGAAGGTACCCGCGCCAATGCGGAAGCGGCCCACCGGGGTCACGCCGGGCAGGCGGAAGACGGCATAGGCATTGTCGCCTTGCGAGGAGGCGACGAGGTAGCCGCCGTCCGTGCCCTCGGGCGCGATGGCGAGGCCTTCGACGTCGGCGACCAGCATCCGGTTGTCGACCGGAGCGACCATCCGCTTGGCGCCGCTGGCGATGTCGATCGCCCAGATCCCGGCGTCTTCCTCGCCGATGAACAGCGTGCCGGTGCGCGGATCGGCGATGCAGCCTTCGGTCTGGGTCGGGAT
>JAIYEK010000124.1 GCA_027487015.1 Erythrobacteraceae bacterium | reverse complement strand
GTGATCGCGCGGGTGACCCAGACATAGGCGACCACCGTCACCGCCGTCGCCAGCACCAGGTCGATCCCGAAATTGAGGTAGAAGATCACGCCGACCGCGATCAGCTCGATGATGGTGGGCGCGATGTTGAACAGCAGGAAATAGAGCATCTGGTCGATGCTCTTGGTCCCGCGTTCGATGATCTTGGTGACCTCGCCGGTGCGCCGCGCGAGGTGGAACCTGAGGCTCAGGCGGTGGAGGCGGTGGAACACGTCCTCAGCCAGATGCAGCGTGGCGATCTGGCCGACTCGCTCGAAGGCTATGTTGCGCAAGTTATCGAAGGCGACCGAGGTAAAGCGCCCCAGCGCATAGGCCGCGACGAGTGCGAGCGCGACCGTCACGCCCTCGCGCGCGGTGCCGCTCATCGCGTCGACCGCGCCCTTGTAGGCAAAGGGCAGCGCGAGGGTGACTGCCTTGCCCGCCAGCACCAGCGCCATCGCGATGACGATGCGGATGCGCAGGCCCGGGTTATCCTTGGGCCAGAGATAGGGCAGGAAGCGCCTGAGCGTCGGCCAGCTTTCCGCGTCGCGCGCGCGAGTCTTCTTCATGGCAGGGTCAGCGGCGGGGGCGGTTTCGGGAGGCATGGCCCGGGATGTGGGCCTCGCACGGCCTTACCGCAAGGCGCGCCCTCTAGAAGGCGGCGTTAGAACCGCGCGCGGTAGGTGCCGCCGCGCTGCGCCTCACGCATCGCGCGGGCAACGTCGGCAGGGACGTCAAAGGCGATGCGCTTGCGATCGAAATCAATCGCCACCCGGTCGAACAGCGCAAGGTGCTGCATTCCGATGGAGAGCACCGGCTCATCATTGAGGCTCAGCGCTTCAAAGGCCGGGGCGTCAGCGAAGGTCAGCGGCACGTCAGTGAGTGCGAGGCCCTCGATCGAGAGCGTGCGCACGATGGCGAGTTCGCCGATGATGCCGACCCCGTTGACGTCGGTGGTGACGACGGCCTCCGCACGGCGGGCGCGGATGCGCTCGCGCAGGGCAAGGTTGCCGAGGCTCGCCTGCGCGCCGGTATCGATGATGACCGTGGCGCGCACGCCCTCGACCAGCGCGTCGGTGATCAGCAGCTGGCCGAGCCGGCTCTTCGCGCGCACCACGATCTCGAACCCGCCGCGGCCTTCCTTCACGCTGGCGTCCTCGACACTGATGGTCTCCTTGCGGAAATCGATCAGGACCCGGAAGTCCTGCAGCGCGTCGAGCCCGATGATCCCGTCAGCGCCGACATTGGCGCGCTCGAGCACAGGGGCGGAGAAGTTGGAGTAGCTGTTGGTGCCGAAGTCGATGCGCCCGACATTGGCGAGCTCGACCTGGCGGCGGCTGGCCATGCCGACCAGCGTTGCCTTTCCTGCGGGAGTGAGCTTGGCGAGGTCGCGGATCTCGTGAGTGATTGCAGTCGCCTCGCTGCCGGTATCGATCAGGAAGGCAAAGGGACCGGTGCCCTCGACCAGCACGGGAAGCGTGAAGCGCCGGTAGCGCTCCTGTTCAAGCGCGAGGGTCTCGGCCGCCGGATCGACGATCCCGTGGGTGGCGGGAGCAGGGAGCGTGGCAGGCGTTCCCGGTTGGGCCTGTGCCGAAATGCCGGCCGCAAAGAAGGCAGCGGCAAGGACGGATCGCGCGATCATGTTCTCTCTCCCGGGCGGCAGAGCGCTGTGGCCCGGCTCGCGGGAGTGACCCTACCACTATGCCGTGCTGCGCCCAACAGGAGGGGGGAGAACAGCGGGGAGGGTGACTCGGGCCGGTGCACTGGAGGAATCACGATGAGAGTCGCGCGTCATCTGTAATCGAAGGCCGGCAAGGGGGCGAAAAGGGGTGAATCAGACCCCGATTCACCCGGATTCGGCGGGGTGAGGGTGGCCATTCACCCCATCCGGAGGGGCGAAAAGGGGCCGAAAATAGGGAAAAAACGGCGGAATTCTGCGGTTCTTGCGCGGCACTGAAATAAAATTGCAAAAAGCCGTTGACCGAATCACGAACCCCTCATAGATGGGCTCCACCGACGCGGCGCTGACGGCTTCCACCGCCACCGCAACGACCGGTCGCCAACATATTCGGATAGCCGGTCCCCCGGTGTAAATCGGGGAACCAAGCGCTGTCCGCTATTACTGTCTGGTGGCTCTTTGACATTGTTGGTTTTTGATGAAGGGACATGTGGGCGACGGCGCCCGGTCCGGGGACCTCAAGGCTCCGGTAACCGGTTAATTTAAGCCGATAGCCACATCCGATCGCAGGCTCCACGCCTGCCCGGATGGCAAGCATGTTCATTCGTATCCATTACGTTTGACAGTGCAGGTATCGGCTCCTTGCAGCTCATGCCAGACTGGAGGGTGGGGTTATCCCCATGCTGGTTTGGTGTGTGACACAACTTGAGAGTTTGATCCTGGCTCAGAACGAACGCTGGCGGCATGCCTAACACATGCAAGTCGAACGAGACCTCCGGGTCTAGTGGCGCACGGGTGCGTAACGCGTGGGAACCTGCCTTTAGGTTCGGAATAACTCAGAGAAATTTGAGCTAATACCGGATAATGTCTTCGGACCAAAGATTTATCGCCTTTAGATGGGCCCGCGTTGGATTAGCTAGTTGGTGGGGTAAAGGCCTACCAAGGCGACGATCCATAGCTGGTCTGAGAGGATGATCAGCCACACTGGGACTGAGACACGGCCCAGACTCCTACGGGAGGCAGCAGTGGGGAATATTGGACAATGGGCGAAAGCCTGATCCAGCAATGCCGCGT
>JAIYEK010000049.1 GCA_027487015.1 Erythrobacteraceae bacterium | reverse complement strand
GGCTGACCCCGCCCAGTTCGGTGGCGATCTCGCTGGCAGTCGCGCCGCCTTCCCACATCTTCCTGAGCGTTGCGATGCGCTCGTCTGTCCAGCTCATAGTGTTCTACCTGTTCTGTGTGCCCGGCGCGGTGCCGGAAGAGGGGCGGGTGCTTGTCAGCGGCGAGGGCGCAGCCTAGGCACCGTGCCCATGGCTGACAACGCAACTGCAAACCCGCCCGGCAATGCCGCTCCCGTGACTGACGTGACGGTTGATGACAAGACCGGCGGGAGCATCCGGTTCACCCCGCGTGGGCAACCCGTAATCATCGGGGTCAATCGCGTGGGGCTCTCGGCCCTCTATATGAAGGAGGTGCGGCGTTTTCTCAAGGTCCAGACGCAGACGATCTGGGCCCCGGCCTTCACAACGCTGCTGTTTCTGGTGATTTTCACCGTCGCACTGGGCCGAGAGGGCCGCGCAGTGCTGGGCGTGCCCTTCGCCAGCTTCGTCGCACCGGGCCTCATCGTGATGGCCATGATGCAGAACGCCTTTGCCAATTCCTCCTTCTCGCTGCTCTCGGGCAAGATGCAGGGGACGATCATCGACTTGCTGATGCCGCCGCTGTCGAGCGGTGAGCTGATGGCGGGGATCCTTGCTGCTGCCGTGACCCGTGCGGTGCTGGTGGGCTTTGCTGTTGCGCTGGCTATGGCGCTGTGGCCGGGGGTCTCGCTGGGCCTCGCGCACCCGTGGGCGGTGGTGTGGTTCGGGTTGATGGGCGCGCTGCTGCTCGCCACCGTCGGCCTTGCGACCTCGATCTGGGCCGAGAAGTTCGATCACAACGCCGCCGTCACCAACTTCATCATCGCCCCGCTCTCGCTGCTGTCGGGGACGTTCTACACGATCGAGAACCTCCATGGGGTGTTCCAGACGATCAGCCGGTTGAACCCGTTCTTCTACGTCATCTCGGGCTTCCGCTATGGCTTCCTCGGGGCCAGCGACATGGGCGACGGCGCGCATGTCGCGGCTGCAGGCATCGGCTTGCTGGTGCTCAATGCGGTGCTGGCGGCAGGGGTCTATGCGCTCTTGCGGAGCGGCTGGAAGCTCAAGAGCTGAGCGCCGCCGCAGGACCGCTCGGCGCCCGCGCGGCCGCGGCGATGCGGTCGACGGCAACAGAGGCGTCCACGATGCCCGCAACCGGCCCGATCTCGAAGGTCTCGGTCTGCCTGTCGCCATCGCTGTCGCGCCCGATCCTGACCGTGAGGCTGAGCGTGCCCGAACCATCAGGCCGCTCGCGCCGTTCGGACAGGCCAATGCGGTCTGCCGGCACGGTCTTGACCACCAGATCCCGGCCGAGCTGGAGCTTGAGCACGCGGGTCTCAGTCACGACGTAAAGCACGCGGCCCCGCTCCCACAAAGGCACGAAGGGCCGCGCAAGCATCCAGCAGCCGATGGCGATGAAGGGGAGGCCGAACAGCGGGAAGGCGATGCCGACAAGCCCGATGCCCGAGACGCCGATCGCCCCTGCCGCGAGCACCGTCCACATCAGTGAAAACGCTGTCCATGGCACCGCGAAGACATAGATCAGGAAGTGGCTGGGATCGATCCGCGCCAGCTGCCAGCCGTGCCACACGGGGCTCTCGCCGCCTTGTAGCTCGCGCTCAAGCGCCTGCCGGAGCCGGGCCATCGCGCTGTTATCGGGTTTGTCGAGATCCACCATTCCTGCGTTCTAGCAGGGCAAGGTTGTCAATTTGTGATCGCGCGGGCGAAACTCAGTGCGTCAGCGAGGCCCGCATTCGGTAGCGGCCATCCTTGAAGCTGTCGAACAGCTGGCGCACCGTCGGGTGATCGATCGGCCCGCCCTGCGGATCGGCGACCAGATTCCCTTGGCTCACATAGGCGACGTAGGATGAATCCTCGTTCTCGGCGAGCAGGTGGTAGAAGGGCTGGTCACGCCGCGGGCGGATATCCTCGGGGATCGACTGATACCATTCTTCGGAGTTGGCGAAGACCGGATCAATGTCGAAAACGACGCCGCGGAAGGAGAACAGGCGGTGGCGGACCACATCGCCGATCCCGAAGCGGGCGCGGGTCTGGCGGGGCGCGATGATGGTGCGTCCGGCCTGGCTCGAGAAGAACTCTGCGCGTTCCATGAAGGGCAATATGGACCTTTGTCCGCTCAAAACAAGCAGGCTTGGCCGGGGCGGACCAGATATGCCCGCATTTTGTGGGCCCGCCCCCCTTGGCAATCCGGAAACCTTGGGCTAACGGGCGCGCTTCCTGACGCCAGCCGCCTTCGACCGGGCGGCCACGACACGCGCGTCAGGCCTCGCGGAGAGGTGGCAGAGTGGTCGAATGCGCCGCACTCGAAATGCGGTTTACCGGCAACGGTAACGTGGGTTCGAATCCCACCCTCTCCGCCATATTTCCTGTTTTCGTCATCCCCTTCCGCCGCGCCTAGCGGGCACTGGTCAGCCTATCTGCGCGGGGCACCGAGCGCGCGACGCGGGAATGCGCGCGGCTGAAATATAGATTGACAATCATTCGCAATAGCAAGAAATGCGGGCCTCCCAATCGACCTGATCGGAGTCCCGATGTCCTTGCGCTTGCCCTCCGTTCGTTCGCTCACCGCGCTCCTGCTCGCCACCACCGCCGTACCTGCGCTGGCGGAGGGCGAGGCTCTTGAAGCCGGCGCGGAGGGGGAGGGTCCCGGACAGGCGACCTCGATCATCGTCACCGCAAACCGTGACGGCGATCGCCTGCCCGATCAGTCGGGAACGCTGATCTTCGCCGGCAAGCTCGGCGATATCGCGGTGCTGGACGACATCCCCCCCGTGCCGACCCGCAACCTGCGCGTCGCGCTTGCCGACATTCCGGGGCTGCTGGTCTCGGAAGTCTCCAACGGGTCGTGGGCCTCGCTCTCCTATCGCGGGCTGGGCGAGCCGCACGAGAGCTGGAACGTGCTGACGCTTCAGGACGCGGTGCCGGCCGTGCCCGACATGTATTCCTACCCCGCAGGCTACTTCATCCCGCCGCTGGAAGCGGT
>JAIYEK010000067.1 GCA_027487015.1 Erythrobacteraceae bacterium | reverse complement strand
TATGTCTATTTCACCGCGCGGCTGGCGGGCGCGGAGGAACCCGGCTCGACCGATCTCGACGTTTACGTCACCGATTTCAGCGAGGACACGCCGTTCAAGGTCTCCGACAACGACGCCACTGACACCGCGCCCACGCCTTCGCCCGATGGCCGCTGGCTCGCCTGGCTCGCCATGGATCGCCCGACCTATGAGGCGGACAGGCAGGTCGTGGTGCTGCTCGACCTCAAGACCGGCACCCGCCGCGCGCTGACCCGCGACACCGACCTCAGCTTCGGCAGCCTCGCCTGGGCGGCGGACAGCAAAAGCCTGATCGCCACCGCGCAAAAGGTGCTCGACACCCCCGCCTTCCGCATCGACATCGCAAGCGGCAAGGTCACCGAGCTGAACCTCATGGCGGGCGCCGAGGCGCATATCGCGAACCTCGTACCGCTCCCGGGAGGCCGCGCACTATTCACCCGCGATTCGATCGGGCAGCCGGCTGAATTCTACCTTTCAGGCGACATGGGGCAGGCCCGCCCGCTGACCGATGTCGCCACCACCCGCATGGGCGGACTCGCGAACATCGTCACCCGCCGCTTCAGCTTCACCGGCGCGAACGGCGACACGGTGTGGGGCCAGCTCACCCGCCTCGCCGACCAGACCGGGCCGATCCCCGCGATCCTCTACATCCACGGCGGGCCGCAAGGGAGCTTCAACGATAGCTGGTCGAACCGCTGGAACCCGCGCGTCCTCGCATCGCAGGGCTACGCGGTGATCTCGGTCGATTTCCACGGGAGCACCGGCTACGGACAGGCCTTCACCGACGCGATCAACCGGAACTGGGGCGGCTGGCCGCTCGAGGATCTGCAGAAGGGCTTTGAAGCCGGCATCGCGCTCGACACCCAGATCGATGGGGAGCGCGCCTGCGCTATGGGGGCCAGCTACGGCGGCTACATGGTCAACTGGATCGCCGGCAACTGGCCCGACCGCTTCAAGTGCATCGTCCAGCACGACGGCATCTTCGACAACCGATCGATGTATTATTCGACCGAGGAATTGTGGTTCCCGCGCTGGGACCATGGCGGCACCTATGAGCAAGCCAAGGACGTCTACGAAAAGTGGAATCCCGCCAACCACGTCGACAAGTGGAAGACGCCGATGCTGGTCGTCACCGGCCAGAAGGACTACCGCGTGCCCTACAGCCAGGGCCTGATGAGCTTCACCGCCCTGCAGGAACGCGGCATCCCCGCGCAGCTGCTGGTCTTCCCCGACGAGAACCATTGGGTGCTGGGCGCGAAGAACTCGCTGCAATGGCACCAGACGGTGTTCGGGTGGCTGGATCGTTGGCTGAAGAAGGCCGGCGAATGAGCCGCAAGGAGCTCGAATCCGCGCGCCATTCGCTCGCCAAGCATTTCGGCGATCCGGCAAAGGGCACCGCGATTGCGCGGCACATCATGCTTTGCGCACTCTCGGACAAGCAGAAGTGCTGCTCGCGCGAGGCGGGGGAGGAGGCCTGGGGCTTCCTCAAGTCGCGGCTGAAGGAGCTTGGGCTGGTCGGCCCCATGCGCACCGATGACAGCAAACGCGGGCAGGGCGGCGGGGTGCAGCGCACCAAGGCCGATTGCCTCCAGATCTGCGCCGCGGGGCCCGTCGCGGTCGTGTGGCCGGATGGGGTGTGGTATCACTCCTGCGGGCCGGACGTGCTCGAGCGGATTATTCAGGAACACCTGATCGGGGGCGTTCCGGTCGAGGATTACCGGCTGATCCCGGCCTAGTCTTCCTTCGGACTCCAGAACTCGTCCTTGCTCGGCATGTGGTTGTCGACCGATTCGTCGTGGCCGGTGCCGTTGGAGAGGAACACCAGCCCCATCAGCCCCCCGCCGAGCAGCATGGTGAGGCTGATCCCCAGCGCCACCGCGATATAGAAGTGCACTGAAATCATGCCATTATAGGCAAACAGCAGCCCCATCGCCAAGGCGACGGTCAGCGTCGTCGCGGCGAGCAGCCATTTCATGATCTGCCGGTAGCGCGCCCAGGCGTGAGCGGCGTTCACGGGATCGTCGAGCGGGGACTTGCGGGTCATCGCCCCGACATGGCCCGCCCCCTCCCGCATTGCAACGCGCGAAAGCTGCAAGGTTCCGCGCATGGGGCGCAACGCGATGCAATTCGATGCGACGGGCTGATTCGCTTTTTCGCGAGGCTCGTGGCACCTTCATGTCCTGAGAGAGAGGGAGTCGTTATGACAATTGCCCGCATAATCGCCCAACGCACATCCAGCGACATCATCGCCTGCGATTGCACCACCCCGGTCTCGGAGGTGGTGCAGACCCTCGCCAGCAAACGCATCGGCGCGCTGCCGGTGCTGCGCGAGGGGCGTGTCGTCGGCATCGTCTCGGAGCGCGACGTGATCTACCGCCTCGCCGACCGGGGGAAGGATTGCCTCGACGTGACGGTCGAGGAGATCATGACCTCGCCCGCAGTCACGGTCGAGCCCGGCACCACCGTAGACGAGGCGCTCGGCATGATGACCCGCCGCCGTTTCCGCCATTTTCCGGTGGTCGAGGAGGGCCAGCTTGTCGCCTTCATCTCGATCGGTGACCTCGTGAAGCACAAGATGGACGAGGTTCAGGGCGAGGCCGATGCGCTGCGCAACTACATTCAGGCGGTCTGACCGCTTGAGGATCGCCCACGCGCGCCCTAGATTAGAGCCATGAGCGCCGCGCCCCTGATCCTCACCCCGTCCGCCGCCAAGCGGGTCGCCTTTATCGCGACCAAGCAATCACGCCCGGCGATCCTGCGTCTGGCGGTCGAGGGCGGGGGGTGTTCGGGCTTCCAATACAAGTTCGATCTTGCCGATGCGCCCGACGCCGAGGATTCGGTGTCCGAGACCGATGGCGTGAAGCTGGTGGTCGATCCGGTCAGCTTGGATCTGATCGCGGGGAGCACGGTGGATTTCGTGGAATCGCTCGGCGGCGCGGCCTTCAAGGTCGAAAACCCGCAGGCGGCCGCCGGCTGCGGCTGCGGGGCGAGCTTCGGGATTTGAGTTGATCTCTCCCCTCGTCATTGCGAGGAGGCCCGCAAGGGCCGACGCGGCAATCCATGTGCTGATCTCTCAACGAGCGGAAACGCCGGATCATGGGTTGCTTCGCTACGCTCGCAATGACGAGGTAGCCCCATGAAAATCGCCACCTTCAACATCAACGGCATCAAGGCGCGCGGGCCGCGCCTGATCGAATGGCTCGAGGAAACGCGCCCCGCGGTCGCCTGCCTGCAGGAGATCAAGTCGCAGGACGAGGGCTTCCCGGCCGCCGATTTCGAGGCGATCGGCTACAGCGCGATCTGGCACGGGCAGAAGAGCTTCAACGGGGTCGCGATCCTTGTCGACACACGGGCGGGCCACACGCTGACCGAAGTGCAGCGCGGCCTCGGCATCCCCGGCCCGAACGAAGGTGACGAGGAGCAGGCGCGCTATCTCGAGGCGGATGTCTCGGGTGTGCGCGTCGCCTGTCTCTACCTCCCCAACGGCAACCCGCATCCGGGGCCGAAATTCACCTACAAGCTCGCCTGGATGGCGCGGCTGCGCGAGCGCATGGCGCAGATCTGGGCCGAGGAGGTCCCCGCCGTGGTGCTCGGCGATTTCAACGTCATCCCGCATGACGACGACGTCTGGTCGGTCAAAGCCATGCAGGACGACGCGCTGATGCAGCCCGAAAGCCGCGCGGCCTATGCGCGCCTCCTCGCCGATGGCTGGACCGACGCGATCCGCACCCACAACCCGCGCGGCGGCGTGTGGACCTATTGGGACTATCAGGCCGGCGCCTGGCAACGCGATCACGGCTTCCGGATCGACCACATCCTGCTCTCACCCGAATGCGCCGACCGGATGGAGAGCTGCGGCGTCGACAAGGCCTATCGCGGGCGCGAGAAGGCCAGTGACCACACGCCGGTCTGGGTCAAGCTGTCAGCCTAACCCAGACCGCCTGATCGCTTTGATCGGCCCAAAGGGCCGCAAGCCCGAACGGGCGCCCGCAGCCGCTCGCCCGAAGGGCGAAACAGCGGCGAGGATCACCTGTAGAAAATATGCGTGTCGATCTGGGCGAGGCGCGTCTTGCTGCGGGTCCAGCCGGGATTGACGTAGCGCGCGTGGAAGAACACCGCGCGGCCGGCTTCGGATTCCCACAGGCCCCGGTCGGCGATGTGGGCGATCGCCACGGCGCGTTCCCACGCGGCTGAACCTTCGCGCACCGCCGGCATCCGCGAACCGCGCATGAAGGAGAACTGCCCGGGCTGGGCGACCACGCCGCAATAGGTGCGGGGGAAGCGGCCGTCCTCGGTGCGGTTGATGATCACTTGGGCGACTGCGAGCTGGCCAGCCAGTTCCTCGCCGCGCGCCTCGAAATAGACGGCGCCAGCCAGGCAGCGCATCTGCTGCGACATCGGCGCGGCGGTGTCGATCATGCCGACGAGCTCGCGGAGCGATCCGGCTTCGGTCAGCGGTGCGGGGGTCGCAGGTTCGGGCGCAGCAAGGGGCTGCACCACAGGCTCGGCGACGAAGGTGATTGTTTCGGGAACCAGCTCGGGCGCTTCGACCGGGGCGGGAGCGACGAACTGTTCGCTTGCGGCTTGCGCCAGAGCGGCGGCATGCTGGCCGCCGGGGAACATCGTGGTTGCGATTGCGAGGCCCGCAATCGCAGCAATTGTGGCAGTCTTGCGACTCATGTAATCTACTAATTCGGCGGTGAGCGCGCCACGTCGCAGGCGAGAACCTTGATCCAGACCGTTACCGATGTGGGGGTTCGAACAGACCTGCCGGCCGCTCCCCGTCTGCGTACTGGCGATGCGACCGAATTGCCGCCCTGCCAGCCTGCGCTCAGGAAGTTGGGGGCGACTAGCCCGCCTCCCGTTAACGTCAACTCAATTCGGAGATACGGGCGATGAACCGTTCCCGATCTGCGATATCCACCTCGATTAGCCACATATCGCTGTCCTGACGGCGTCGCCGGGCCAAATACTCGGAAAATTCCTGAGGATTGTCAGTGTCTTCTCGTTTCACCGCAAGAAATTTGCGCGATCCGTCGAGCTGGGGCATCCTTTCGTAAAGGACGCCGTCCCTGCCGCGACACAGGGTTACAAGCAGGATCGTCCCCGCGTCCCGCTCGCCCTTGGCGAGCACCGTGCCGAATCCCCCCTCGGTCTCGGCAAGGCGGAGAATCGCTCCCGCTTCGAGGTGCGCGGGGAGCCTGCCGTCCACCCTCAGAGCCCCGAGGGGCCGCCTGCCGCATAGCCCGGCAGGCTGGAGAGCGGGATGCGGCTCTTCATAAAGGTGCCGGTGCCGCGGCCGATCTCGTCACCCTCTTCATCGACCAGCCGCGCCTCGGCGACGAACACGCGGCGGCGGCCGCTGACCCAGTGGCCCTCGGCGGTGACGGTCCCGGCGCGCACGGGCTTGGAGAAGAACAGGTTGAAGCTGGTGGTCAGCAGGAAGCGGTCGGTCACCAGCGAATTGGCGGCATAGAAGGCCGCATCGTCGAGCATCTTGAAATAGATCGTCCCGTGCGCCGCGCCCGCCGCGTGGTAATCCTCCGGCGTCACCTTGAAGGTCAGCTTCGAGCGCCCCTCGCCCGGGATGTGCAGGTGCGAAGCGAACTTGGTGTTGACCGGCGCGGAGGCATAGAGCCGCTCGAGGGCACGGTAATGCTGGTCGGCACCGCTCGCAGGCAGGGGTTCGTCACGCGCGGGCATGGGGCATCAGCGGTAAGTTGATCAGGCCGCGTCGCGCAGGAACTGGTTGGTCAGCAGCGCATAGACGGCCTCGATATTGGGCGCATCGGCGAGCATCTGCAGCGTCATCTCGTCGCGGGTCAGGCGCGAGATCGCGGCCAGCGCATGGAGGTGCGTCGCCCCGGCATTCTCGGGCGAAACCAGGCCGCACACCAGCGTAACGGGCCGCGCGTCGACCGCCGAGAAATCGATGGGGGCTTCCAGGCGGATCAGCGCGAGGCTGGGCCGGCGGACGTCCTTGCTGCGGCAATGCGGGATCGCCACGCCGCGCCCGAAACCGGTGCTCCCCAGCGCCTCGCGCGCTTCGAGGCTTTCGAGCACCTCGCTCTCGTCAAGGCCATAGGCCGCGCTCAGCAACTGGGCCGTGCGGGCGAGGATCTTCGGCTTGGTGTCGAGCCGGGCAAAAGCGATTGCCTGGGGGGAGAGAGCGAGGTTGACGTCCATGGTACGAATGATCCCGAAACTGTGCGCCTTCGTGGCGAAGGTCCGGTCCGCTCATGCCTGCATGCGAGGCGTTGACGGACCGGGGCGGTGCCCCCTCCTGCGACCGCCTGGACCTTCGAGAAGCGGGCCCTGCCGCTACGGTTCCGTAGCGGCAAACCAGCCCCTGGCCCTATCTAGGCTCGACCCATCCGATCGAGCCATCGGCGCGCCTGTAGACCATATTATGCGCTCCGGTGCCAGCGTTTTTGAAAAACAGCGCCCCGGTGTTCCGGAGGTCGAGCATCATCACCGCATCGGCGACGCTGGCGGTGGGGATGTCGACGCGGGTTTCGGCGATCACCAGCGGAGCATCGGCAACCACCTCTTCCTCTTCGTCTTCCTCGACCATGAAGATGGTGTAGGCGGCCTCTTCCTCGCCGCGCGCGTGATCGGCCTGTTCGTGGCGGTCGGTGAGGCGGCGCTTGTAGCGCCTGAGCTGCTTCTCGATCTTGCCCGCCGCATCGTCGAAGGCGACATGCACGTCATGCGCGCTGCCTTGTGCCTTGAGGATCAGGCCCTGCATCACATGGGTGACGATATCGCAGGTAAAGGCGCCTGCGGGGGCCTTGCCGAAGGTCACCTGGCTCGAGATCGCGCGGTCGAAATATTTGTCGACGATCGCGCCGAGCCGGTCTGCGGCATGCGTCTGCAGCGCGCTGCCGGTGTCCATCTGGTGACCGGAAATCCGAATGTCCATGAAGCGTAGTCCTCCGTCCAAGAGTGAGGATCCCAGTTGGTAGCGGGCCCAATCTGGTAGCAGAGACGCGTCAGGTCTTAACTAACCCAGATCGCGCCTTTGATCTGCGCGATGAATTCGCGGTGACGTTCCAGCTCCTCCGGGCTGGCGGCATGAGGGCGGGGTTCGCGCCGGGGCTTGTCCGCAGAGGGACGATGCCAGGGCGCATTGGGGGTGAGCTCGGTGAGGGCGGGGGTATCGGGCGCGGCGTCGGCGAGGCCCAGCCCGATCTGCCGCCCGCCGGTCAGCTCGACATAGACCTGCGCGAGCAGTTCGGCATCGAGCAGCGCGCCGTGCTTGACCCGGTGCGAGCGGTCGATGCCGTAGCGGGTGCACAGCGCATCGAGGCTGAGCTTGGCGCCAGGGTGCTTTTTCCGCGCGATGGCGACGGTGTCGACCATCCGGTCCATGCTGATGGGCTGGCGGCCGACCAGTTCGAGCTCGTTGTTGAGGAAGCCGAAATCGAACCCGGCATTGTGGGCGACGAGGTTCGAATCGCCGAGAAATTCGAGCAATTCCTCCGCGCTTTCCGCAAACCGCGGCTTAGTGGCGAGGAAGGCGGCGCTCAGCCCGTGGACCCGTTCGGCCTCGGCTGGCATGTCGCGATCGGGGTTGAAATAGGCGTGGAAGGTGCGGCCGGTTTCGACCCGGCCGACCATCTCGACGCAGCCGATTTCCACCATGCGGTCCCCGGTCTTGGGATCGAGCCCGGTGGTTTCGGTGTCGAAAATGACCTCACGCATTTGCAGGACTATCCTCCCATATCCGGGGACTTGCAAGCGCGCTTTGTCGTCAAAGTGAAGCAATCAGGGCTTGCACCTGCGCGCGGGTTTCTTCGAGGCTGGTGCCGGTGTCGATGACATGGTGGGCGCGGTCGCGCTTGTGGCTGTCGTGGAGTTGCAGGCCGAAGATGTGCGCGAATTTCTCGGGCGTCATCCCCGGGCGGGCTAGCACGCGGGCGCGCTGGATGTGCTCGGGGGCGGAGACGACGACGATGGTGTCGACTGACTCGTGCCCGCCGCGTTCGAACAGCAGCGGGATGTCGAAGACGACCGCAGGTTTGTCGCAGTTGGCTTCGAGGAAGGCGGCGCGTTTCGCGCCGACGGCGGGGTGGACGATGGCTTCAAGGCGGGCGAGGGCGACTTTGTCGGCGAACACCTGCGCGCCAAGCTTTTCGCGATCGACGCCTTGGGGGCCGGTCGATCCGGCAAAGGCGGCTTCGATAGGGGCGATGAGTTCGCCTCCCGGCCCCTGCATCGCGCGCACCTCGGCATCGGCGTCGAACACCGGAATCCCCGCCTCGGCGAACATCGCGGCGACGGTTGATTTGCCCATGCCGATGCTTCCGGTGAGGCCGATGATTTTGGGTTTTGTCATTGGGTCAGGATGGCTCGCAGTTCGGCATCGTGTTCGCGCGGGGGGCGCGCGCCGAAGAATTTCTCGAAGGCGACCGCAGCCTGGCCGATCAGCATCGAAAGTCCGTCAATGGTGCGGTAGCCCTTGGCGCGCGCGTTCTGAAGGAAGGTCGTGTCGAGCGGAGCGGTGACGATGTCGTAGGCGATGCTGCCGGGCGGGGCATGGCTCCAGTCGAAGGGCAGGGGGGGCTGGCCCTGCATCCCGAGGCTGGAGGCGTTGACGATCAGATCGAGGCAGCCCTCGCGGTCGTCGAAGGCGAAATCGGTGGAGTCTGCAAAATGGGCGAGGTCGATCGCGTGGTGCTCGCCCCCCGGCGCAAGTTCGGCGAGCAGCGCGCGCGCCTTGGCCGGATCGCGCCCCGCGACGACCAGCGTGAAGCCGTGACCCGCCAGCGCCGTGATGATCGCACGGGCCGCGCCCCCGGTCCCGAGGATGCGGGCCATGCGGAAATAGTGGGTCCGGGCGAGGTCCTTCGCCAGCGGCTCGAGGAAGCCCGCGGCATCGGTGTTGGTGCCGGTCATCGCGTGGTCGTCGCCATGTGGTAGCACGGTGTTCACCGCCCCGATGGCGTCGGCGGGCGGGTCGATGCGATGCAGATGCGGCATCACCGCCTGCTTGTGCGGCATGGTGACATTGCACCCGCGCCAGAGGGGGTCTTCCCGCCGTTGGGCGAGATAATCGGCCAGCGCGTCGGGCGTCACGTGGCAGGCGCGGTAGTCGGCCTCGATCCCCAGCTTGGCGAGCCAGAACCCGTGAATTTTCGGCGACTTGGACTGCGCGATGGGGTCGCCAATCACCTCGGCATAGGGGAGGGTCACGCCAGCAAGACCCCTTCCTCCCGCAATGCTTCGAGCAGCGGCAGCAGGGGCATCCCGAGCACGGTGAACTGGTCGCCCTCGATGCTCTCGAACAGCTGCACCCCCGGACCCTCGATCCGGAAGGCGCCTACGGTGTGGCCAATGGCGGGCCACTCAAGGCTCAGATAATGTTCGATGAATTCGTCCGACAGCGCGCGCACCCGTAGGCGAGCGATGCTGGCGTGCGACCATTCGCAGCCAGCGTCCCTGACCAGCGCGGCGGCGGAGTGCAGCTCCATCACCTGGCCCGAGAAGAACCGCAGATGTTCCCCCGCCTCCTCGCGGCTCTGTGGTTTGTCGAAGCGGCGGCCCGCGCAAACGACCAGCGAGTCGCTCCCCAGCACCAACGCTCCCGGGTGAAGCGCCGCCACCGCCGCAGCCTTTGCCACCGCCAGCGCCTCGGCGACCTCGGCCGGGGCGGCACCCGCAAGGCCGGCCTCGACCGCGCGCTCATCAATGTCGGCGGGGACGGATTCGTAAACCACCCCCGCGGCATCGAGCATCGCCCGGCGCGAAGCGGATTTGCTGGCGAGTATCAGAGTCATATCGGCTTGCCCGTGCCGCCCTCGCTCGCGGGCTTGCGGTCGCGCTCCTGCACCAGCCGGATGATCGCCGCCGCGGTCTCCTCGATCGAGCGGCGGGTGACGTCGATCACCGGCCAGCCATTGTCCCCGAACATCCGCCGGGCGAATTGCAGCTCGGCCTTGACCTTGTCGTTGTCGA
This sequence comes from Erythrobacteraceae bacterium, assembly GCA_027487015.1. Classification (GTDB taxonomy): domain Bacteria; phylum Pseudomonadota; class Alphaproteobacteria; order Sphingomonadales; family Sphingomonadaceae; genus Erythrobacter. The sequence continues at coordinate 1,003 of JAIYEK010000067.1, read as the reverse complement.
TATAGGCTGTCTCGGTCGCTTCGTTCAAGGAAAGCAGGCGGTTGCGGCGGATCTGGATGAGGCGTTCGGGGCTGGTCGTGAGGCCCACCACCAGCGGATGCCGCAGCCGGTAGAGCGCACCGGGCGGCAGACTCTCGACCACCAGCGGAATATTGGCGACCTTGTAGCCACGGTTTGCGAGGTAGATCGAAGTCGGCGTCTTCGACGAACGCGAGACTCCTACCAGCACGATATCGGCCTGCTCCCACTCCTCGTGCGCGAGGCCATCGTCATGCGCGATGGTGTACTGGATCGCCTCGACGCGCTTGAAGTAGTTCTCGTCCATCATGTGTTGGCGGCCCGGGCGGCCATGCGCTTCCTGGCCGAGCTGGGATTCGAGCGCGGCGGTGACCTGATCGAGCACTGGCACCGCCGGAAGCCCGAGGTGGCGGCAATGCTCCTCGAGCCGCTTCCTCGTCTCCGGGTTCACCAACGTGTAGAGCACGAGGCCCGGATGCGCCGCGAGATCAGGCACGATCCGGTCCATGTGCTGCAGCGAGCGGACCATCGGCCAGAAATGGCGGTTCACCGAGGGGTTGTCGAACTGGGCGAGGGCCGCCTTGGCGATCATTTCCAGCGTCTCCCCGGTCGAATCCGAGACGAGGTGGAGGTTGAGTCGGTTCATATGCCGGGCCCTGTGGACAGAGCGCCGCATAAACCACGGGAGGGACTGCCGGACAAGCTGGGGACGGATTTTCCTCCCCGCTCGCAGGCCTTTCCTCTGGCGATTTGCGCACACGGGACAAGTTTTGTCGACAGGCTGTGAAGACTGAGGATAAAGCTGGCTTGACGTCCAATCCATGCGGATTCGATGGGGGCTGGGGCTAGGGGATCGAACGGGGGCAACCGGGCAGGAACCGGTAATTCCCGCTTTCCACAGGGCCAACAGACTCCATCATTCCTTTTATAAATTGAATTGATTTGCTCTAAGGAGTCCTATGCCAGGTCCGCTTCTCGATACGCT
>JAIYEK010000148.1 GCA_027487015.1 Erythrobacteraceae bacterium | reverse complement strand
GGGCACCCGTTACATCAGGCGCGGTAGGCCGCCGAAAAAGGGATTGCAACCGTCAAAAGGTCGAATGCGTCAACTATCTTTGCAAACAGTTCGCAATTGCAATAGACGCTCAGGGCAACTCCTCAGGGAAACGACCTAGCGCTGCTGCCGTAAGGGAAGGGGCCGCATCAGGCGCCCCAAGTTGTCACGCCGGTTCGAGCACCCGCACGGCCCGCGCCGCAAGCCTGCGGTCGAACATCTGCGTGATCGCCAGCCAGCGGTCTTTCGCATTGGCATCGCCGCGTGTGCCCGCCTCGGCGGCGAGATCGACCGCCACTTCGGCTGCGGCAAGGCCGTGGACCGCGAAGTGGCGCAGCGCATCGGCAAGCAGCGGGTCGAATCCGCCCGCCACCGGCTCGGCGTCACTCCGGATAGGCTGGTTGTCATTCGCCGCTCGCGCCAGCACCGGCGCGATCAGCCCGCGACCCGCAGCACGCCAGCCGAGACGGCGCACAGGGTGATTGGCGGAGGCGAAGCGGACGGACATGAGGCGGGTTTCCTGCTTGTTGGCCGGCGCAACAAAACTGCGCGCAGCGGTCACAAACCTCTAGCGCCCCGCCACTAAAGCTTGGTGTGACAATAGGGTTGCCGGGATTTTAACCGTGATGTGACAGAGGCGACCGCCTCAATTGGTCGGCGCGCTGCCCGGTCCGGGCTGGGTTTTCCACTGCCCGGCGCGCGCATATTCGGGCTTCACCGAGCCGGTTCCGGTGACCGCCTCGGCCGGCACGGAGGCTCCCGTCGCAGCAGCGGGTGCGCCCTGCTTGCGCGCAGGCACAGGCCCTGCATCGAAACCGATCGCCGGACGCCCCGGCGTGACTGCCGCGGGAAGCGCGGCCGGCACAAGGGCAGACGCTCCCGGCGGGGGCGGCGTGGTGCGCCCGCTCACCACCGGCTCGAACCCGGCATAGCCGCCGTTGAACGCCGATGCCGAGCCACTCGCCCCGCGGGTGCGGTAGAAGCGATGCGCGCCGATCGTGCCGATATGGTCGAGGCTGCTCGCCCAATAGGGATTGACCCAGAGCGTGTGGTAATGGGTTGCGAGACCCACGGGGGCATAGACGCTGCCGTTCAGCGCCTCTTGCGCGATGCGCTGCGCTCGCGCCCAGCTTGCGCCGCCCGGACGCCGCGCCAGGCTGCCGTCGCAGGTGAAGGTGAACTGGCAGCCGGTCGAGCGCTCGGAGCCCTGATAGACCACGCCGCAGACCGAATTGGGCCAGCTCGGGTGAGCGACGCGGTTCAGGACCACCTGCGCGACTGCGCGCTGTCCGGCCTCGCTCTCGCTCGCGGCCTCGTACCACACGGCCTGCGCGAGGCATTCCGAGGCGCGCAGGTGCGAGATGCCGGTGCCGGGCATGTAGAAGGGCTTGGCCGCAGCGCCGACATCGATCAGCGCGCCAAGCTGGCGCCCGCTTTCCGCGCCTTGTGCCAGCGGGTTGTCGGTCGGCAGCGCGACCAGCGCGGTGCCAGCGGGGTCGGCCATGTAGTAATAGGCCGAGCCGGGGAAGCTCATGCCGGGACGCTCGAACGGCAGCGCGGCCTCGGCGGCCTGGCGGGTGGCGAGCGCGGCGGTGCTCTCGACCGCGGGGCCGGGGAGCGCGCCGACGCCGCCGCCCATCATTTGCGGGGCTGCCATAGCCGGAACGGTGATCGCGGCGAGAAGCACCGCGAGCCGCTTGCGCGCGGTCTTGGAGAAAACAGTGATGCCCGTCAGCGCCCAGCGGCGGCGCACGCGCGGGGCGGCATTGCCCGAGGTATCGACGAAAAGAGTGCGTTGGCGGGCCATGGTCGGCTCCGCTTACGCGCGCGGCGCAGGGCGGGCGAGGGCGGCGAGGGCGCGCGTCCCGTTTCCGGACAGGTGGCTGCGCGGTCTTAACCCGTTGCGCGCACTGGCTTGCCGCCCTATCGCCATGCCCCACGGGATATGGCGCGGGATCGCAACATCACAGGGCCGAGGAGCCGACGCCGCGGCGCGCTGCTGGCAGGGCTTGCGCTGGCACTGGCCGCCTGCGCGCCCGCCGCGACGCAGGCACCCGGCGACACAGCGCATCCGACCATCGTCAGCCTCAACCCCTGTCTTGACGCGATCCTTGTCGAGATCGCGCCGCCTGCGCAGGTGCTGGCCCTATCGCATTACTCGCGCGATCCCTCCTCCAGCTCGATCCCTGCTGCCACCGCCGCGCGCTACGGTGTCACAGGCGGGACGGCCGAGGAGGTGATCGCCGCGCGACCCGATCTAGTGCTCGCCTCGATCTTCCTGCCCGAGCCGACCCGCCGCGCGCTCGAACGCGCGGGCCTCAGGGTCGCTACCTTCGGCAGCCCCACCAGCATCGCCGAGAGTGCCGAGCAGGTGCGCGCGGTCGCCCAGCTGGCGGGGCGCACATCGCAAGGCGAAGCGCTCGCCGCGCGCATCGCCGCCGCGCCGCCGCCGCCGGGCGAACCCATCGACGCGCTGCTGTGGCAGCCGGGCGAGATCGTCGCGGGCGAGCAGACCCTGATCGCCGAACTCCTGCGCGAACAGGGCTTTGCGAGCGACGCCGCGCGCCGCGGTCTCAAGCAGGCCGATCGGGTGAGCCTCGAAAGCGTGCTCGCCGATCCGCCGGGGGTGCTGTTGGTCGCGGGCGATGCGGCCGGCCAGCGCCATCCCTTGGTGCAGGACACCTACAAGAGCATGGTGGTCGCGCCCTTCGATCCCTCGCTGATCTATTGCGGCGGGCCGACCATTCCCAAGGCCCGCGCCCGTCTCGCCGCGATCCGCAAGCAGGCGGAGGCGCGGCCATGACGCGGGCGAGCCTTGTCTTTGCCGCGCTGCTGGCGGTGCTGTTCCCGCTTTCGCTGCTGGCCGGACGGGTATGGATTGCGCCTGCGGATTTCGGCCCGGGCAACACCTTGCTGATCCTCGCTGAACTGCGCCTGCCGCGCGCGGTGCTCGCGGTTGTGATCGGCGCAGGCCTCGGGGCAGGGGGCGCGGCGATGCAGGGCTACCTGCGCAATCCGCTCGCCGACCCCGGCCTGTTCGGCATCGCGCCGATGGCGGCCCTGGGCGCGGTCGGAAGCTTCTGGCTGGCGCCGCTGCTCCCGCCAGCCTTTGCCACGTGGAGCCTGCCCGTTATGGCGCTCGGCGGGGCGGCGCTCGGCATGGCGGGCCTCGCGCTGATCGCCGGGCGCACCGCCTCGGACGGGGCGGAGGGAGCGGGCGGCGGGATCGCGCTCTTCACCCTCGCCGGGCTGATGCTGGCGAGCCTTGCCGGCGCGCTCACTGCGCTCGCCATCACCCTCGCGCCCAATCCCTTCGCGCTTTCCGAGATCGTCATGTGGCTCAACGGCGCGCTCACCGACCGGTCGTGGCGCGAGGTGTGGATCGCCGCGCCGCTGACGCTCGCAGGCATCGGCGTGCTGGCGCTGGCGGCGCGCAGCCTCGACGCGCTGACGCTGGGTGAGGCGGCGGCGCGCTCGCTTGGCGTGGAACCGCGGCGGCTGCTCGCGCTGCTGGTGATCGGCATCGGCCTCACGGTTGGCGCAGGCGTGGCGGTGGCGGGGATCATCGGCTTCGTCGGGCTGGTCGTCCCCCATCTGGTGCGCCCGCTGACCGATCGCCTGCCCTCGAGCCTGATCCTGCCGAGCGCGCTCGCGGGGGCCTGTCTTGTGCTGGCGGCGGACAGCATCGTGCGGGTGCTGCCGCTTGTGACCGAACTCCGGCTCGGCATCGCGCTGTCGCTGATCGGCGCGCCGTTCTTCGGCTGGCTGCTGCTGATGATGCGGCGGGGGCGGCTATGACGCTGGCGGCCGAGAACCTGAGCGTGACGCGTGGCGGGCGGGTAGTGGTCGAGAACCTCACCGCCGCGCTCGCGCCGGGACGGATCACCGCGATCGTCGGCCCCAACGGCGCGGGCAAGTCTTCGCTGTTGCTCGCGCTGGCGGGCCTGCTCGAGCCCTCGGGTGGCGGGGTGAGCCTCGATGGCAGCCCACTGACCGCCCTCACGCCGCGCGCCCGCGGACAAGCCATCGGCTACCTGCCGCAGAGCCCTGATATCGCCTGGGACGTCAGCATGGAGAGCCTCGTCGCGCTCGGCCGCCTGCCGTGGCGTGACCGGGGCACACCCGCCATCGAAGCCGCACTGGCCGCGCTCGATCTGGAGGCCCTGCGGACCCGCCCCGTCAGCCGGCTTTCGGGCGGCGAGCGGGCACGGGTGCTGCTCGCGCGGGTGCTCGCCGGAGAGCCGCGCTGGATCCTCGCTGACGAACCGCTCGCCGCGCTCGATCTCGCGCATCAGCTGGGCCTGATCGCCCATCTCAAGGCTTGCGCCGCCGCAGGGCAGGGGGTGGTGGTGGTGCTCCACGATCTGGCGCTGGCGATGAACCACGCCGACCATGTGCTGGTGCTCCACGACGGCCGGCTAGCGGCAGAAGGGCCCCCCGCCCACGCACTCGCCGAGGAGAGGATCGCGCGCGTGTGGGGAATCAGCGCGAATTGGCTGGGCGAGCCGGGGCGGCGGGGGCTAGTTACTCACGGGTGAGGCCGACATGCGGCGGGCAAGCCCCGGGAAAGCTCGACCCGCCAATGATACCCCCCCTCCGGGAACCCACAGAAGAAGCCAGGTTGCGACCCTCGAAGGGACCCGGCAGGTTCTGCGGAGAGGCCTTTTGTCTGACAGATGGCGGCGGCGTTGACGACTTCATATTTTCTGTAGGGTTGCGGTTTTCTGCATCAAGACACTGGAAAATCGCCGTTTCATCGCGCTCCCTAGCGCTCGCCTCGCGATTCCCCTTCAGCCGCGGCGAAAGACTATTTCTGCGCCTCGACACGTATGTTTGCCTATCGGGCCAAATCCCCCTAGCCTTCACCCAGCGCGCGTCTTCCGGGGGGACAGGCGCCAGCCGTGTGCGCGGATATCAGCCGGGGAGTTGGTATGGGCGAATTGGGGGGCGAGTTTCGCTACAAGGCCTTCATCAGCTATAGCTGGGCCGACGCCAAGTGGGGCAAGTGGCTCCATCATGCGATCGAGACCTACCGCACCCCGCGCGCGCTGATCGGCGAGGAGCGCGCCCACGGCCCGGTCCCGGCCCGGCTCCATCCCTTGTTCAAGGACCGCGAGGAGGAAGCCGCGGGTGCCAGCATCGGCGCGGCGGTCGAGGCGGCCTTGTCGGGCAGCGAGTTCCTGATCGTCGTCTGCTCGCCCAATTCTGCGAAGTCGCAATGGGTCAATCGCGAGATCGCGTGGTTCAAGACTCACCGCGATCCTTCGAAAGTACTGGCGCTGATCGTCGGCGGCGAGCCGGGCGATCCGGACAATGAGTGCTTCCCGCGCGCGCTCACCCACCACGTCGATGAGAGCGGCGCGGTCACCGATAACGCGCTCGACACGCCGCTTGCGGCCGATGCGCGCGACAGCGGCGATGGCAAGCGGATGGCGCGGCTCAAGCTCGCCGCAGCGATCCTCGGGGTGGGCCTCGACGAGCTGGTCCGCCGCGACGAGCGCCGCCGCACGCTGCGCACGCGCGCGGTGGTCGCCGCCTCGTTGACGCTGGCGGTGGTGATGAGCACGCTGACCTGGTTCGCGGTCGAAGCGCGCAAGGAGGCCGAGTTCCAGCGCAATGAGGCCGATGGCCTCGTCGAATTCATGCTCACCGATCTGCGCGCCAAGCTGGAACCGGTGGGCAGGCTCGACGCGCTCGACGTGGTCGGCACCCGCGCTCTCGACTACTACGCCAAGCAAAAGCTCGCCGATCTCGATGCCGATGCGCTGGGGCGCCGGGCGCGGGCGCTGCTGCTGGTGGGCGAGCTCTCCAACCTGCGCGGTGACAGCAAGGAAGCGCTCACAGCCTTCACCGAAGCCGCCGCCTCGACCGCCGAGCAGCTCGCGCGCGATCCCGACAACGCGCAGCGCATCTACGATCACGCCCAGAGCGTGTTCTGGGTCGGCTACATCGCCTATAACCGCGGCGAAAGCGCGCCGGCCGAGGCGCATTTTCGCGAATACAAGCGCCTTGCCGACCGGCTGCTCGCGCTCGATCCCAAGAACCCCGAATGGCAGATGGAAAGCAGCTATGCCGAGAGCAATCTCGGGGTGATGTTCAACGCGCAAGGGCGCCACGCCGAGTCCGAACTCGCTTTTGCCAATTCGCTGAAGATGGCCGAGGCGAGCGCCAAGGGCCGCGCATTCGATGCCGACCGGCAGATCGAGATCGGCAATGCCGCCAACTGGCTGGGGATCGCCAAGGACAATCTCGGCAAGCTCTCCGAGGCGCTGGCGCTCCACCGCCGCGAGATTGCGATCTACGAAGAGGTGCTGCGCCGCGATCCGGACAATGCCGTGGCGAGCAACCGGCTCGGGGTGGCGCTCCAGTTCCTCGCCGGAGTGCAGATCGAGCAAGGGGCGCTCGAGGACGCACTCGGTTCCTATGACCGGGGCCTGGCGGTGCACGCCGCGCTGCTCAGGATCGAACCGGCCAACACCGAATGGCAGCAATCCGAGGTGGGCGGGCGGATCGACAAGGCCAAAGCCCTGATCGTCGCCGGGCGGCTTGCGGAAAGCGCTGCGCAGCTGGACGCGGCCGAGGCGCTGCTCGACCGGATGATGGCAAAAGATCCCTCGAATGCGGAATGGTCGAAGGGCACGCGTCAGGAGGCGCTGTTGAGCCGCGCCCGGCTGACCTTGGCCAGCGGGCAGGCGGCCAAGGGACGCGAGCCGATCAGGCAGGTGATCGCCGAGGCGACGAGCGAGGCCGACCGCGCCATCCGGGCAAACGCGCTGCTGCTCGCCGGCGATATCGAGGCACGGCTGGGGCAGGCCGAGGCCGCCCGGACCCATTGGACGAACGGCCTCACAAGCCTGCCCGCGGGTCCGGGCGCTGATGACGAGCGGTTTGCGCTGCTCAAGCGGCTGGGCCGCGACGCCGAGGCCCGCGAAGTGGCCGCAGCGCTGGATAGGCGGGGTTATCGCCACCCCGCCTATCTGCGCGAGAGAGGAAACTAGACCTTCAGCAGGAAGTCTTCCCATCCAGCATGAAGCCCGTGCCCACCTTGGTCTTGCTGGTGATGCGCGGGTCGAGCGTGATGTAGTAATCGCCGTTGTTCGGCAGGACGAGGCCCATCGCATAGGCGTAGGCCGGCGCATTGTCGGGCGTGTCGTCGTTGATCATCAGCTCGGTGTCGCCCATCCGCAGGAAGGACATGTTGGGGATCGTGATCGGCACCGAGGCGCTGTAATTGCCGTTGGCATCGGTGCCGCAGAACCAGCCGAAGCCGGTGACAGGGCCGGTCCCCGAATACTCGCCTGCCTGCGCCCAGCGGCCCGCGACGGGGTTGCCGTTCTGGTCGACCATCCGGCTGGTATCGAGCATGATCGTCACGTCGATATTGTCGTTGTAGGCTGGATCGGCCGGCATGTTGGTGAGATCGATGCTGCCGTCGCTGCCGACGCGCCCGTTCATCGCGGCGGGCATGCCGATGGTCTGGGTGAAGCTGAAGGTCGCGCCGATATCATTGGCGGAATTCCAGACCAGCACTGGCATGCAGATCATGGCGATCTGGCGGTCGTTGAGGCCGGTATCGGCGCCCGTTTCGGTTTCAGTGGTCATTGTGCTTCCCCCACCCTTGCAGCGTCTGAACGCGCTGGCCACCCGCAAGGGTTTCCGGGCACCGCGCATGGCACTTGCAATCCACTGGCCGGTCGGGCGTCTCGTCAAATCTGCCGGGCGCATCCTCGCGCGTCGGCCCCCTCGGCCCTTGCCCTTCGCCTCGTTTCGATCCCGTCGATGGGCATCCGGGAAAATGCGCCTCTTTCGGGGGATTGTAAACTGCGTGCGCAGGCACGTGCCGGGCGTGGACAATCGCGCCAGCGTCCCTATCTGGCAGGAACCGATCGGCGCACCGCTCGCTCTGATGCACAGCGGCGGAAATCCTTGCCTTGCGCCCTTTACACGCGCGAACATTTACGGAACATATCTCTTCCATGAGCCTCACCACCATTTCCGTGCGCGGTGCGCGCGAGCATAATCTCAAGGGTATCGACATCGATCTGCCGCGCGATGCGCTGATCGTGGTCACCGGGCTGTCGGGGAGCGGCAAGTCGAGCCTCGCCTTCGACACCATCTATGCCGAGGGGCAGCGGCGCTATGTCGAGAGCCTCAGCGCCTATGCGCGCCAGTTCCTCGAGATGATGCAGAAGCCCGATGTCGAGCATATCGACGGGCTCAGCCCCGCGATCAGCATTGAGCAGAAGACGACGAGCCGCAACCCGCGCTCGACCGTGGCGACGGTGACCGAGATCTACGACTACATGCGCCTGTTGTGGGCGCGGGTGGGTACGCCCTACTCGCCCACCACCGGTGAGCCGATTTCTGCCCAGACCGTCAGCCAGATGGTCGACCGGGTAATGGCGCTCCCCGAGGGCACGCGCGCCTACCTGCTCGCGCCGGTGGTGCGCGGGCGGAAGGGCGAATACCGCAAGGAGCTCGCCGAATGGCAGCGCGCCGGTTTCACCCGGGTGCGGATCGACGGGGAGATTTACCCCATCGAAGAGGCCCCCGCGCTCGACAAGAAGTTCAAGCACGACATCGAGGTGGTGGTTGACCGTATCGCGGTGCGCGAAGGCATCGAGACGCGGCTGGCGGATTCCTTCGAGCAGGCTTTGAAGCTGGCCGAGGGGCTGACTTACGTGGACCTCGCCGATGGCGTGGTGCCGGGGCGCGAGGACGAAGGGAAGGGCGGCGCGATGAAGGGCGCAGGCCTGCCAGCCAACCGCATCGTTTTCAGCGAAAAGTTCGCCTGCCCGGTGAGCGGCTTCACCATTGAGGAAATCGAGCCGCGCCTATTCTCCTTCAACGCCCCGCAAGGCGCCTGCCCGGCCTGCGACGGGATCGGCGAGAAGATGCTGTTCGACCCGCAGCTGGTCGTCCCCAACGAGGCGCTGACATTGAAGCAGGGCGCGGTCGTGCCCTGGGCCAAGTCCAACCCGCCGTCGCCCTATTACATGCAGGTGCTGGCGAGCCTCGCCAAGGCTTACGGCTTCGACCTCACCACCCCGTGGAAGGACCTCGCGCCGGAGCAGAAGCTCATCATCCTCCACGGCACGGGCGGGCTGCCGGTGCCGCTGACCTTCAAGGATGGCCGCCGCGAATACACCGTCCACAAGGCCTTCGAGGGCGTCATCGGTAACCTCAACCGCCGCATGATGCAGACCGAAAGCGCGTGGATGCAGGAGGAGCTCTCCAAGTACCAGACCGCGCAGGCCTGCGAGACCTGCGGCGGCAAGCGCCTCAACGAGAAGGCGCT
>JAIYEK010000266.1 GCA_027487015.1 Erythrobacteraceae bacterium | reverse complement strand
GGCGGGGCGCCCACCATGCTCAACCCCAAGGTGCTCGTTCCCTTCATGCTGACGGGGACGATCTGGGGCTCGACCTGGTTCGTCATCACCGGGCAGATCGCGGACGTCCCCGCCGCATGGGGCGTGTTCTATCGCTTCATGCTGGCGACGCCGGCGCTGTTCGCGCTCGCGTTGGCGATGGGCAACCGGCTGAAGCTGACCCGGCCCGAGCATACCCTGGCCCTCGGCGTCGGGATCGCGCAGTTCTCGGGCAACTTCCTGTTCGTCTACCATTCCGAGCAGCACATCACCTCCGGCATCGTCGCGGTGATGTTCGCGCTGCTGATGGTGCCCAACGCGATTTTCGCGCGGGTGTTCATCGGCGAGAAGGCGCAGGGCGGCTTCATCGGCGGTAGCCTTGTGGCGATTGCTGGGGTGGCGCTGCTGCTGGTGCACGAATGGAACGCGGCGCCGCTGGGCGGGAATGTCGGGCTCGGCATCGCGCTCGCTATCGGCGGGATGCTCGCCGCCTCGATCGCCAATGTGGTCCAAGCCAACCCGACCGGGCGCGGGGTGCCGATGGTGAGCTTTCTTGCCTGGGCGATGGTCTATGGGACGAGCTTCGACCTCGTCTATGCGCTGGCGACCGAAGGCCTTCCACAGGTGCCGACTGCGTGGCAGTTCTGGGCGGGGACGGCCTATCTCGCGATCATCGGCTCGGTGGTGACCTTCCCGCTGCACTACAACCTCGTGCGCGAGATCGGCGCGGGGCGCACGGCCTATAATGGGATCGTCACGGTGTGCGTGGCGATGCTGCTCTCGACCCTGTTCGAGGGCTTCGTGTGGGATGCGCTGTCGGTGGTCGGGATGGCGCTGGCGCTGGCCGGCATGGGGCTGGCGCTGCGGTCAAAGCAGCGCCGCTAGCCCCTCGACATAGGTCGGATATCGCGGCGTCCACCCCAGCACCCGCTTGGCCTTGCCATTCGCGACGCGGCGGTTCTCCATGTAGAAGCCGCGCGCCATTTCGGAGAGGTTCGCTTCCTCCAGCGACTCCAGCGGCGGCAAGGGCAGGCCGAGCAACCGGCAGGCGTGTTCGGTGACTTCATTGCCGCTGCACGGATAATCGTCACCGAGGTTGTAGGCCCCCGCGGGCGCGTCCTGCGTGAGCGCGGCAACCACGCCGCTGGCAATGTCATCGACATGGACGCGGCTGAACACCTGATCGGGCAAGTCGATCCGCCGAGCCTTGCCCTCCTTCACCCGGTCCAGCGCGGAGCGCCCGGGCCCATAGATCCCCGGCAGCCGGAACACCCGCGCGCCCAGCCTGAGCCACGCCAAATCAGCCTCGGCGCGCGCGTTGCGACGGCCTTCCCCGGCCTCGGCGATGGTCGGGGTCGCCTCGTCCACCCATGCGCCCGCGCGGTCGCCATAGACGCCGGTCGAGGAGAGGTAGCCGATCCATTTCCCTCGCGCCTGGGCCGCTTGCAGCGTGCCGCCATAGTAGAGCAGCACATCATCGCCGCCGGTGACGGTTTCGGGCGGGACCGAGGAGAGCACGTGGGTGCATTCATCGATGGTGGCCCGCACGCGGTGGAATTCGTTATCGAAATCGAGGTTGCCCGCGCTTCCCGTCGCGTCGACGCGCCAGCCGCGCGCGTGCATCGCCGCCGCAATCCGGCTCGCCGTGTAACCCAGTCCGAAGATCAGCAAATGCGCCATGGCGATCACCTAATGATTGGCCCCGCGCCCAATACAACCTAAATCGGCGCTCATGGACATCGCAACCACCCCCACCACCCCCGACGGCAACCCCGAGATCGCGGATGCCGCGCCCACCCCGCACGAGCCGCCGGTGATCCGGCGCGAGGATTACACGCCGTTCCCGTGGCTGGTGCCGACCACCGGCCTCGACTTCCGGCTGGGGCTGGCGGCGACCACCGTCACCGCGACTCTCACGCTCGAGCGCAACCCTGCCGCCGATCCCTCGAGCGAGCTCAGGCTCAATGGCGACAGCCTCACCGCGCTCAGCGTCAATGTCGACGGTGCCCCGTCGGCGGACTGGCGGATGGAGGGGCCCGATCTCGTCCTGACGCTGCCGGGCGAGCGGCACACTGTGACCATCGTTACCCAGATCAACCCTTCGGCCAACACCCAGCTGATGGGCCTCTACGCCTCGAACGGCATGCTCTGCACCCAGTGCGAATCGGAAGGGTTCCGCCGGATCACCTTCTTCCCCGATCGGCCTGATGTGCTCTCGACCTATGCGGTGCGGATGGAGGGCGACAAGGCCGCCTTCCCGATCCTGCTGTGTAACGGCAACCGCACCGCCGCGGGCGAGAATGCGGACGGCACCCACTGGGCCGAATGGCACGATCCCTGGCCCAAGCCGTCCTACCTGTTCGCGCTGGTCGCGGGCGATCTGGTGGCGAATTCCAAGCCCTTCACCACCCGCTCGGGCCGCGAGGTCGAGTGCGACGTGTGGGTGCGCAAGGAAGACCTCGCCCGCACCGACCACGCATTGGAGTCGCTCCACCGCTCGATGGAGTGGGACGAGCAGGTGTTCGGCCGCGAATATGATCTCGATCTCTACAACATCGTCGCCGTCTCCGACTTCAACATGGGGGCGATGGAGAACAAGGGCCTCAACGTCTTCAACACCAAATACGTGCTGGCCGACCCTGACACCGCCACCGACGCCGATTTCGACGCGGTCGAGGGCGTGATCGCGCACGAATACTTCCACAACTGGTCGGGCAACCGCGTGACCTGCCGCGACTGGTTCCAGCTCTCGCTGAAAGAGGGCTTCACCGTGCTGCGCGACCAGCTGTTCTCGCAAGACATGCGCGGCGAGGCGGTCAAGCGGATCGAGGATGTGCGCATCCTGCGCGCGGCGCAGTTCCCCGAGGATGCGGGGCCGCTGGCGCACCCGATCCGGCCCGATTCCTATCGCGAGATCAGCAATTTCTACACAGCCACGGTCTACAACAAGGGCGCCGAAGTGATCCGCATGATGCGCTCGATGGTGGGCGAGGCGCGCTTCCGGGCGGGCTGCGATCTCTATTTCGACCGCCACGACGGCGAGGCGGCGACCTGCGAGGATTTCGTCAAGGCCATCGAAGACGGGGCAGGGATCGATCTCGGCAAGTTCCGCCGCTGGTATTCGCAAGCCGGCACGCCCCGCGTTTCCGTGTCGCAGGTGGTCGAGGGCAGCACCCTCAAGCTGACCCTGAAGCAGACTGTCCCCGTAACCCCCGGCCAGCCTGACAAGCTGCCGATGCCGATCCCTTTGAAGCTCGCGGTGCATTCGCGCAGCGGCGCGCTCGGGGCGGAGCAGCTGGTGGTGCTGGAGGACGAGGAGCAGACCTTCGACCTGCCACTTGCGGGGCCCGATCCGGTGGTCTCGATCAACCGCGGCTTCACCGCCCCGGTGGTGATCGAACGCAAGCTCGACCGCGAGGACCTCGTGTTCCTCGCCGCGCATGACGATGATCCCTTCGCTCGCTCGGAAGCCTTGCAGGAGCTCGCTGTCGGGCATCTGGTGGGCACCGCCAGCGGCGCGCTTTCGGGCGAGGAGCAGGCGGCGGGCGAGGCGGCCATCGTCAACGCCTTCCGCGCGAGCCTTGCCGACAATGCGCTGGAAGACGCGATGCGCGGCGAATTGCTCGTGCTGCCCTCGGAGACCTACCTGTTCGAGGCGATGGCCACGGGCGAGCGCAAGGCCGATCCCGGCGCAATCCATGCTGCGCGCGAGGGGCTCAAGGCCGCCATCGGCACCGCGCTGGCGGGCGAGCTTGCGGCGCTCCATGCGCGGGCTTCGGCGGTGACACTCGACGATCCGGCGGGCCGGGGCGCCCGCAAAGTCAAGACCATCGCCTTAGGCCTAATCGCCGCTGCCGATCCGGCCAAGGCGGCAGAGCTCGCCGCGGCGCAGTTCGATGCGGCCGACAACATGACCGACCGGCAGGGCGCGCTGATGGTGCTCTGCGGGCTCGATCATCCGGCGCGCGAGGAGCGGCTGGCGGCGTTCTACGAGCGCTACAAGGACAATGCGCTGGTGGTCGACAAGTGGTTCACGCTGCAGGCGCTGTCGCTCCACCCCGAGGTGATCGCGCATGTCCGTGCACTGGCCGGGCACCCCGACTTCACCATGAAGAACCCCAACCGCGTGCGCTCGCTGCACATGGCCTTTGCGGGAAATCCCAAGGGCTTCCACAAGGCCGATGGCGAGGGCTACCGGATGGTTGCCGACGTGATCCTCGCATTGGATCCGATCAACCCGCAGACCGCCGCACGCTTCGTCCCCTCGCTGGGCCGTTGGCGGAGGATCGAGCCGGGGCGGGCGGCGCTGATGAAGGCGGAGCTTGAGCGCATTCTGGCGGCGGGCAACCTGTCGCGCGATACCTTCGAGCAGGTCAGCCGCTCGCTGGACGGCTGACGGTGACGGGCTTCCAGATCGAGCGCCACCCGCTCCTCGAAGGCGTGCCGCACGGCTTCTTCGGGAGCGCAGGCGGCGTCCACCAGTTCGGCTTCGGCGGGCCGGGGGAGGGGGGCGAGGTGCGGATGCTGCGACAGGCGGCGGCCGAGGCGATCCGCCCCGGCGGCGTTATCGCCGCGCCGCATCAGGTGCACTCGCCCGATGTGGTCACGGTCAGCGCCGCTTGGGACGATAGCGCCGAAGGCCGCCCGGTCGCCGATGCGGTCGTCACTGCCACGCCCGGGATCGTGCTCGGGATCGTCACCGCCGACTGCGGGCCGATCCTCTTCGCCGACGCTGAGGCGGGCGTGATCGGCGCGGCCCATGCGGGCTGGCGCGGGGCGGTGGAGGGCGTGCTCGCAAACACCATCGCCGCGATGGAGGCGCTTGGCGCCACCCGCGCCAACATCGCTGGCGTGCTCGGGCCGACGATTGCGCAGGCCAGCTACGAAGTCGACGCGCCCTTCCGCGCGCGCTTTTCCGCTGATGCGACACGCTTCTTCGCCCCCGCGCCCGAGCGTGACGGCGCGGCGCGCTGGCACTTCGATCTGCCCGGCTTCATCATGGCGCAGCTCGCCGCAGCAGGCCTTAGCAAAATTGCGGATACCGGCCGGGATACATTCTCACACGTCGCGCGTTACCATTCGTACAGGCGCTCCACGCAAGGGGGCGAGGCGAATTATGGGCGGCAGATCAGCATGATCGCGCTTACCTGAGACCGCCTTCCCGGCTGCCTTGCATGGGTGCGAACGAGGCTTGACTAAAACACGGTTGGAATCTCGCAGGATTGCCGTTAATTGCCCCGCCCAAGTTTCAGGCAGGGTCCGCCGCAAGCGGCGCTCGGCCATGAAGCAGGGACCAATCGACGGATCGGCTCAGGGGCGAAAGCCTCGCAATGCAAAACCACGCCGCGCAGGCTCATTCCGGCGCGGCAAAACGAGCAGGGTAAGACGAAATGGCTACTGACACGGCCGCTACCACTGAAGTCTCCACCGCCGATGAAGGCGTGCGTCGCCGCGACTGGATCCACATCGCTGCGCTTGGCACGGCAGGCGTGGGCGGGGCCTCGGTCCTGATCCCGCTGATCAGCCAGATGTCGCCGTCGCAGGACGTGCTCGCCGCGAGCACCACCGACGTTGATGTCAGCGCGATCGCCGAAGGCCAGGCGATCAAGGCGGTGTTCCGCAAGCAGCCGCTGTTCGTCCGCCGCCTCACTGCCGCGGAAATCGAAGAAGCGAACAAGGTCGACGTCGGAAGCCTTCGCGATCCGCAGACTCTGGCCGAGCGCACCAAGGAAGGCCACCCCGACCTGCTCGTCACCATGGGTGTCTGCACTCACCTCGGCTGCGTCCCGCTGGGCGCGGCGGAAGGCGAGAGCCGCGGCGATTTCGGCGGCTATTTCTGCCCCTGCCACGGCTCGCACTACGATACCGCCGCGCGCGTCCGTAAGGGCCCGGCACCCAAGAACCTGATGGTGCCCGAATACACGTTCACGTCCGATACCGTCATCCGCGTCGGCTGAGCCTGCGTATCTGACCGCATAACACAATCGACTGACCTTCCACCCGATCAAGCCGAGAGAACGCCATGAGTTTCGCCTGGGCCAAGCAATACGAACCGCAGTCCGCATTCACCAAGTGGATTGACGAGAAGCTGCCGCTGCCGCGGCTCGTCTACAACGCGGTCGGGGCCGGTTATCCGGTGCCGCGCAATCTCAACTACATGTGGAACTTCGGCGTGCTCGCCGGCTTCTTCCTGATGGTTCAGATCATCACCGGCGTTGTCCTCGCGATGCACTACGCGGCCAACGGCCTCGTCGCCTTCGCCACGGTCGAGCACATCATGCGCGACGTGAACTACGGCTGGATGCTGCGCTACGCCCACGCCAACGGGGCGAGCTTCTTCTT
>JAIYEK010000242.1 GCA_027487015.1 Erythrobacteraceae bacterium | reverse complement strand
TACAAGTCCTCGATGTGGGCGCTGGTCGAGGGCGCGGTGCTGGCGGTGGTCGTGGTGTTCATCTTCCTGCGCGACTGGCGCGCCACCGCGATCAGCGCGGTCGCGATCCCGCTCTCGGCGATCCCGACCTTCTTCTTCATGGACCAGCTGGGGTTCAACCTCAATTTCCTCTCATTGCTCGCGCTCGCGCTGGTGGCAGGCGTGCTGGTCGACGATGCGATCGTGGAGATCGAGAACATCGTCAGACACATGCGAATGGGCAAATCGGCCTATCAGGCCTCGATCGACGCGGCTGACGAGATCGGCCTGCCGGTGGTCGCGACCAGCTTCTGCATCGTCGCGGTGTTCCTCCCGGTCGGCCTGATGCCGGGCGTGTCGGGCCAGTTCTTCCAGAACTTCGGGATCACCGTGGTGATCGCGGTGCTGATGAGCCTTGCCGTCGCGCGCATGATCACGCCGCTGATGGCGGCCTATTTCCTCAAGTCGCACGGCGAGGCCGAACATGGCGGCGGGAAGTGGATCGACACCTACATGCGCGTGCTCGCCTGGACGCTCGACACCGGCCGCATGGCCGCGCGCCGCGCCAGCATCACCGGTCCGCGCAACCGGTTCGTCTACGTGTTCGGCCTGCTGCTGACCGTCATCGCGCTGCTGTTCGTCTCGGCGGTGGCCTTGTTCGAGTTTGCTAATGGCTCGTTCACGGGCGGCGTGTGGAAGGGCCTGCTCGGGCTCGACGTCCACAAGCAGATCGCCGCCGCCGTCTCGGCCGACACCAATGGCATGGTGAACAAGCTTGTCGCCAAGGTGTTCGAGGTGATGATCGTGCTCACCATCTCGGTGCTGTCCTTCCTTGCCGCCTTCGTCACCTTCAAGGCGATCGAGGCGTTCTCGGGCCAGAACGGCGGGTTCCGCCGGGGCGTGCGCTGGATGACCGCGCGCTTCTACGATCACCGCATTTGGATGCTCGGCATCGGCTGGTTCTCGTTCCTGGTGACGATCCTGCTGTTCGGCCTGATCCCCGGCCAGTTCCAGCCGACCATCGATGACGAAAACAGCCAGGTCACGATCGAGGTCGTACCCGGCACCACGCTCGCCGACACCAAGCGGGTGGTCAATGCCGTGGCCGACCGTTTGCGCAAGGAGCCCGAGGTCGAGCGCATGCTCGAGCGGGTCCGGCTGGGCGATGCCTCGACGATCTTCGTCAAGCTGCGCGACGATCGCGCGCGCTCCTCGGTCCAGTTCGAGCGTGAGCTGGCCCCGATGCTCTCGCAAATTCCCGATGCCCGCGTGCGCTTCCAGTCGCAGTCCGGCGGCTTCGGCTCGGGCCGCGACATGACGGTGATGCTGGCGGGCAGCGATCCGGTCCTGCTCGACAAGACCGCGACCCAGCTGGTGGAGGAGATGAAGGGTCTGAAGTCGCTGGTTGCCCCGCGCATCAGCGCCGATCTCAACCGCCCGGAAATCATCATCACCCCGCGCACCAAGATCGCCGCCGAACTGGGCGTCACTACCGCCGCGCTGTCGCAGACGATCCGTATCGCCACCCTGGGCGAGATCGAGCAGAACGCGGCGCGCTTCTCGTTGTCGGATCGCCAGATCCCGATCGTGGTGCGCCTGTCGCAGGAATCGCGCACCGATTTCCGCACCATCGAGAACCTGCCGGTGCCGACCGCCAATGGCGGCTCGGTGCCGCTGAGCCGCGTTGCGGACATCACCTTCGGCTCGGGCCCGACCGCGATCCAGCGCTACAACCAGAACCGCCGCGTGCTGGTCGGCGCCGATCTGGCCGCGGGCGTGCTCAAGGGCGAAGCGCAGGCGCAGATCGATGCCCTACCGGTGCTCCAGAAACTGCCGCTGGGCGTGATCCGCGACGTGGTGGGCGAAGAGGAATGGCAGGCCGAACTGATCCAGAACCTCATCATCGCGATCATCGCCGGGGTGCTGTTGGTCTTCGCGGTGCTTGTCCTGCTCTACAAGCGGCTGATGAGCCCGCTGGTCAACATGACCTCCTTGGCGCTCGCGCCGCTCGGGGGGATCCTGCTGATCTGGCTGCTTGGCCAGCCCAACTCGATGCCGGTCTATATCGGGATCCTGCTCCTGCTCGGGATCGTCTCCAAGAACTCGATCCTGCTGATCGACTTTGCGATCGAGGAGATGAACAAGGGCGTGGGCAAGTTCGAGGCGATCCTCGATGCCGGGCACAAGCGCGCGCAGCCGATCGTGATGACCACCGTGGCGATGAGCGCAGGGATGGTGCCGGTGGCGCTTTCGCTCGAAGGCGATGGGGCATGGCGCCAGCCGATGGGGATCGTGGTGATGGGCGGGCTGGTGCTCTCGACCCTGCTGACGCTGCTGATCGTGCCGGCGGGCTTCAGCCTTGCCGACAGCTTCGAGCGGCGGGTCGGGCCGTGGCTGCGGGCGCGCCTGCTGACCTACAAGCCGGGCGACGATGGCCGCATTGCGGGCGGGCCCGTGACCGATGCGCCGCTGCCCGGTGCCTTCCCCGGCCTCGGCAAGCTCCCCCCGCACGGCCCTTCGCACGGGCACGAACCGGCCGAGTGACCGTTCCGACCCCCGCAAAACGGGTGACGCGGCGGCCGGAACCGGTCTAGAGCGCTCATATGGCGACGCGTTCTCTGAGGCCTCTGACATTGGGCGGCCAGCCGCTCGGCCATGACCGCGCCAAGCGGATGCGCTGGACGGCAACCGGCATGCTCGCGGCGATGGCGGTGATCTTCATCGCCACCCACGGGCTTGCGACCACCGGCCACCTGGCTTGGGGCTACATAAACGCCTTCGCAGAAGCGGCGATGGTCGGCGGCCTTGCCGACTGGTTCGCGGTCACCGCATTGTTCCGCCATCCGCTCGGCCTCCCCATCCCGCACACCGCGATCATTCCCGAAAACAAGGACCGCATCGCCGACACGATGGCGGCCTTCCTGCGCGAGAATTTCCTCACCCCTGCGGTGGTTGCGCGCCGGATGCGGGGGATGAACATCGCCAAGGCGGCGGGCGAGTTTCTCGCCGCTTCGCCGGAACGCGGCGGGCAGGACGAGCGCTCGCGGATCACCTCGGGTGCGGCCGAGCTGCTCGCCGAGGTGCTGGAAAGCCTCGATCCCGACCGGCTCGGCACGCAGGTGCGCTCGGGCCTTGCCGCGCAGCTCTCCAAGCTCGACATCGCGCCGCTCGCGGGCCGGATGGTCGAGAGCGCGATGACCGACAAGCGCCACCAGCCGCTGATCGACGGTTTCGTGCGCTGGGCGGGCCTGACGCTCGAGGACAACGAGGAAACCATCCGCGACATCATCCACCAGCGCGTCTCGGGCGTGCTGCGCTGGGCGGGGATCGACAAGACCATCTCCTCGAGCGTGCTCGACGGGCTCTACAAGCTCCTCGCCGAGGTGCTGGTGAACCCCGAACACCCCTTGCGCGGCAAGATCGAGGAGGGGTTGGCCAAGCTCGGGCAGGACTTGCAGCACGATCCCGAAACCCGCGCCAAGGTCGAGGACATGAAGCGCGACCTCATCGCCAACCCGGCGGTCGCGGTGTGGTGGACCGGGGTGTGGGAGCGCATCCGCCAGTCGCTGATCCGCCGCGCGCGCGATCCTGAAAGCGGGATGGGCGCGGAAATGCGGGTGATGCTCGCCGAATTGGGCGAGGCGCTGCAAGCGGACGCGCGGCTGCAACACCAGATCAACCGCTTCGCGCGCCGCACACTCGTGGGCATCGCGACGCGCTACGGCGACCAGATCGTCCGGCTGGTGTCAGAGACGGTCAAACGCTGGGACGCCCGCACCATCACCGACCGCGTCGAAGGCGCCGTTGGCCGCGACCTCCAGTTCATCCGCATCAACGGCACGCTGGTGGGCGGGCTGGTGGGGATGACGCTGCACTTCATCAATACGGTGATGTGAGATACTGTCAGGGGGAGGTCTTCGTATGAATCTCGTAGGTTACATTCGACGCATAGTAGGAACGCATCGGCTGGCCCGCGGCATCGAGCGCGGGTTCGAACTGCGCCTTCTGCATCCACTTGCACGCTGGTGACCGCGCTTCCTCGTCCGGTGCCACGCTCAGAATCTGGCAGTCTTCGACCGTCCCGCCGGGGCCGATAATCACGCGCATCTGGTAGATCGCCTGCCGCGCGCTTCGCGCCAGACTGATCGGGAAATCCCGGGTGATGCTCTGGGTTATCTTTTCGCGGTTCAGCCAGACCGGACGCCGGCTGGCCGAGCGGTGCTGCGCGACATCGAGGCCCCAGGCATAGAGCAGGTCCTCGGTACAGCGGTTGAGCGCCGCGAAGGCACTGCCGAGCGGCCCCGTTTCCAGCGTGACGGCGTTCTTGCCCTGCGCAACCGTGATCGAACGCGCCTGCGCCGGAGGAGGGGAAAGGCGCGGGATCCCGGTGCCCGCCAGCGCGTCGGGGGTCTCGACCGAGGGTGTCTCGCCATCGAGGCGGATCGTGCGATAGATGACTGCCGGCCCGAATTCCTCGACCGTTCCGGTGAAGGGTGCCGCGACCAGAGGGGTCTGTCCTTCGAACAGGCGCAGTTCGGTGCGCGCACCGCTGCCGAACGGCTTGAAGCCAGGCCCGGCCATGAACAGGCCCGCGGCCTCGCTCGGATAGAACTGCTCGAAGGCGATCAGATGCTGGTCGCCCTCCTCGCCGAACAGCCGGTTGAGACGGCAGCGGCTCTCACCGACATCGAGGTTCCACGGCCCGGCGGGTTTGAGCACTATCGGCTCGGCGGCGCTGGCGGGCAAGCTAATCGCGCTGGCTATCGCGGTAAGGACAAAAATGGTGTGACGCATAAGCAAGAACCTCCGGCAGTCATGCGAGACTGCCGGAGGTTATTTTCGAATTAAAGTCCTTTGTGCCGAACCGCTTACAGCGCCCCAGTCAGCTCCGGCACCGCGGTGAACAGGTCCGCCACGAGCCCGATATCCGCGACCTGGAAGATCGGCGCGTCTTCGTCCTTGTTGATGGCGATGATGACCTTGGAGTCCTTCATCCCGGCAAGGTGCTGGATCGCGCCCGAGATGCCGATGGCGAAGTACACTTCCGGCGCGACGATCTTGCCGGTCTGGCCGACCTGATAGTCGTTGGGGACATAGCCCGCATCGACCGCCGCGCGGCTCGCGCCGATGGCGGCGCCGAGCTTGTCGGCCAGCGGCGTGATGGTCGCCTCGAAGGTTTCCGCGTCCTTGAGGGCGCGGCCGCCCGAGACGATGATCTTGGCGCTGGTCAGTTCCGGACGCTCGCTCTTGGCGATTTCCGAGCTGACGAAGCTCGAGGTGCCTGCGTCACCGGGGCCGCCGACGGCTTCGATGGTGCCCGAACCGCCCTCGGTCGCCGCCTTTTCGAAGGCGGTGCCGCGCACGGTGATGACCAGCTTGGCATCGGTGCTCTCGACGGTGGCGATGGCGTTGCCGGCGTAGATCGGGCGGGTGAAGGTCTTGGGGCCTTCGACCGACAGGATCTCGCTGATCTGCATCACATCGAGGTGTGCGGCGACGCGCGGGGCGACGTTCTTGCCCTGCGTGGTCGCGGGCGCGAGGAAGGCGTCGTGATCGGCCATCAGCGCGGCGGCGAGCGGGGCGACGTTTTCAGCAAGGCCGTTGGCGTAAGCCGCGTCATCCGCGACATGGACCTTGCCCACGCCGGCGATCTTGGCGGCCGCCTCGGCAACCGAGCCGCAATTGTGGCCCGCGATCAGCAGGTGCACTTCGCCCAGCTTGCCCGCAGCAGTGACCACCGCGAGCGTCGCGTCGGCCACCTTGGTGTTGTCATGTTCGACGAGAACCAAAGTCTTCATCTCGATATCCTCTTAAATGGGGGCGGGCTCAGGCGATGCCGAGCGCCTTGACCTTCTCGACAAGCGCGGCGACGTCGGCGACCTTTTCGCCCGCCTGGCGCACCGGCGGCTCGGCGACCTTGAGGGTCTTGAGGCGCGGGGTCAGGTCGACGCCGTAATCGGCAGCGGTCTTGGTCGCGAGCGGCTTTTGCTTCGCCTTCATGATGTTGGGCAGCGAGGCATAGCGCGGCTCGTTGAGGCGCAGGTCGGTGGTGACGATCGCGGGCATGGCGAGCTTCACGGTCTGCAGGCCGCCATCGACTTCGCGCTTCACGACGACAGAATCGCCATCGACTTCGACGGTGTTGGCAAAGGTGCCCTGCGGACGGCCCAGCAGCGCGGCGAGCATCTGGCCGGTCTGGTTCGAATCGTCCGAGATCGACTGCTTGCCGAGGATGACGAGGCCGGGGGCCTCTTCGTCAGCGATGGCCTTGAGGATCTTGGCAACCGCCAGCGGCTC
>JAIYEK010000228.1 GCA_027487015.1 Erythrobacteraceae bacterium | reverse complement strand
TTGCAGATTGCCCCTCACGTTTTCGTCCGCCCCGGCGAGCTCCGCCATGCCGAGTGGAGCGAGATTGATCTGGACGGGGCGCTCTGGATCATCCCTGCGGGCAAGATGAAGATGCGCAAGCCGCACCATGTCCCCCTATCTCGGCAAACCGTGGAGCTCTTCCGGCAAGTCAGGGCGGTGACAGGGCCAACAGGCTATGTGTTCCCGTCAGTCCGGACCCGCTCCCGCCCGATGAGCGAAAACACCATCAACGCCGGTCTGCGGCGGCTGGGCTATTCGACCGATGAGATGACCGCGCATGGCTTCCGCGCGATGGCCTCCACGCTGCTGAACGAAAGCGGAAAGTGGAACCCCGATGCGATCGAGCGCGCGCTTGCACATGGCGATACCGACAAGGTGCGCGCGGCCTATCATCGCGGCGCGCATTGGGACGAACGGGTGGCGATGGCGCAATGGTGGAGCGATCATCTGGACCAGTTGCGCAAGGGTTGGGATGCGGTGCGAATTGCAGACTGGGTTGATGGCTGATGACCTCGTCAATAAAATTATCCAGCCTGGAGGGCTCTGCGAAAAAGCATCGCAAACACCTTTGATTGCCAATTCTAGCTGACGCAAGAAGTTACGCTTAGACCGGGAGCGTCAGCCAACAATAATGGGATTCCAAA
The DNA here is from genome assembly GCA_027487015.1 of Erythrobacteraceae bacterium. Classification (GTDB taxonomy): domain Bacteria; phylum Pseudomonadota; class Alphaproteobacteria; order Sphingomonadales; family Sphingomonadaceae; genus Erythrobacter. The sequence continues at coordinate 5,409 of JAIYEK010000228.1, read as the reverse complement.
TTTAGATCGTCACTCTAGAGAGATCATGCCGTCCGAACAAGACCAGCGGTCTTAGTTACCGGCTCCACCTCCTTGAGCACCGCTTTGATAAACTCCTCGCTGGACCTTTTAGGGCTACATCATCTGCCAACTCCGTCGACGAGCCTGAAATGGTTCATAGGGCAACACTGGACATCTACGTCAGGTGCTGACCCGCCACGCCTCCGGCCTATGCCGAAGGGGGTATTGTTTTCCAGCGTCGACACTTCGATGTTTCCTAACTGAAGCTATCATTTTGGGAACTCGTTAACATGGACAGTATTGGTAGGCCGGTCGAGAGCACTGGCCATAGTTCGGACACCCCCTCAGACCACCTTCAGATGCCTCATGCTCGAATTGCCATATTACCGGAGAGCCAGCCGCATTTTGGGACAGACTATCGAGCTCACCATTCGGACATGTTGGGGTATCGGAGTGGCTTGAGAGATAGTCAGCAGAGTTTCAACGCGCTGTTCCATTCCTTGAGATACGAGGCCGGCCTTACGCTTCAACAGGTCGCCGATGCAGTCGGAGTGTCGAAGCCAACGGTGTGGGGATGGGAGAATGGCAGAGCCAAACCCGGCCGTGCGAAATTGCAGGCAATCGCAAAGGCGCTAGGAGTTGCGCCTGACCTCCTTGCCTCGGCCGCTAGGAAACACATCTTGACCAATGAGACTTCATCGAACTCAGAGGACAACCGCCGTAATCGCGAAGCCCTTATCGCTGAAGCACGGTCAATGATAGCAGAGGCCTATGAAATTACTCCCTCGGCAGTCCGGATCTTCGTTGAAATTGACGTGCTCTGAGTTATTCTTTTCATTATGACCTTTTAAAAGGAAGTGGCCGGTTCCTTCACGATCATTGTCTGATGTCATGGCAGCCTGTCTCGGAGCATAGCCCGAGGCACGTCGACAGTCGATCTCGTCGAAGGCCTTTCCCTACGATAGATGCGTAACAGTTTCGTTTGGCTGGACGCCATGCCCGCCCGCCTACACGACAGACAAATCCGATCAGGGCGTGCCAGACGAAAGCGAAACGCCTAAGAATTGCGACGTATCAGGGCAAAAGGAAATGCGGCGGCGCGGGTTTTCCCGTCGCCGCCGCGTCTGGCCAGCCCCGGGGGAGGGGGAAGCTCAGACTAGCCCTGAAAAGACGGTTGATTTCGCAAAGGGAAGGAAATTTTCCGTCTTCACAAAGGCATTCGCTATATAGAGATCGGCGCGATGCAGGTTACGCCGCCACCCCCAATTCCTGACTTGCCGCCAGCGACGATTGACGACTGGATCGCTTGGGCGTGTCTGCCCGCGGAAACTTCTTCAAGAACTCGCAACGTGAGCCTGACCAAAGCAAGGTCTAGCGGTTTCTCCAACTCGTCCAAGCCGCACTCAATCGCACGCAAAGTTTCCATTTGAAGCGGGGTGTCGGTCGATGCCGGGGTCTCGGCCCCAAACATAATCCCATCGGCCGCCAAACGGTCGAACGCTGCCTTACGATAAGCCACCCTAGCGCGGGTTGTCGATGAATCGGAACTCATTCAAAAATTCCTGAAGTACGAGGCGCAACATTAGCCTCCTGCCAAAGCGTGCCAATCTACCCTAAAGGGTGTGCATCTTGTCGACCGAGACCGGCGGGCCAAACAAGGCTGGTTGACAATGGCTATGCCCTTTTTGTCGAAATCCTCTATAATGATAGGGACATGCGTTGATTTGCCCGGTGCTGCTACTTGCAAGAGCAGCGATCACGCGAGGATTTGACGGCGGAGGAATGCGGACAGAAGAATCCCGTATTTCAACTAACTGCGGCGACTGGGGTCCGAGCTTTGGAGAGACGGCCGCTACCGCAGATAAGGGGCGTCGAGGTCGAGCAAGATAAAAAGGGGCCGCGACTACACGTCGCGGCCCCTTATCTCGATTACATCATCGGAGTGATGAAATCATCCTCAAGCGGGCGGACGGGAAGCATCCCGCCATCCAGCATCGGGTTAAGCGGCAAGTCGACCAGCGTTGCAGGTCCATCCACTGCACCCAGTTGAGCATTGACAACATCAGCCGACGGCAGGGTGGCCTTGCTTTCGACGACAGCCAGAGCATCGCTCAGAAGACTGTCGAAGAGCGTGTCCTGCGCAAGATTGAAGTCGTCGATGTCGATCTCCTTGCTGTTCTTCAGGGTCATGCTTTGCGAGCCGACAGTGACCAGCATATCGGCACCCACCTTGCTGAAGTTGACGCTTGTATCGAACGAGGCGTCGGTGACTCCGAGGGAGCTGAGATCGATGATGTCAGTACCACTCTTGAAGTCGAGGACGATATCCCCGTCACCAAAGACGAAGGTGTCGCTACCCTTGCCTCCGGAGAGGATGTCCGAACCTGCGCCGCCGTCCAGGAAGTCTCGGCCTGACCCACCGAACAAGGTATCAATACCCTCGCCGCCCATCAGGCTATCGTTGCCGCGTCCGCCCAAGAGCAGATCGTCGCCAGCGCCGCCCTCGAGGCTATCCTTCCCGTTCATCCCGGAAAGGATGTCGTCGCCGCCATCACCAAGCAGGACATCCGAGCGGGACGAGCCCGTTAGCTCAATCGAGGCGATCGGCTCGACCTCAGGGGTCTCGATCGGAGTTGCGGGCATTTCCACCGGAGCCGGGGTCTCTTCGACCGGGGCCACAGGAGCATCAACCACCGGAGCCGGGGTCTCTTCGACCGGGGTCACAGGAGCATCAACCACCGGAGCCGGGGTCTCTTCGACCGGGGCGGCAGGGGTATCGACCACCGGAGGCTGGGTCTCTTCGACCGGAGCCGGAGGCGTATTGACCTCTGGAGCCGGAGCGTCCGTCACCGGTGCATCGACCGGGGGCAGGACTTCCACAGACGGAACTTCGGTATGGGGCACCGGCCCGATTACGGTCGGGATGGGCGCAACCTCGAACATCCGCTCGGGCAGGTTGGTGAGGCCGGTGTTGCGGGCCACCACCTGCACGAAGCCTTCAACCTCGCCGTCGATGTTGTTCACATAGAAATCGAAGTTGTCGACACGGTCGAGGTAGTAGAAGCGATCGGCTTCCTGCAGGCGGTCGAACTGCTCGTGCAGGATGACCCAGAAGGTGGAACCGACCACGCCGTCGTTGACGTGACCTTCGGCCAGACCACCGACCCACAGGTCGACACGATCAATGCCCTTCACGGTGTTACCATCGACCAGGGCAATGTCCGGGTTGGCGGCGACGAAGGCGTCGATCGCTTCCTGGGTTTCGAGCACCAAGTCCGGATAGGCCTGCTTGAACTGGGCGATGACTTCGTCGCTCAGGTTGTTGCGGGCCTGGAAGTCTTCCCACGATGCATAGGGGGTGAGACCGCCCTCGATGTGGCTGACCGCTTCGGCGACATAGGGGTCGGTCGAAGAGTTCAGGGCTTGGCGCACCTGGTTCATCGTGCCGAGGCCAAGATCACGGCCGCGGGCAACGTTGAACGAGAAGAGGTCGGCGTTGATACGGACAAGGTCGTTGCGGACGGCATCGACGATGTTGAAATCGACCTCTTCGGCAGGTTGGTTGACGATACCGCCGATGATCGCGCTGGCACCGAGTTCCGCATAGCCGGGCTGCGGGTTGTAACCGCGGGCCTGGAGCTGCTCGATTGGGAGCGTGAACACCGAGGCATCGTTGCTCGGGTTGAGGAAGGCATCAAACAGCGTGACCTCCTTCGGCAGACCCTGAGCATCCAGAACGCGAACGGTCTGTTGGATCAGCGAGTGACCGAAGCGGTAGCCGGCTGCCGCGAACTCTTGCGAGATCCCCGGGTTCACGTCCGGAGCATAGCCGCCCCAGCCGTGGCTGCCGTTGCCCTTCATTCCGCCAAGCAGCGCATCGGTGAAGTCCGTCCACACCACGCGGGCATATTCGGATTCGTTGATGATCTTGGCGGCCTGGTAGAGTTCTTCTGCGCTCCCTTCAAAGCCGGCGACCTTGAGGTTTTCGACATGGAAGTTGTGGTTGCGGGCCCAGATCGTGTGGATCGAGGTCAGCGTGATGTTTTCGTTCACGCGGCCGTCACCGGCCACCACGTGGTCGAGCAGGTTGATGAACGGGTTGGTGTCGAGCAGAAGCGGCTGGCCGCTGCCCATGAAGTCCGCCGACATTTCCTTGACCATCGCGGTATTGATGGTGCCGTCTTCGGCAACCAGGCCGGCATAGTAGGTCCGGAAGCTGGTCTGGAAGTCGCCATCCACGAACCGGGTGTCGTTGGCCCAATGCTCCGCGATCAGCTGACGCAGGGTCGGCAGCAGCTCGAAAGCGGGATTGCTGGGGTCGGGGTCGCCGAACATGAGGGTCGCCGCCGATCCGCCCTGGCCATCGCCGGCCCGCAGGAAGGTGCCCACCAGAGTGCCGGTGCCATAGGCTTGGTTCTGGTCGACGAAGTTCGACGTCATGTTGCGGTGAAGCGGATTGCCGTCAGCATCGAAGCCAATCACCGAACCACGCGTCAGGTCAGCGGGGTTGTCGGCGCCAGGCGCACGGCCCGAACCCGGGCCGCCGATCTGGATGGTGCCGCTACCGCCCTTGGCGAGGAAGTCCAGACCATGGTCAACATACTGGCCGAAGGCCGAGAAGAAGATGTTCATGTTGTTGGACTGCGGCGACAGGTTGGCTTCTTGGGTCCCGACGATGTTGCTGATCGTACGCGCATCCAGCCCATCGAAGATCGGGTTGACGGCACGGTTGACGACCACGGTTTCGCCGGTTTCGGGGTTCACCGTAGTGATGGCTTCCCCATAGCGCGCCTCGGTCAGGCGAGTGAACGGAGTGCCGCCCGCGCCATATTCCGGGTTGGCGATGTTGTTGCCATCGCCTTCCAGCGTACGCACGCCGGTGGTGCTTTCCTGATAGCGCTGGCCGTTCACCAGAGCCTTCAGGCCATCCAGATCCGATTGGGTCAGGACGAAATTCGGCGCGATGAATGCAACGTCGTCATTCTGGACGGGGTTGTTGCGGTCATCGGCTACCGGAGCGGTCGGGGTGACCGGCGTCACCACAGCCGGAGTAGCGGGCTGTTCGGCGACAGGTGCCGACGGTTCTTCGACCACCGGAGCCGGGGTCTCTTCGACCGGGGCCGCAGGGGTTTCGACCACCGGAGCCGGGGTCTCTTCGACCGGAGCCGCAGGAGTATCGACCACCGGAGCCGGGGTCTCATCGACCGGAGCCGCAGGGGCTTCGACCACCGGAGCCGGGGTCTCATCGACCGGAGCCGCAGGGGTTTCGACCACCGGAGCCGGGGTCTCATCGACCGGAGCCGCAGGGGTTTCGACCACCGGAGCGCTGGCTTCAGCGGCCAGAGTGAACTGGGCTGCGGTCAGGGCGGCCGGGCTGGTGTTGGCGATCATCATCGATTCCGCACCGAT
>JAIYEK010000112.1 GCA_027487015.1 Erythrobacteraceae bacterium | reverse complement strand
GTGCAGCCCGGCCAGCCGCTCGCCACCGTCGAGGCGATGAAGATGGAGAACATCCTGCGCGCCGAAAAGGAAGGCGTGATCGCCAAGATCAACGCCGCCGAGGGCGAGAGCCTGGCGGTTGATGCGGTCATTCTGGAGCTGGAATAGCCCGGACTGAGGCCGGGGGCTTTTTCGAGGTGTTCGGCTCCTGCGTCGTTGCGATGTGGTTGTCATGTCGTGACCATGTCGTAGCCACGTCGTGGCCGGTTTGAACCAAGCCAGATGCGCGCTCGAACGCAGCACACGGTCACAAGCTGGTCACGCTAGCCCGACGTAAAATTGCGCTGCGCCGCAATCCTGTTCCAAAATCTGTTGTAGTTTTGCGGCAGATTAATGATTTCCGACGGAAATTTGGCCGCAGGGCTGTCCTACAAGGCTTCCGTGAGAAATTCTGTCCTCGCCGAGTCGCGGTATTCCCCGCGCGAGGGATTGAATCTCAGTGGGAGGATTTGATCATGGCACATACGGGTACAGGTTTTTTCGACCGCAAGGGCCATTTCTACAAGACCGCGCGCGAGGCGACGGTGAGTGATCTGGCAGCATTGCTGGGGCAGATCGGCGAGGGCGAGAGCCTTGCGCCGGGGATTGCCTACATGCTGCTCGAACGCCGCACCGAGATCGAGCGCCTGTTCGGAGAGCATGACACCATGCTCGAAGAGGAGGAGGCGATGAAGGCGGCGCGGAGCGCGGAATCGCGCGACAATATCGCCAAGCTGCCGAGCCGCCCGGCGCACTGAACGCGCCGGCTCAGACCAGTGCCAGATGCAGGCACTGGTTGAAGTCGGTCAGCACGTAGTCGGCAAAGGCCGGTCCGTTCGCGAACCCGCGCCTGCGGTAGAGCGCGAGCGCGGGCTCGAAGGCGGGGCCGCTGCCGGTCTCGAGGCTGAGCGTCGCAAACCCCTCGGCGCGCGCGTGGGCGATGATGGTTTCGAGCAGCGCGGCAGCGATGCCCCGGCGCAGGAAATCGGGGTGGGTGCGCATCGACTTGACCTCCGCCGACCGCCTATCGAGCCGCTTCAACGCGCCGATCGCGGCGATCCGCCCTTCGACCTCGGCCGCCCACACCGTCACGCCCACGGCCTGCAATCCCGACAGGTCGAGCGCGAAACTGAGGCCGGGCGGGGAGCCTTCGACCATCGCTTGCTGGTGAAGCGCGACAAGGTCCTGCACGCGCGGGTCGGCGAGGTCGGCGCGGGCGATGATCACCCGGCCAGCTCTTGATCCAGAAACGCCGCGATGTCGGCAAGGTCGACATCGCGCGCCACATAGGCCTCGCCCAGCGCGCGCAGCAGGAGGAAGGGCAGGGTGGTGGCTTCGGCCTTCTTGTCGTGGCGCATGTGGTCGACAAGGACCGCGCCGTCGCAGTCGAGCCGGAGGTCGATGAGCTTTGCGGGCACGCCCGCCGCCGCAATCGCTGCCTGCGCGCGCGATGCGTCATCGGCGGAAATCTCGCCGCGCCGCGCCGAGTATTTGGCCGCCAGCACCATGCCGAGCGCAACCGCTTCGCCGTGGAGCAGACGATCGGAAAAGCCCGTCTCGGCCTCCAGCGCATGGCCGAAGGTGTGGCCTAGGTTGAGCAGCGCGCGCAGGTCCTGCGTCTCGCGCTCGTCGGCGGCGACGATGCGCGCCTTCATCGCGATGCTGGTGGCGATGGCGTGTTCGAGCGCCGCCGGTTCGCGGGTGAGCACCTTCTCGCCGTTGGCCTCCAGCCACGCGAAGAACGCCGCGTCGCCGAGAAGCCCGTATTTGATTACCTCGGCGAAGCCCGCGCGCATCTCGCGGTCGGGCAGGGTGCCTAGCACCAGCGGGTCGATCAGCACCAGCGACGGCTGGTGGAAGGCGCCGATCAGATTCTTGCCCGCCGGCGTGTTGATCGCGGTCTTCCCGCCGACGGAGGAATCCACCTGCGCCAGCAGCGTCGTCGGCAGTTGCACGAAGCCCACCCCGCGCTTGAGAATCGCGCAGGCAAAGCCGACCAGATCGCCGACCACCCCGCCGCCCAAGGCAAAGACATGGTCAGACCGCGTCACGCCAAGGCCCAGCAGCCAATCGCACAATTCTTCGAGCCCGGCCCAGCTTTTGGCATCCTCTCCCGGTTCGACCACGAACCAGTCGGCTGCAAGGCCCGCTGCGGCAAGATGTGCGTCGATGCCTTCGGCGAACAGCCGGTGCGTATTGGTATCGGCGACAAACGGCACTGGGCGCCCGGGGCCATAGCCCTTCAGGAACGGCGCGGCGGCCCCGGCGAGGCGGCCGAGCAGTCCCTCCTCGATCACCACCTCATAGGCGCGCCCGGCGAGCGCGACGGGAATTACAGCCATTGATCTATTGCCTCGATGATCGCGCGCGCGGTGTCGGCGTGGGGGCCGGTCTCGCTGACAACGCGGATATGCGCCTGCCCGTAGAACGGCGCCCGTTCGCGCGCCAGCCGGGTGAGAATTTCGCGCGGGTTTCCCTGCTTCAGCAGCGGACGATTGCCGCGCCGCGCGGTGCGTTCGACCAGCGTGTCGATATCGCAATCGATCCACACCGCGATGCCTTTCTCGAGCACCGCCGCGCGCGTCTGCGGGTCGACGAAAGCGCCCCCCCCGGTGGCGATCACGCCGTGGCCTTCCTCGATCAGGCGCGCGATCACGCGGCGCTCCCCGTCGCGGAAGTGGGCCTCGCCGAAGGTCTCGAAGATCTCGGAGATCGAGCGCTGGGCGGCTTCGACGATGGCATCGTCGGCATCGATGAAGTCGCGGCCCAAGAGCTGCGCCAGCTTGCGTCCGACGGTCGACTTGCCCACGCCCATCAATCCCACCAGCACCACGGGGCGCGTGATGCGCGCGGCGATGGCGGCAATTTCGCGATCATTGGGGGGGGAGGGGCACGCGGCGGACATTGCCGCAAGGCCTATAGATGGGCTAGGGCACGCGCAATATGGCAAACTTGCGGCAAGAGCGTCTCACCCCTGGCGGTTTCGAGCAGGCCTCCCATGGTCGGGGAATGCGGCGGGCGCGGCGTTGGCCGTGGGTGGCGGGCGCGCTGGTGGTGGTGCTCGCGCTGGCGTGGTTCGATGGGGGCGAGGAGGCCTTGCACCCGATCGCGCAGGATGTGACCTTGCCAATTCAGGGGCCGGAGCAGGGGCAATGACGACGAGCAGGCACGGCTTCGGGGCGAGCGTGCTCGCGATCGGCATGGCGGGCGCACTGGGCGCTGCGGGACTGACAGGGCTCGCGCTCGCGCAGGGCAAGCCCGAATCGCTGCTGCCGCCGGGCTTCGATGATCCCGCGCCTGCGCCCAGCCCGCGCCCGAGCGCGGCGCCGCGGCCCGGACAGAGCCAGCCGCCTCAGCAAAGCCAGCCGCCGCTCGCCCCGCCGGGCGCCGCGCCTGTGCCTGGCGTGGCGGTCGATCCCGAAAGCCTCCCGCCGCTCCCCGCGATCAGCCGGGACGAGCTTTCGCGGCTGCCGAGCCTTGAGCAGCTGGAGAATATGTCGACCGAGGAGCTCGACCAGCTGCTCGGCCTTGCGCCCAAGTCCGATATGCCGGCCGGCGCCCGGCGCGCGCTGACCCGGGTCGGCGTGCTCGCGGTGGACGAGGGCGGGCTGCCGCCGATGGCGCTCGCCAACCAGTCGGACAAGCTGGTGCGCGCGGCCTTGAGCGGCACGCAGGGCCCGCTGGTGTCGCGCTGGGGGCACATCCTGCTGCGCCGCGCGCTGGCGAGCCGCATGGCCGCGCCGCTCGGCATGGACCCGGTCGAATTCGCGGCGCTGCGCGTCGGCCTCCTCAACCGCATGGGCGAATTCGCCCTCGCACGCGCGGTGGTGCAGGATATCGACACCGCCAACTGGTCGCCCGCGCTCACGCAGGAGGCGCTGGGGGCTTACCTTGGGAGCGGCGACATCACCGGGGCGTGCCCGGCAGTGCGTCTACAGGGCTCGCAGCGCCAGGATGGCGAGTGGGTGATGTGGCAGGCGATCTGCAACGCCTATGCGGGCGAGAGCGCGCTGGCTGCCACCCAGCTTGACCGCGCGCTGTTCCGCGGGGCGGCGCCGCGGATCGACGTGCTGCTGGCGAGGCGCTTTGCGGGCGCGGCGGGCCGCGGCCAGCGCGGCGTGAATGTCGAATGGCAGGGGGTAGACGATCTCAACCCATGGCGCTTTGGCCTCGCAAGCGCAGTTGGTGAGCCGCTGCCCGGCGGGTTGCTCGATGCGGCGATGAAGGCGCGCGGCGGGGCCTATTATGCGCGCAGCGGTGCGCTGCTGCCGATGCTCCCCGCGACCCAGCGCGCGCCCTTTGCCGGCCGTGCGGCGCGCGAGGGGATCATGTCCGCCGATGCAATGGTCGATCTCTATTCCGAGGTCCATGCCGATACGGCCGCGAGCGGCGATGCCAAAGGCCATGCGGCAGCCCTGCGCGAGGCCTATCTCGCGACCGATCCTGCCGCCCGCATCGCCGCGATGCGGCGATTGTGGGCAGACGGCGCGAAGCTTGGCGGCGGGGACGGGTACGGCGCGCGGGTGCTCACCGCCTATGCCGCCGCGCGCATTCCGGCGAACGCCGATCACGCCGACGCCGCGGGCGATCTGATCGCCGCGATGCTGGCCGCCGGGCTCGATCGCAATGCCGCGCGCTGGTCGGACGTCGCCCCCGAGGGATCGCTCGGCTGGGCAATGATCGCGCTCTCCGCCTCGAACATCACCAGCGTCGGCCAGAGCCCGGTGAGTAGCTTTATGGGCAGCGATGCCAGCGAAGGGCAGCGCAAGTCCGCCTTCCTCGTCGCCGGGCTCGCCGGGACCGGACGGCTGTCGGAGAGCGATGCGGGGTCGCTCGCAGGCGATCTGGGCGTCGATCTGGCGCGCAAGACCCGCTGGACCACTGCGATTGCGCGCGCTGCCGAGGTCGGCAATCCGGCGCTGGTGACGTTGCTCGCGGGGCTGGGGATGCAGGGGACGAGCTGGGAGCAGATGACCCCGCTGCACCTCTACCACATCACCTCCGCGCTGACCCGCGTGGGGCTGGTGGCCGAAGCCCGGATGATCGCCGCCGAGGCGGTCGCGCGGGGCTGATGTCCGCCTCGACGGAAGCGTTTCTCGCAATGCTGGCAGCGGAGCGC
>JAIYEK010000330.1 GCA_027487015.1 Erythrobacteraceae bacterium | reverse complement strand
CTCCTCTCCAACGCCGAGGCCGATGCGGGCCTCAAGCTCATGCGCGAGACCATCGCCGATCCGGACCGCGCCCGCAGCGCCTTCGCCAGCGAGACCGACAATCTCTACGTCCGCCGCGACTTCTGCTCGCTCCCCTCCTCCCCCGAGGTGACCGGCTTTGCGGCAATGCTCGCCCAGCGGCTCGAGGGCGTCATCGGCGAATATTGCAGCCGCTCGCGCTCCGTCCTCGAGATCGCGACCTTCACGAGCTATTTCGGCTCCTCGCACCAGTATATCCACCGCGATCCGATGGGCGTGATCAGCATGTTCGCCGCGGTCGAGGACGTTGCGCCGGAACAAGGGGGCACGGTGTTCGTGCCGGGGACGCACCAGTATGGCGGCGCGGAATATGCCCATGGCGGGGCGGCCTACGCCCTCATGGAGCTGTTCCGCAGGCGCGCCAATGCCCGCATCTTCCGCCACAACCTTGCGAAGCTGTGGCGGATGCGCCGTTCGGCCGAGGCACGTCTTTCGCCGGGCGAGTTCAGGGACCGGGTGTTCTCGGCGAAGTGGGACCAGCACCAGCCCAACCTGCTGCGCTTTCTGACGGGCAAGAATTCGCAGTTCAGCCTGCGCCACCTTGGCCCGAAGACGCTGTGGCGGCTGTGGCGAAAGGGGGCAGAGCTCGACGCGCTGTTCAAGCCGGTGCAGGTCGCCCCGCGCAAGGGGACGGTGATCCTCTACCGCAGCGATCTGCTCCACGCGGGGCCCGACAACCGCTCGAGGCAGCCGCGGCAGTTCTTCGGGATGAGCATCGCGCGCGACATAATCGCGCCCAAATATTGGCACGACGGTTATTCGCCGCATCCGACGCTGGTGGCCGATCCCTTGAGCCTCGGCGATCTGCTCGAGGCGGCCTCGCTGAAGATCGCGCCGCCCGCACCCGCACAGGCCGAGAGCTAGGCGGCAGTCCCGCCCGCCCGCATCAGCACATCCGCCCGCCGCGCCCCGGCGCTACCGGCTTGCCGAGGATGTTGCCTTGGGCAAAGCGCACGCCAAGCTCGCGCAGCGCCTGCAGGTCTTCGCGCGTTTCCACCCCTTGCGCGATCAGCGTCACGCCGGTGTCGGCGGCGAATTGCACCAGTGCCTTGACCAGCGCGCGCCGTGAGCTGTCGGTCGCGACCCCGCCGAGGAAGTCGCGGTCGATCTTGACGATGTCGGGCCCCAGATCGACCAGCGCCTGAAGGCCCGAAAACCCCACCCCTTCCGAGCTCACCGCCACCCAGGCACGCTCCTTCAGGACCCGGATCGCTTCCTTGATCGAACCGTGCTGCTGAACGGCGTCCTGCTGGTTCAGCTCGATCACCAGCCGCGAGGCGAGGCCATCGGGGATCACCTGGCCAAGCGCGGGACTGGCGAGGGTCTCAGGCGAGACATTGATCGCGATGAAGCGTTCAGGGTGCTCGGGATCGAGCGTCGCCAGCGCTTTGCGCGCAATGTGTAGTTCGAGTTCGAGCGTGCGGCCTGCGGCGCGTGCCTGACCGAGCAGCGCATCGGGAGAAACCTCGGGGCTGGCCTTGTGGCGCATCAGGCATTCGTGGCCGATGAGGTGCCAGTCGGTGAGGTCGTAGATCGGCTGGTGGATGATGGTCAGCGCATCATCGACAATCAGCCGGGCGATTTCGGCCGCCGCATCCTCGCCGCGCTCCTCCAGCTCGATGCGGCTCTCGATCTGGTCGCTGACGATCGCCGAGACCGAGCGGATCATCTGCATGTCGCGCTCTTCGATATCGGGGCGCGGGCGATAGCTGAAGCAGCACAGGCTGCCGTGGACCTCGCCATCGCGGCGGCGCATCGGCACGCTGAAATGCGAGCGCACGTTGGCCGCATCGGTGATGGGCAGGCAGGCGGCGGCCTCATAGAGGCTGGTGTCGGTGACGCGCTCGGGCAGCTTGCCCTGGATGACGAGCCAGCACAGCGAGTTCTCGTTGGGGTTGTGATCGCCCGAGGCAAGCGGCGCGACCCCGCGCGCGGCGACGTGGGTGAAAATGCGGTGGGTGTTGCCGATCTGGCGCGAGACGAAGGCGACATCCATGTCGAGATGCGCGCGCAGCGTCTCGATCATGTGGCCGATCTCCTCGCGCGCACCAGCAGCCGAGGCCGCGCCGGAGGCGGAGGGGATAGGCGGGAAGAGGAGATTGGCGATGCTGGTCATGCCAAGGCCCATGCACTGCCCGCTCCCAAATCGGCGGTAAGCGGTTCCTGCGCAAATACCCCGGGGGGGCGCGCAGCAAAGGCTTAAGCATGTCGCCCGCGGGTTGCCGCGTGGCGCAATCAAGCCGGTGCGGGTCGCAGACCGCCGGTCTTGATCCAGACCCGGGCGCCGTTCGGCCCTGCGACCGCATCGAGCGTTCCGCCGTCCGGGATCCGCAGCCAACTGAGCAGCTGCAAGGCATCGCCGGTCTCGGTGCAATCGCCGCCGAGCACCAGCAGCTCCGCGCCGTTCGGCACGGCCTTCCGGATGGTAGCACCCGGTTCCCAGATCTCCAGCCGCACGGTCTCGTGGTGGTCCTCGAACAGCAGGCGGGTCGTGACCCCGGGCCGGTCGGGAGCGACCAAGGCCGGCTGCTCGTCCATATCGAGCCGCACCGCGGTGCGGTCCGCCGGGTCGAACTGCCACAGCTTCACGAAGATCATGCAGCCGGGGGCCGAGCCCGGGCGATGCTGACTGGTGGGCGGATTGCGGACATAGGTCCCTGCCGGATAGGCGCCGTGTTCGTCCTCGAACACGCCCTCGATCACGATGAATTCCTCGCCCCCGCCATGCGTGTGCGGCGGGAACGCACTGCTGGGCGCATAGCGGACGAAGGAGGTGGCGCGCGCCACCTCCCCGCCGATCCGGTCGAGCATGCGTCGATCCACACCCGCCGTGGGCGATGCCACCCATGGCATCTCAGCGCCATGGATCAGCACGCGCTTGGTGAAGTCCGAGTGCAGCTCCATGACCGCCGCCTTACTCGAAGGTCACCACGGCGATCTTGTTGCCGGTGGGATCGCGCAGATAGGCCATCGTGGTCCCGGGCACGCCGCCGGGGGCGGGCGGGCCGCTGACATCGGTGCCGCCGTTCGCGAGGCCGGCTTCGTACCACGCATCGACCATCGCTCTGGTGGCGGCCTTGAACATCACCGTCCCGCCATTGGCATGGCAGGCTTCCTTGCCATCGATCGGCGCGGTGACGAGGAACAGGCCGGTGGCAGGATCGCCGTACATGAAGGCGGGCGGAGCGTCGCGGAACTGTCCCTTGGCAGGGATACCCAGCGCGCCGAGCGTCGCATCATAGAACTTGGTCGAGGCCGCCAGATCATTGGCGCCGAGCATGACGTGAAAATACATTGTTTCTCTCCTGATAAGGCCGAACCTGCCGTCGCGGGCGGGTGCCTACCTATCAGTAGGTAGCAAAAGCGGCAAGCACAACTTGACCGGTAATCCGGACCTACTAAATGGTAGGGATGGATACGAGAACAGCCCTGTTGGACGCCGCGGAAAAGGCGGCCCGTGCGCGCGGCTATGACGGGTTCAGCTACGCCGATCTGGCGGCGGAAGTCGGCATCCGCAAAGCCAGCATCCACCACCACTTCCCCGCCAAGGCGGACCTCGCGCAGGCCTTGATCGAGCGGTACACCGAGCACGCCTACGCCATGCTCGACGCTGCCGCGGCTGCGCGCTCCACCGGCGGGGCGCGGCTGGCAGGGGTGATCGGGACCTATCGCGAATCGATCGACGGCGGGAACCGGCTGTGCCTGTGCGTCGCCTTCTGCATGGGGCGCGACAGCCTCAGCCCCGGCGTGCTGGCCAAGCTCGACGCCTTCCATGTGCATGTCGCGGCATGGCTCGGCGATGCCTTCGCCCTCGGCGCGTCCGACGGCAGCATCACCGGCGTGAGCGATCCTGTCGCCGAGGGTCAGGCGTGCCTTGCGCTGATGGAAGGGGCGCAGCTCATAGCCCGGGCGGCGCGCGACGGCACGCGGTTCGATGCCGCGGTCGCCTGCCTCAGGGAACGCATCGCCGTCTAGTCACGACAGCGGGGTTAAGGGATGCGGTGTTCGCCGCGAATCCACCTAACGGTTCCGCTAGACGCCCGCATAACCACGCTCTCGGTGGTGAGGATCGTTTCGCCGGTCACCTTGCGGCGGCGCTTGACGCCGGCCAGCAGCGAGCCGTCGGTCACGCCGGTCGCAGCGAAGATGCAGTCGCCCTTGGCGAGGTCTTCAAGCTTGTAGATCCGGTTGAGGTCCTCGATGCCCCACTTGCGCGCGCGTGCGCGCTCGTCGTCGTTGCGGAACACGAGGCGGCCGTTGAACTGCCCGCCGACGCAGCGCAGCGCGGCTGCGGCGAGCACGCCCTCGGGCGCGCCGCCCTGGCCCATGTACATGTCGATCGTGGTGTTCTCGTCGGTCACCGCGATCACCCCGGCGACGTCGCCGTCACCGATAAGAACCACGCCGCAGCCCAGCGCGCGCAGCTCGGCGATGAGCTCGGCATGGCGCGGGCGGTCGAGCACGCAGACGTTGATTTCGGAGGGCTTCACGCCCTTGGCATTGGCGACCGCGCAGACATTCTCGGTCGCGCTCTTGGCGAGGTCGATGATGCCCTCGGGATAGCCCGGGCCGACCGCGAGCTTGTCCATGTAGACATCGGGCGCGTTGAGCAGGCAGCCTTCCTCCGCCGCCGCCAGCACCGCGAGCGCGTTGGGGCCGGCCTTGGCGGTGATGGTGGTGCCTTCGAGCGGATCGAGCGCGATGTCGATCTTGGGGCCCTTGCCCATGCCGACCTTCTCGCCAATGAACAGCATCGGGGCTTCGTCGCGCTCGCCCTCGCCGATCACCACGGTGCCGTCGATATAGAGGTTGTCGAAGGCCTTGCGCATCGCCGCCACGGCCGCCGCATCCGCCGCCTTCTCGTCACCGCGGCCGACCAGCAGCGCCGCTGCGATCGCGGCCTTTTCGGTCACGCGCACCATCTCGAGCACCAGCACGCGCTGGATGGCGTTCTCGGAACCCGATTGCGGGTCAGCGGATAGCTGGGTATCGGACGCGGAGTTCATGTGAAATTCAGCCCTTCTTCGCTCTGGATGCGACCCAGCCATATATGCCCTTGGCGCTTAAGCGGATGGAGACGGGTTTGTCGAGCAATGGAACACCGGCCCTGCCCCGTTTTCGCCTCTGCCTGACCGCCATGGCCGCGCTGGTCGCCCCGGTCGTACCTGCGCCCTTGGCCGCGCAGGATGACAGCAGCGCGACAACCCCGCCTGCCGACGAGGCACCCGCCAACCCCGCCGCTGCTGCCGCCGCCGCTCCTGCGGGCGTGCCGCCACGCATCAACCTGCTCGTGACCGTGCCGCGCGACGAAGCGAGCGCGGCGGACCTGCGCGAATGCCGCGATGACGAGGAAGCCGCCGCGATCAATGGCGAGATCGTGGTGTGCCGTGTGCGCGGCAACGATGGCACCGGCCTCACCGGCACCCGCGCCGAAAGCCAGAAACGCTATGCGCAGGAAACCGCCTTCAAGGGCGCGCCGCCGCCGCCCGACATGTTCGGCATTCCCGACAACGGCAAGGGCATCGGCTTCGGAAAGCCCCCGCCGGTGGCGATCACGGTCGACTTCGCGAAGCTGCCCGCCGCGCCTGCGGGCTCGGACGCGGACCGGATCGCGCAGGGCCTGCCCCCGCTCGGTCAGGGTGAGGAGCTGTCGGAAGAACAGGAACGCGCGCGGCGCGAGGCAGAGGGGATCAAGACCACCGTTCCGCCGCGCCCCAAGAAGAGGAAGGGCGGGTAAGGGAGCGGCCCGGTGCTTCTCTCGCTCATGGCAGCCATGCTCGGCGCGCAGGTGCCGACCGACCCGCAGGTTCAGATCGGCCCGCAGGTCCCGCCCCAGCCGACCCTCCAATTGCCGACCGTTCCTGCGCCCGACAGGCCCGCCAAGCCCGCCGATCCGGAACGCCCGCGCGTGCCCATCGACCTCGGCCCCGATGCTCCGGTGAGCGAACCGCCGCAGCAGATCGACATCCTCGCGCCCCCGCAGGTCTCCGAGGCCGCCGATGCGGTGGAGCTCAAAGAATGCGCGGAGGACACCGAGCGCGGGGTGGTATCGGGCGAGATCGTGGTGTGCCGCCAGCTGCCCGCCGACACCTCGCAGCTATACAGCGGCAGCCGCGAGGCGTGGCTCAAGGATTATGCGCAGCGGACCATGAACGCAGGGACCCTGCCCCCGCCCGATGTAGCGGGGCCGGGCATCTTCCGCGGGCCTGCCACGATCAGCGGGCTGTGCTTCATTCCGCCCTGCCCGAAAGACGCGCCCCTCATCATCGACGTCACCGCGATCCCGCCCCCGCCGCAAGGCTCGGACGCCGAGCGCGTGGCGCAGGGCCTCGCGCCGGTGGAAAGCGACGACGCGCCGCTCGACGAGGACGCCCGCCGCCGGGTGCAGGCGGAACTGGGGCTGCCGGAGGCGAAGACGGCGGAGGCCCCAAAAGAACCCCTTTCGCCCTGAGTATCAGCGCGGGAGGATCGGCAGCACCAGCGGCTCGCCCGAGAGGCTGTCCGAGCCTTCGAGCAGCGCCAGCGCCTGCGTGACGCAGCGTTCCGGCCCCTCGTGGGTGACCAGCGCCACCATCACCTCGCCCCCACTTTGCGAGCGGCCCTGCTGGATCAGGCTCTCGATCGAGACGTCGCCATCACGCATCGCCGCGGTGATCTCGGCGAGCACGCCGGGGCGGTCCTTGACCATGAAACGTAGGTAAGTGCGCTCGGTCCGGTCGCCGGGCTCGGCGGGCGGCATGGCGGCGAGCTGGTCGGAGGGGATCGAGAAGGGCGCGCCCACCTCGTCGCGGGCGATGTCGATGAGGTCGGCGGCCACCGCGCTCGCGGTCGGCCCGTCGCCTGCGCCTGCGCCTTGGAACAGCAGGCGACCGGAGAAATTGCCCTCGGCCACCACCGCGTTGGTCGGGCCGTCGACCGCACTCAGCGGGTGGCCCTTGGCGACGAGGCACGGCCGCACGCGCTGGAGCAGGCGCGGGCCATCGGAGGTCTCCTCGACATCGGCCTCGCCGATCAGGCGGATCACGAAGCCCAGCGCATCGGCCTGCGCAATGTCGGCGGCGCGCACGCGGGTGATGCCGGAGACCCGCACGCCCGCGAAGTCCACCTGCGTCCCGAACCCGATCGCGGCCAGGATCGCGAGCTTGTGGGCGGCATCAATGCCCTCGATGTCGAAGGCGGGGTCAGCCTCGGCAAAGCCCAGCCGCTGCGCCTCGGCGAGCACGTCGGCAAAGTCGGCGCCGGTCGCCTCCATCTCGGACAGGATGTAATTGCAGGTGCCGTTGAGGATCCCGTAGACCTTGGTGAGCGCATTGGCCGAGGTGCCTTCGCGCAAGCCCTTGATGACCGGAATGCCGCCGCCCACCGCCGCCTCGAACTTCAGCGCGGCGTTGTTCGCCTCGGCCAGCTTGGCAAGCTCAAGCCCGTGGTGCGCGATCATCGCCTTGTTGGCGGTGACGAGGCCCCGGCCCGCGCCCAATGCCGCGCGGCTGAGCGCGAGCGCAGGGCCGTCCGAGCCGCCGACCAGCTCCACCACCACGTCGACATCCTCGCGCCGGGCGAGCGCGGTCATGTCGTCTTCCCAGGCGAAGCGCGCGATATCGACGCCGCGGTCCTTGCCGCGATCGCGCGCGGCCACCGCCACGACCTCGATCGGACGCCCGGCGCGCGCCGCGATCAGCGCGGCGTTGGTGTCGAGCAGGCGGATCACGCCCGCGCCCACAGTGCCGAGCCCGGCGATAGCAATGCGCAAGGGTTTGGGGGCAGTCGTCGTCAAGCGGGGGCTCCTTCGGTCACACGACCGGCGCTTAACCGTGCCTCGCGCACGGTCAAGCGGGGATACGCCCTATCACTTGGCCACTATCCCTGCGTGATGCGCCGCTCGCACGGCCCCAGCGCCTGGCGCACGAAGGCATAGTCGCCCGCCGCCAGCCGCCGCTCGGCCGCATCGCGTGCAAGGTTGGCGCCCGAAGGCAGCTGGGCGGGGAGTGAACAGGCGAGGCGGTACCAGCGCAGGCTTTCGGGCGCGGGCGGACGCGCGGCCGAATCGATGATCTCGCCCCACGAGACGCCCCATTGCGGGCGCTGCCCGGGGCGCCGCAGCACGGTGATCGAGACCGGCGAGCGGTTTTCGGTTGCCAGAAAAATCTGCGTTTCCGATTCGCCCGTCAAGGTGCCCGGCACCGCCAGCGCATCGCTGACCCCGGTGATCCGCGGCGCTGCGTCCTTGGCGTAAAGCTCGGTGAGGATCGGGCGCACCCGGGCCTCAAGCGCGGGGGTATAATCGAGCTGCGCTGTCGGCGCGATCAGCTGAAGCTCGCCCGCGCGCCCCGGCACTGTCCGTGCAAACAGCAGAAATTCGCGCTTCTTGAGCTTGGGCGCCTTGCCCTTGGGATCGAGCGGCACATCAACCAGATAGACGACGCTCGCCCCCACCCCGCTGCGCCCGGCAATCAGCGCCACGGTCTGCGCCTCGACATAAAGCCGCGCGAATCCCGGTGTCACGCCGGGAGCGCGTTCGGGTCGCAGGGCGGTCGCTTTGCGAATCTGCACGCGAACCACCAGTTCCGCAGCGTCCGAAAGGCTGGCGAGATCGGCATAGGTCGGCCCGAAGGCAGGCCCCGCCAAGGTCGCCACATCACCCCTCGCCGGGGCTTGCGCAAGCGCCGGAAGAGGCCCCGCAGCCAGCCCGCCAAGCGCCGCACCCGTCAGTGCCAGAGTCTTGAAAAAAGACATTAATCTTCCCTTTACCTTTGCCCCTGTGCCACGCCCGCTGGCGCCTATGTGCCTATGCGTAATAGCAGGGTCTGTTGCACATGACTCGCAGTGAATCCGTGATGAACCGCAAAAGCGTTTGATCGACTAGGGGTTGCCCGTTAAAGCCCTGATGACTGAAGGCGCGGGACTGGGGACATTG
>JAIYEK010000089.1 GCA_027487015.1 Erythrobacteraceae bacterium | reverse complement strand
TGGACCCCGCGCCCGTCCTGATCAGCGGCGAGCAGCATCCGCTGGAGCAGGATCGAGTTGAACGGGAACTGCGGGTGGAGGCGATACTTGCTCAGCCCGTGCTTGGCGATGAAGCGCTGCATTTCGAGCATCGCATATTCGTTCTTCCCCTTGACCTCGGCGTCGCGGATCATCGGCGGCGCATTGCCGGTGAGCTTGTGCATTCCCCCAAGGAAGACGGGGATCACGTCCAGCTCGGCCTCGTAACGATCGAGCAATTCGCGCAGCGGCCACCAGACGAGGTAGGCGTTGGGGCTGACGAAATCGAAGACGAGTTCAACGCGTTTGGTCATTCCGTGATATCCCGTTCATGGCAGCTCAGCGCGAGCATATCGTCCCTGTCCCGCAGCGACTTGCCGTAAGCACCAACACTATCGAGCATAGAGTTGTAGCCAGCCTCTTCCAACTTGCAGCGCCGGTCATCGGCGAATTTCCGCAAGCCGGCAAGATCGCCGTTCTTGCGCAATACCAGCGTCACGCCCTGATTGACGCAGCAGCCAATGAAGCCGCCGCGCATCTCTTCGGCGAACACCAGCGCGACCTCGTGGCCGAAGAAGCGCAGCGGGCGGCGCGGGCGCACCCATGCGTAATAGTCGGCCTCTCCATCGACCTTCACGCCAGCAAGTCCGGCCTTACGGAGGGGCACGAAAACGTCGTCGGGGTGAGCATATGGGGCATCATCGTCGTCGCCGAGCCCTCGGGCAACGGCGGTGACGGTCTCGGCAAACGCCTGTTCGGCTTGCTGCGTGGTCAGCGTCGGCTCTGCGGCATAGGCCTTGGCAGAGGACGGTGCGGGTGAAGGACTGCCCTTGGCGGCTGCGACAGGCGATGCCCCGGCGGGTGGCGCAGCCTGTGCGGGCTGGCTGGCGGTATCGTCGCATCCCGCCGTGCCCAATGCCACGAGGGCGAGGAGGATGCTCCGCCCCCCGGTCACATCCCCGCCGCGGCGAGCGCCTGATCCATGTCTTCGGTGAGGTCTGCGATGTCTTCCAGCCCGACGTTGATCCGCAGCAGGCCTTCCGTGACCCCCATCGCCGCGCGCGCCTCGTCGCCCATGTTGGCGTGGGTGGTCGAGGCGGGGTGACACATCAGCGAGCGCGCGTCGCCGATGTTGTTCGAAATGTCGACGAGCTTGAGCGCATCGAGCACCGCGAAGGCCTTGGCGCGGGTGCCGACGTCGAAGGCGAAGATCGGCCCCGTCGCATCCATCTGTGCCAGAGCGAGGTTGTGGCGCGGGTGGCTCGGCAGGCCGGGGTGGAGCAAGTGCCCGCCCGCTTTGGTCACGCGCGGTTCGATGAACTGGCCGAGGGCCACGGCCTGCTCGCTCTGCTTGAACGCGCGCAAGGGCAGGGTCTCCAGCCCCTTCAGCACCACCCAGGCGTTGAAGGGCGAGAGGATCGGGCCGGTGTTGCGCTGGAAGGGCATCAGCACCTCGTCGATCCACTGCTTGCTCGCACAGATCGCGCCCGCGAGCACGCGGCCCTGCCCGTCCATCAGCTTGGTCGCGGAATAGGCGACCACATCCGCGCCGAACTCCATCGGGCGCTGCAGCACTGGCGAGGCGAAGGCGTTGTCGACCACGGTGGTGATCCCGTGCGCCTTGGCGAGGCCGCAGACATAGGCGAGATCGACGATATCGAGCGTGGGGTTCGCCGGGGTCTCGAAGAAGAACACCTTGGTGTTGGGGCGGATCGCGGCTTCCCACGCAGCGTTGTCGGCGCTGTCGATGATCGTGACCTCGATGCCGAAGCGCGGCAGCAGACTGTCACACAGCCAGCGGCACGATCCGAACGCGGCGCGTGCGGCGACGATGTGGTCGCCTGCGGAAAGCTGGCACAGCAGCGCCGACGTCATCGCCGCCATCCCGCTCGCCTGCGCGCGGCAGGCTTCCGCGCCCTCGATCAGCGCGATGCGCTCTTCGAGCATCGCCACGGTGGGGTTCTGGAGGCGCGAATAGGTCATGCCTTGCGCGGTGCCCGCGAACCGGTCGGCGACGGTCTGCGCGTCGTCGTAGGTATAGCCCGAGGAGAGGAACAGCGCCTCGCTGGTCTCGCCATGTTCGGAGCGCCAAGTGCCGCCGCGCAGCGCGCGGGTTGCGGGGCGCCAGCCCTTGGTGGCGGCGCGGTCCATGCCAGTGGTCTTCTTCATGGGCTCGCCTCTAGGACGGCAAAAGCCCGCCCGCAAGCAGGCCGTCTCGCGCAGTCTTGTCGTGGCCGACGGCGGCGAGCATCAGCGTGCCCTCGATCACCGTCATCAAATAGCGCGCGCCGCCTGCGGGATCGGGATCGCCCTCGGGCATCTGCGCTTCGAGCCATGCGAGCTGCTTGGTCATCATCGCCTCGGCCGCCGTCCGGTAGCCCGGCAAGCCCCGCGCTGCGCCCGCGACGATGTCCCACCACAGCACGAGGAACGCCTGCATGGCTGGGTCGCTCCCCGCGTCGAGGATCCGCGCGAGGCATTCCTGCCGGCTCGCGGGCCGCACATCGCCCAGCATCGCGTCGAGCGCGCCGGAATACATCGCCGCGATATAGCCGAGCAGCTCGGTAATCAGCCCTTCCTTGTTGCCGAAATGGTAGATCAGCATCCGGTCACTGGTACCAGCCGCCTTGGCGAGCGGCCGCAGGCTCGCCCCGCCCAGCCCGTGTTCGAGCACGTGTGCGGCAAGCTTCGGCAAAAGCGTTTCGCGTGACAATTGCGTTTGCGCCATGGGGCGGCTTTTTCCTCTTGTAGCGGACGCTACATACTCCTATCGCTGAATGTAGCAATCGCTACAAGTCCAAGGAGATTCGCATGACCACGTTTCAAATCATCTGGCTCGCCGTATCGGCCGGCGGAGCTGGTGCGCTCCTTACCATCCTGTTCGCCAAGCGCGAAATGGGCAGCGCAGCCGCCGCGGCATTGCTGTGCGCCGGGTTCAGCGCCTTCACCGCCGCCCAGATCGCACAGGAAGGGGTGATCGGCTTTTATACTAACCACTCGTCCAACCTCACTGGGCTGCAGGTGTGGTGGGACCTCATCATGTGCGCGTTGATCGCGCTGTTCTTCATTGCGCCGCGCGCCCGCGCGCAGGGGATGAATGTGACGCTCTGGGGCATCCTTGTCGGCACCACCGCAAGCATCGGCCTGCTCGCAATGTGCGCGCGGCTGTTCTGGCTGGAACAATCGCGCCCCGCTTCCGCCCGAGCATAATCTCGCTTGCGGACCCGTCTGGCCCTGCCTAATCGCGGGGCCAGTCATGGCCGAGGCGCACCCCTCCCCCTCTCCCGACACCACCCCGCCGCCGCGTCCGCGCGATCCGCTGGCGTGGGTGGCCGTCATCACCGGGATCTTCGCGCTGCTGGCCGGATGGCGGCTGGGCATTCCCTCCAAGCCCTATTTCGACGAGGTCCACTACCTCCCCGCCGCGCGCGACATGATCGCGGCGTTCGAGACCGGGACCGGCGCCTATCGCAACCGCGAACACCCGCTCTTCGCCAAGGAGCTGATCGCGATCGGCATGTGGGCGCTGGGCGACAATCCGCTGGGCTGGCGCATCGCGGCGTGGCTGTCAGGCGTGCTCGCGCTGTTCGCCGGCCAGCGCGCGCTGTGGCATGC
>JAIYEK010000095.1 GCA_027487015.1 Erythrobacteraceae bacterium | reverse complement strand
GTGGGGACGTAGATCATCTTGGCGCGGTCTTCGTCATCGAGCAGCGGGTCGCCCTCGAGCTTCGATTCCAGCAGCTCGCGATAGGCCAGCTCGTTCACGTTGCGCACCGAGTGGACGACGATCACTTCCTCGAACATCCCGTAAACCTCGGGATCGCGCACGAGGCTCATGAAGGGGGCAAGGCCGGTGCCGGTCGAGAGCATGAAGAGGCGCTTGCCCGGCAGCAGCGCGTCGGTCACCAGCGTGCCGGTCGGCTTCTTGCCGAGGTAGATCGGATCGCCGACCTGAATGTGCTGGAGGCGCGAGGTCAGCGGGCCATCCTGCACCTTGATCGAGAGGAACTCCAATTCCTCCTCGTAGGACGGCGAGGCGACCGAATAGGCGCGCAGCAGCGGCTTGCCGTTGTCGCCCGGCAGACCGATCATCACGAATTCGCCCGAGCGGAAGCGGAAGCTCGCGGGCCGGGTCATCTTCAGCGTGAAAAGCCCCTCGCACCAGTGATGGACATAGGTGATGGTCTCCACAGAGAGCGCCGCGCTTTCGGTGAACTGGTCGCGGGTCAGAGCGGTTTGGGTCAAGACGGGCCTCGGGTGCAATGATGGAGCCGCCCCCATGGGGCCGACGGATTGGGCGCGCAAATGGACGTTTCCCCGCGCGCCTTCAAGACAGTTTAGCGATAGGGCGCAAAAGCGGGCCTTGATCGCGCGCAAATTCGCGCGCCGCCGTGCGTCAATTCCAGCGCGCGGTGTTGTAAAGTTCGACGGCGCGGGCCTCGTTCTTGCCGATCGCCGCCGCGCCCAAGGTGTCTGCCTTGAACTTCCCAAGCTCTTCCACCGCCGAGGTCGGCGCGACGCCCGTGGCTGCGGGGTATTCGTTGTTGCCGTTCGCCAGCAATTGCTGGGCCTTCTCGGAGGAGAGATATTCGAGGAACTTGATCGCGTTCTCGCGATTGGGCGCGGTCTTCACCAGCCCTGCCCCGCTCATGTTGACATGGGTGCCGGTGGTGGCCTGATTGGGGAAGATGATGCCGATGCTGTCCAGCACTTTGCGCTTCTCGGGCGTGTCGAAGCGGGCGAGGTAGTAGGTGTTGACCAGCGAGATGTCGCAGGCGCCGGCCGCGACTTCCTCGATGTTCGACATGTCGTTGCCCTGCGGCGGGCGCTTGAAATTGGCGACGACGCCCTTGGCCCAGGCCGCCGCCTTGGCCTCGCCGTCATGCGCGATCATGCTCGAGAGAAGCGCGATGTTGTAGACGCTGGAGGAGGAGCGCATGCAGATGCGGCCCTTGAACTCCGGCTTGGCGAGGTCCTCGTAAGTGGCGAGGCCTTGGGGAGCGCCCTTGGCCTTGTTGTAGATGATGATCCGCGCGCGGGTGGTGAGCGCGAACCAGCGGTTCTGCGGATCGCGCAGGTTGGCGGGGATGCGGTCGGCCAGCAACTTCGAATCGACCGGGGCGAGGAACCCCGCCTCCTCGGCGCGCCACAACCGGCCTGCATCAACCGTGACGAAGAGGTCAGCCTGGCTGTATTCACCCTCGGCCGCGATCCGCTCGATCAGCGCGTCGGCATCGGCTTCGAGGCGGTTGACCTTGATTCCGCTGGTGCAGGTGAAATCCTCATAGAGCGCAAGGTCGGTGTCGTAGTGGCGCGAGGTGTAGATGTTGACCATGCCTGCGGGCGCGGCGCAGGCGGCTTTGCTTTCGCTCCCGCCCTCGCCGGCACAGGCAGACAGGGCAGCCAGAGCGGCGCTGGCGAAGGCGGCGAGGAACAGGTGCTTCATGGGGAGAGCGGCTTTCGCGGATGGATTAGTTGCGAATGACTTGCAATATTATCCGTGCCGAAGCAAGCCCTATCCGCGGATGAAGGCCCGCACACTCCCGGGATCGGGGATGACGCTGTAGGTCCGCTCGGCGTCGACCGGCAGCGCGGTCTCGACGGTGATCGCCGCCCCGTCCGCGCCATCGAGCAGCACCCGCGCGCGGGGCCCCATCGGGTGAATATCGCGCACCCGCCCGCCTCGCACATCGGCCACCGGCACCAGCCGGTCGGCCTGCACCAGCAGATCGAGCTGGCTAGCACCCTCGGGAAGGTCCGCGCCGAGACTCTCGAATGGCCAGAGCCCGAAGGCGGTGTCGAGGCCGCCTTCCGCAACCATCCCCGGCACCACCTGCGCGCCGCTGAAGATCGCGCCGACCGCGGCGGTGGCGGGGGCTTCGTGAAGCTCGAGCGGCGTGCCGAACTGGACGATGCGGCCCTTCTCCATCACCGCGATCCGGTCTGCGACATCGAGCGCCTCGGCCGGATCGTGCGTCACCAGCACCACGGTCGAGCCCGCTTCGCGCAGCAGGATGCGGCATTCGCGGCGCAGGCTCCTGCGCAGCACGATGTCGACGCTGGCGAAGGGTTCGTCCATCAGCAGCACGTGTGGTTCGGGCGCCATCGCCCGGGCGAGGGCGGCGCGCTGCTGCTGGCCGCCGGACAACTCGTGCGGATAGCGCGCGCCCATCCCGGCAAGGCCGACCTTGGCGAGCCACGCATCTGCCTCGGAGCGCCGCTCGCGCGGCAGGCCGAAGGCGACGTTGGCGGCGAGCGTCATGTGCGGGAACAGCGCGCCGTCCTGGAACACCAGCCCCACCGGCCGGGCCTCGGGCGGAGGGTTGTGCGCGGGATCGGCCAGCACATCATCCGCCAGCGCGATTGCGCCCTGCTGGACCCGCAGCAGCCCCGCAGCCAGCCCCAAAAGCGTTGACTTCCCGCAACCCGACGCGCCAAGCAGGCACGTGATTTCTCCAGCGGGCGCGGTGAAGCTCACGTCCTCCAGCGCCCGCACCGCACCGTAAGCATGGGCAATATGACGAAATTCGAGGCTCAATGGCGCTGTCCGCAGATTTATCGGTAGGCCGCCTTAGGCGAACTGCCAGCGGGCCTGCAAGCGGGGCGGACGGCTGGACGCTCGGCGCGCTGGCGCTGGCGGCGCTGGTCGGCCTGCCGATTGCCGCGATCCTCTGGGCAGCGCTGAGCGGCGGGGGGAGTGGCGAGACGCTCGGCGCGCTCGCGGGCACCGTCCTGCCGACCTACATCGCCAACACCGCGCTGCTGATGTTGCTGGCAGGCACCATCGCCGCCGTCACCGGGACGGGCTGCGCATGGCTGATCGCTGCCACCCGCTTCCCCGGCCGCCGCGTGCTCGGCTGGGCGCTGGTGCTCCCACTGGCGCTCCCGGCCTATTTGGCCGCCTATATCTATGCAGGCCTGCTCGACTATGCCGGGCCGGTGCAGAGTGCCTTGCGCGCGGCAGCCGGGTGGGAAGCCGGGGACTACTGGTTCCCCGACATCCGCTCGCTTGGCGGCGGGGCTTTCGTGCTCGGCTTCGTGCTGTACCCCTACGTCTACCTCCTCGCCCGCACCGCCTTTGCGACGCAGAGCCGCGCCCAATTCCGAGCGGCGAGAAGCCTCGGCGCCGCGCCCTCACGAGCCTTCTGGCGCGTCGCCCTCCCCGCCGCACGCCCGGCAATCGCCGGAGGGCTCGCGCTGGTGCTGATGGAGGTGCTCGCCGATTTCGGCGTCGCCGAATATTTCGCCATCCCCACCTTCTCGACCGGCATCTTCCGCTCGTGGCTGGCGATGGGCGACAAGCCCGCGGCTTTGAAGCTTGCCGCAGTGATGCTGGTCTTCGTCATCGCGCTGGTCGCCTGGGAGGCGCGCTCGCGGCGCGGGCGAAGCGACAGCCGCGACGGCCTCGCCGCGCGCGATAGCGACGAGCCGCTGGTGCACCTTTCACCCTCGGGCAAAGCGCTGGCCTTCGCGGCGTGCTGCACGCCGGTGTTGCTCGGCTTCGTGATCCCGGCGGGCTATCTGGTGAGCCTCGCCATGACCCCGACGGCGCAAGGCTCCGCAGGCGACCTTGCGACCTATCTCGGCGGCAGCCTGCGCCTCGGTGTGGCGGCGGCGATCCTTTGCGTGGCAGCCGCGCTGCTGCTCGCTTTCGCCCGCGCGCGCTCGAAGTCACGGGCGACGGCGGGCGCGATCCGGCTTGCGACGCTAGGCTATGCCATGCCCGGAGCCCTCCTCGCCGTCGGCTTGCTCGCACCGCTCGGCGCCTTCGACATCGCGCTTACGCGGGTGGCCCGAGACAGCCTCGGCTGGAGCGGTGGGCTGCTGCTGACGGGCACCAGCGCGGTGCTGGTCTATGCGCTTGGCGTGCGGTTCATGACGGTCGCCTACAACACCGTCAGCGGCGGCCTCGCGCGCATTCCCCCCGGCCTCGATGCCGCCGCGCGCAGCCTCGGCGCGGGGCCTTCGAGAGTGCTGGCGCGCATCTACGCTCCGCTCCTCGCCCCGAGCCTCGCGGGCGCGGCCGCGCTGGTGTTCATCGACACCCTGCGCGAGCTTCCCGCCACGCTGATCCTGCGCCCCTTCAACCTCGAAACCCTCGCCACCCGCACCTATCGCCTCGCGGGCGACGAGCGGCTGGTCGAGGCGGCGATCCCGGCGCTGATTTTGCTCGCCGCCGGGCTGCTGCCCGTTCTCGTGTTGAACCGTCTTGGGAAGCGCTAGGTAAATCTGTCAGGCCAGCCTGTCACTTGGGCTTGTCCAAAGCCGCCCGAACGTTCACAAGGTGAGCCACATGGCACGCTTCCCCTTCTCCGCAATCGTCGGTCAGGACGAGATGAAACAGGCGCTGCTGATCGCGGCGGTGGACCCCTCGATTGGCGGCGTCATGGTCTTCGGCGACCGCGGCACGGGCAAGAGCACCGCTGCACGCGCGCTCGCCGGATTGCTGCCGCCAATCATGGCGGCGGACGGCTGCCCCTACGGTGCCTCCAAGGAGGATCAGGCGCGCTACCCCGAGGTCTGCGGGCGCGGCAAGATGGTCAAGCGCGCGGTCCCCTTCGTCGACATGCCGCTGGGCGCGACCGAGGATCGGGTGATCGGCTCACTGGACCTCGAGCGCGCGCTGCGCTCGGGCGAGAAGGCGTTTGAACCCGGCCTCTTGGCCAAAGCCCATCGCGGGTTCCTCTATATCGACGAGATCAACCTGCTCGAAGACCATCTGGTCGACCTGCTGCTCGATGTCGCGGCCTCGGGCGAGAACGTGGTCGAGCGCGAGGGCCTGTCGGTGCGCCACCCGGCCAAGTTCGTGCTGATCGGCAGCGGCAACCCCGAGGAGGGCGAATTGCGGCCTCAGTTGCTCGACCGCTTCGGGCTTTCCGTCGAGGTCCGCACGCCCAAGGACATCGAGGTCCGCATCGAGATCATGCGCCTCGTCGCCGCCAACGAGGCTGACCCGGAAGCCTTCGCCAAGCGCTGGGCCGAGGCGGACGAAACGATCCTCAAGCAGGTCGCCAAGGGCAAGGCGCGCCTGCCCAAGCTCACCCCGGGCGAGGACGTGCTGCGCGATGCGGCCGAGCTGTGCCTGGCGGTGGGCGCGGATGGCCTGCGCGGCGAGCTTACCCTGATGCGCGCCGCCCGAGCGATGGCCGCGCTCGAGGGCGCGAAGAAGGTCACCCGCAAGCACCTCATCGCCATCGCGCCCTCGGCGCTGCGGCATCGCCTCAGGCGCGATGTGCTCGACGAGACCGGCTCCACCACGCGCATCACCCGGGCGATCGCCGAGCTGTTCGGATGACGCCCGAGCCTGCCGATCCGCTCGACGAAGCGGTGCTGGCGGCGCGGCTGTTCGTTCTCGCGCCTGCCACCTTCAAGGGGATGACCCTGCGCGGGAGCAGTCCGGCGCGCGAGGCGCTGGTCGCGGCGCTTGCCGAGGCGCTCCCGCTGCGCCGCCTGCCCGGCCATGTCGATGACGAGCGGCTGCTCGGCGGGATCGACCTCGCCAGCAGCCTCGCGGCGGGGAGGCCAGTGCGCCAGACCGGGCTGATCGAGGAGGCACGTGGCGGCGCGCTGATCGCGGGCATGGCCGAGCGGATGGACGGCAGCATCGCCGGACGGCTGGCGCAGGCGCTCGACGATGGCGGCACCGCGCTGGTGCTGCTCGACGACGCCGCAGAGCCCGACGACGCGCCGCCCGCCAGCCTGACCGAGCGCCTCGCCTTTACCTGCGACCTCACCCACTCGCGCCGTTGGCAGGGCGTCACCCTCGCCGCGCCCGCAGGTGCGCTGGCCGATGTCGCCCCGCTCGATGACGCTACCCTGCGCGCCCTCGCCGCCACCGCCGAGGCGCTGGGGGTGGATAGCTTGCGCGCGCTTATCCACACAGGCGAGGCTGCGCGGGGGCTTGCTGCGCTGGCGGGGCGCTCGGTTACGGACATATCCGATCACGCGAGCGCGGTGCGGCTGGTTCTTGCCCCGCGCGCCACCCGCCTCCCTCCCGAGGAGGCCCCCGAGGCCCCGCCCGACGAGCCCCCTGCCCCGCCGCCTGATGGATCGCCCGAGGACCAATCCAACACCGACCAGCAACAGCAGGAGCCCGATCTCTCCGACATCCTCGTCGAGGCGGCCAAGGCCGCGATCCCGGCGGGACTGCTCGAACAGCTCGCCCAAGGGAAAGCCCCGCGCCGCGCCCAATCGAGCGGCACCGGGCAGAAACGCAAGGCGGCGACGCGCGGCAAGCCACTGGGCGCGCGGCCGGGGATGCCGCGCGGTGGGCATAAGCTCGCGCTGATCGACTCGCTCAGGGCCGCCGTCCCGTGGCAGGCGGTGAGGCAGCGCGAGTCCGGCGCATCGGCCTCCTCCGGCATCATCATGCGCAAGGAGGACCTGCGCATCCGCCGCTTCGAGGAGCGTAGCGCGCGCGTCACGATCTTCGCGGTCGACGCCTCCGGGTCCGCCGCCGCCGCGCGGCTCGCCGAGGCCAAGGGCGCGGTCGAGCTGATGCTGGGCCAGGCCTATGTCACCCGCTCGGAGGTCGCGCTGGTCGCCTTCCGGGGCACCTCTGCCGAACTGCTGCTCCCCCCCACCCGCTCATTGACCCGCGCGCGGCGCACGCTGGCGGAATTGCCCGGCGGCGGGGGCACGCCGCTCGCAATGGGCCTCAACGCCGCGCGCGAGGTGGCCGAGGCGGTCATTGCGCGCGGGCGCAGCGCGGCGCTGGTCATCCTCACCGATGGCCGCGCCAATATCGCTGCCGACGGCTCGCCCGGCCGCCCGCAGGCCACCGCCGATGCCGAGACCGCCGCCAAGGCCATCGCCGCAAGGGGCATCGACGCGCTGGTGGTCGACATCTCGGCGCGCCCCGGCCCCGAGGGCGCAGCGCTCGCAGCCGCTCTGGGAGGGCGCTTCCTCGCCCTCCCGCGCGCCGATGCGCGGATGCTGCAGGCCGCGATTCAAGCCGTCCAGCCGCTCGGCAAGGCGGCATGAGCGCGCTCGACTGGAACCGCGAGGGCCTGATCTGGCCGCACCGCGAGGCGAGCCAGTTCATCCGCACCGGCGCCGCGCGATGGCATGTGCAGCGGATGGGGAACGGACCGCCGCTCCTGCTGCTCCACGGCACCGGCGCCTCGGTCCATTCGTGGCGCGGGCTGATGCCACTTTTGGCGCAGCGTCATGACGTCATCGCCCTCGACCTCCCCCGCCATGCCTTCACCACCGGGCACGATGCCTATGCGATGAGCCTGCCCGCGATGGCGCGCGAGGTGGCGCGGCTGCTGGAGGCGCTTGAGGTCCAACCCGCCGCGATCATCGGGCACTCCGCGGGCGCCGCGATCGGGCTGCAACTGGCTCTGGATCAGGGCTACACCGGCCCCATCGTCGGCCTCAGCCCGGCCCTGCGCCCCTTCCCCGGCGCGATGGCGCAGATCTTCCCGGCAGTGGCAAAGGCGCTGTTCGTCAACCCGCTGGTGCCGCGCATCTTCACCGGCAGCATCGACCTTGTCGGCGGGGCGGGAAAGTTCCTGTGGCGCTCCACCCATTCGCGGATCGATGCAGCTGGGCTCGCCTGTTACGCCAAACTGCTCAAGCACCCCGGCCATGCAGGCGGCGCGCTGGCGATGATGGCGAACTGGGACTTGCCGGCTCTGCGCGAACGGATGGGCGAGGTCGGCAACCGCGTCCTCCTGCTCCACGGCGCCAATGACCCCGCGATCCCGCCCGACTGGGCGCGCGATGCTGCCGGATGGCTCCCCGACGCGCGGCTGGAACTTCTCCCCGGCCTCGGCCATTTGGCCCACGAGGAAGCCCCCGAAGACATCGCTGCGCGCATCGCGGCGTTCCTCGGGGCACAGGGAGAGGCAGGGGCATGAACTTCGGCTGGATCGAGATCGGGCTGTTCTACGGCGTCGCAGTCGCCTTCGGCGTCTGGCAATATGTCGCGATGGACCGCAAGCTCAAGAAGACCCGCGCCGAGCGCGCAGCCAAGGAAGCCGCCGAGCGCGAGGGCGAAGGGCCCACCGCCTAAGCCGCTACCATCTCGCGATGGGGCTCGCTGTGACCCTGGGTGAGATAGGCGCTGTTGAAGCCCGCGATCTGCCTGAGTTTCGGCAGATCGAGGATCTTCATCCGCTTCGAGCGCAAGCTGATGATGTCGTTCTGGCGCAATTGCTGGAGCTTGCGGTTGATGTGGACCGGCGTCAGCCCGAGCACATCGGCCATGTCATCCTGCGTCAGCGGAAAGGCGAACTCGTCGTCCCGCACCGCGCCGTCGATCATTTCGAGACGCAAGTGCAGTTCGCAGATCAGGTAGGCCATGCGTTCGAGCGCATCCCGACGGCCGATATTGACGACCATCGAGGAAAGGATCGCGTTCTCCATGCAACCATAGTTGCGCATGGCGGTGCTGATCGGCGCGCAGGCCTTGATCGCGCGTTCCATGCAGGCATGCGGGATCTGGACGAATCTGCAGGAACTCAGGGTGATGACTTCCTCATGCAGCGGGGAGTCGGGTGTAGCATCGAAGTAATAGGCATCGCCCGGCAACATCAGCCGCGTGATCTGGCGGCCGCCGTTGCGCAGGATCTGGTGCCGCGCGGCCCAGCCGCTGATGATGACGGGGAAACTCGATGCGCCGCTGCTTTCGCGGAAGATGTAGCGCTTGGACCCGACATCGCGGGGATTCTTGCAAAGGTCTTCCAGGGTTCGGACATCCGCCTCTCCCAGACAAGCCAGCCCCTCCAAGCGCTGCACAAATGGATTTGACATTTGAATTCCCCTTCAGATGAAGGTCACTTATTACATAGATATGTTTGTCAATATTGATTGAAATCAGGTCACCTATTTGTTTAAATTTATTGTTCTTCGATTGTGACATTTACAGTATTTTTATTTCATCAATATTATCGTCAATATGCATCAAAGCTTTTCGATATGTCCCGCAACAAATTGAGCGATTCCATCATTCTGCGATTTGACTCGCCCGCACGCTCCGCCACTTCTATCTTCACTTCGCAGGTCGTCGCGATCACCGACAGGGCCGCGGCGCGCGACAGGGTCTTCGTTTCGACCAATGCGTGAAGAATGCTCTCGGCGAGCAGGAGCGCGGCTTGTCCGTGCGCATCCGGTTCAGGCTCTGCCCTCAAACCGCTGTCGCCGCCAAATATGTCACTCATGAAACGATACCACTCACAATTCAGACCTGTCGGTCCGAAGCCGGTACCCACAGCGGGAACTCCGGATGTGGTACGGGGGCGATCATGGCAGCGATTTTTCTGCTCCACGTGATGTGGATCAACATGCCTTCCCTTTTTGCCTATAGGTCTCGCGAAGAGGACGTATGTCGAACGCATTTATCGAGCATCTCAGCGGATACGGACTCCTGGACGAGGCCGAAAAGGCTTTACTTGCGGGCGCTTGCAGAAACCTGCGGGAGCTGCCGGCAGGGGCGCACCTGATCCGTGAAGGCGACGAGCCCGATCCCGTCTTCGTGATCCTCGAAGGCTGGGCCTGCGG
>JAIYEK010000074.1 GCA_027487015.1 Erythrobacteraceae bacterium | reverse complement strand
TCGACGAAGGCGGCCCGCCCGCGCTTGTCGGTGACCGGCTCGATAACTATTTGTGTCATGCGGGTCACCCCATCCGTTGTGCCGCAGTCTGCGTATTTGCGGTTGATCAAGGTGTCTGTGTCGCGCCCGCGTCATTCGCGCAAGGCTGTCGATCACTGTCACCAACAACCCGCGTTTGGCTTGGCGCCCGATTTAGAGTAGGGCGCCCCTCAGGAAATTGCCGTCATGACCATGCACCAGACCATCCCCGCCGCGCCCGTAAAGGCGACCCGTGCCGCCTTCATGGCCGAGGACGACAAGGCGATGCTGCGCGCCGCGCGCGATCTCACCAAGGGGCTGGGCGAGGCCAAGGCTTCGATCTACTGGCCCGACATGCTGATTTCGGCCGGGCTGGGCTATGCGGGAATCGCGGTGGCAATCGTCTCGGCGAGTGTCGGGGTGAAGCTGGTCGCCGGGCTGATGGCGGCGCTGGCGCTGTACCGCGCGCTGATGTTCATCCACGAGCTGACCCACATCCACCGCGATGCGCTCCCCGGCTTCCGCACTGCGTGGAACCTGCTCGTCGGCATCCCGATGCTCACGCCCAGCTTCATGTATGAAGGCGTGCACGTGATCCACCACAAGCGCACGCAATACGGCACCATCGAAGACCCCGAATACCTCCCGCTCGCGCTGATGAAGCCGTGGAGCCTGCCGCTGTTCGTCCTCGTGGCGATGCTGCTGCCGGTGGCGCTGATTGTGCGCTTCGGGGTGCTGTACCCTCTCGGCCTGATCATTCCGCCGCTGCGCAAGTTCGTGTGGGAGAGCTTCTCCTCGCTTTCCATCAATCCCGAGTTCCGCCGCAAGGCCCCCGAGGGCGACTTCGCAGGCCGGGTGCGCTGGCAGGAAACGGGCGCGAGCCTGTGGGCCATCGCGCTGATCGCGTCCGTCTTCGTGTTCGGCTGGCAGCCGCTGGCGACGGCGCTCGCGATCCTGTCGCTCGCTGCGGTGCTCAACCAGTTGCGCACGCTGGTCGCGCATCTGTGGGAGAACGAGGGCGAGGCGATGACGGTGACCGCGCAGTTCCTCGATTCGGTCAACGTTCCCCCGCCGGGGATCGCGGCCGAGATCTGGGCACCGGTGGGCTTGCGCTATCACGCGCTGCACCACCTGATGCCCTCGATGCCCTACCACGACCTCCCCGAAGCGCACCGCCGCCTGGCGCGCGAGCTGGGGACGGGTTCGACCTATGAGGGCGCGAACCACCCCGGGATGCTGACGCTGGTCGGGCGGATCGCCAAGAGCACGATGGGCAAGCGGGCGTAAGCCACCGCTCGCTCAATCCAGAAAGCAGATCATCGCACAGCGCCGGTCAGCGGGCATGCCGTCGTCGACCTCGTTCGCCAGCTCGCCAGCGAGGCGTGGGTGGGCGTCGAGTGCGGTGACTTCTTCAAAGCCGAGGCTGGCATAGAAGGGCGCGTTCCATGCCAGGTCGCGGAAGGTGGTGAGCGTCAGCGCCCTGAAGCCGGTGTTGCGCGCGTCGATCTGTGCGGCGCGCACGAGCCCCGCCCCGATCCCGCGCCGCTGGAAGGCGGGTGCGACGTCCATCTCCCAGATATGCAACTCGCGGCTGAACGGCTGGGCGACGAGAAACCCCGCCATTACCTCGCCGACATGCGCGACGAGGCTGTGACCCCTGCGGATCAGGCGGGCATAGTCGGCCACGGAACGCGTGCGGGCCGGGTCAACCGAAGGCTCACCCGCAAAGGCGACCGCTGCCGTGCGCTCGATCTCCGGCATGGCCTCGGCATCCTCCGGCCGCGCGAGGCGCAGCGACCACGCGCCCCGGCTCACTCCTCGGTCCGGACCAGCACCGTCTCGCCGACCAGCAGGAACAGCACGAAGGGCGCCCAGGCGGCGAGCAGCGGCGGATAGCCGCCGAAGCTGCCCATCGCCAACGCGGCATTGTCGACCACGAAAAAGGCAAAGCCCAGCGCCATGCCGATGATCGCGCGCACGAACAGCTGGCCCGAGCGCGCGAGCCCGAAGGCGGCGACCGAGCCCAGCAGCGGCATCAGCAGCGCCGAGAGCGGCCCCGACAAGCGGTGCCACCACTTGGCGCGCATCTCGTCGG
The DNA here is from genome assembly GCA_027487015.1 of Erythrobacteraceae bacterium. Lineage (GTDB taxonomy): Bacteria > Pseudomonadota > Alphaproteobacteria > Sphingomonadales > Sphingomonadaceae > Erythrobacter. Next base: position 1,459 of record JAIYEK010000074.1, on the reverse strand, counting down.
TGTTGCGGCCCGCGGTCTCGTAGGCGTCGATCGATTCCTTCAGCTCCCAGAAGCTCTGCGCATCGGGATCGACCGACTGGAGCATGATCCGCTCCGGCGAGAGGTTCTGCCCGACCACAAGGCTCGAAGGGCGCTCGGTGACGGCGCCGGCCACATCGAACTTCACCGGGTTCTCGAGCCGCCAGCCGGGCCCGGCATAGACCGCGCGGGGGCTGCGGACCTGTTCGCGGATGATCCCGCCGGGCGCGCGCGCATACCAGGTGACGCCGGTGAGCACGATCTTCGTGCCCGCCCCGCTTAGCGTCGCAGCCGACAGGATGTTCTCGCCATCGGTGAGGTAGATGTTGGCGCGCGGTTTTGCCGCCGTGCCGTCAGTCTCGGGGATCGGCCCGTAATCCGCCGCCTCCCACGCCTTGAGGGTCGCGTTGGCGCGGGTCAGGATCCGCTCGTTGAAGCCGAAGCTCACCGCCGCCACCAGCAGCGCGGTCAGGAGCATCGGCGAGAGCACCTGATGCGCGGACAGCCCTGCGGCGCGCATCGCGATCACCTCGCTGTTCTGGTTCAGCGGCCAGAAGGTCAGGAGCGAGGCGAGCAGCACCGAATAGGGCAGGAAGTTCGAGACCAGCTGCGGTAGGCGCAGGCTGGCATAGCGCAGCACCTCGGCCTGACCATTGCCGGGCGCGGCGAGAATGTCGCCGGTCTTGGACAAGAGGTCGAGCGCCAGCAGCACCAGCACCAGCATGAACAACACCGCGACGATCCGCACCACGAACAGGCGGGCAAGGTAGAGCGTCAGCGTGCGCGAGGGGAAGAAATCGAGCTGCATTCTGGCGTTACTCGGCCGGGGCCGCTTCAGGGGCCGGGCGGTAGGCGCGCGGGGCCCGGCGGGTGAAGAGCTTGGCAAGGCGCTTGCCGAGCTTGGCAAAGGCCATCTCCAGCGCGCCGATCGCCTGCCCGCCCGGCACATAGGCGACGCGGTAATACATCCACAGGATCAGCCCGGCGAACAGCGCGAAGGGCACCCAGAACGCCAGCACCGGATCGAGCCGCCCGAGCGCCGCGATATCCTCGCCGTACTGGTTCACCTTGTGATAGGCGACCACCATGATGATCGAGACGAAGACGCCCAGCGCGCTCGTCGATCGCTTGGGCGGGATCGCCAGCGCAACCGCGAGCAGCGGCATCAGGAACATCATCAATATCTCGACCAGCCGGAAGTTGAAGCTGGCGACGCTGGCATCGCGCTGCTGCGGGGCGGCATCGCGGCTCCACCCCATCCGCAGGAGTTCGGGGAGGATGTATTCGCGCGTCTCGTCGCCGCGCGCGCGGAACTTCTCGATCGCGGGCAGATCGATCGGCAGGTCGTGGCGGCTGAAGCTCAGCACCCGCGGGGTCTGGCCGCGCATGCCGGTGTCCTGAATGATCGTGCCCTCGGTCAGGCGCAGGATGATCGTGTCGG
>JAIYEK010000160.1 GCA_027487015.1 Erythrobacteraceae bacterium | reverse complement strand
GCCGACGACAAGCAGCGCCAGCAGCAGGAGATCATGAAGCTCTACAAGGACGAGAAGGTGAACCCCTTGTCCGGCTGCCTGCCGATGCTGATCCAGATCCCGGTGTTCTTCGCGCTTTACAAGGTGCTGGTGCTGGCGATCGAGATGCGGCACGAGCCGTTCTTCCTGTGGATCCGCGACCTTTCCTCGCCCGATCCGGCGCACATCCTCAACCTGTTCGGGATGCTGCCCTTCATGATCCCCGAGCACAGCTTCCTCGCCATCGGGCCGCTCGCGGTCTTGCTCGGCATCACCATGTGGCTGACCTTCAAGCTCAATCCCGCCGCGACCGATCCGGTGCAGCAGCAGATGTTCTCGATCATGCCGTGGATTATGATGTTCGTGATGGCGCCCTTTGCAGCCGGCCTGCTGCTCTACTGGGTGACCTCGAACGTGCTGACGCTGGCGCAGCAGAGCTATCTCTATTCAAAGCATCCGCAGCTCAAAGCAGCGAATGCGGCGGCGGAGAAGGCGAAAGTGGCGAAGGGTTAGCGGCTAGCGTGGACGATTCCGAACTCCAGGCTGCCCGCGAGGAAGCGGCATCGCGGCTCTTTTCCGGGCCGGTCGATTTCCTGCGCTCCGCCCCGCAGCTGCAATTCCTGCCCGAGCCGGTGGTGCCGGAGATCGCCTTCTGCGGGCGCTCGAACGTGGGCAAGTCCTCGCTGCTCAACGCGCTGGCGGGGCGCAAGTCCATCGCGCGCGCCTCGGTGACGCCGGGGCGGACGCAGGAACTGAATTTCTTTGATGTCGGCCGCCCCGAGGAAGAGGGCGCGCTGCCGCTGTTCCGGCTCGTCGACATGCCCGGCTACGGCTTTGCCAAGGCCCCGGTCAAGGTGGTCGAGAAGTGGAAGGCGCTGGTCAATTCCTTCCTGCGCGGGCGGCAGGTCCTCTCGCGCACGCTGGTGCTGGTCGACAGCCGCCACGGCATCAAGGAGGTCGACCGCGAGATGATGACGATGCTCGACAAGGCCGCCGCCTCCTACCGCATCGTCCTCACCAAGACCGACAAGATCAAAGCGAGCGAGCTTGCCGAGGTCGCGGAAAAGACCGCCGCCGAAGCCAAGAAACACGTCGCCGCGCACCCCGAAATCCACCTCACCAGCAGCGAGAAGGGCATGGGCATCGAGCGCCTGCGCGCCGCAGTCGTCGCCGACGCGCTGGGCGAGGGGTGGATGGGGTAGGCGCGGATTGCCGTGCGCCATGTCAGCCTCCCCCTCGCGGCGCTTGCCATGCTCGCCGCCCCGCAGGCCGCGAGCGCGCAGGCGGCGGACGAGTGGCGGCTCTACGTTTCGCCCGATGGCTGCGCGATCAGCACGCAGCGCGGCGGGGCCTTCGTGCTGCTTAACGTCAACCCGGAGGGGCAACAGGGCCTGCGCATCCACCACCCCAATCTCGCCATTCCCGACCGCGCGGCGGGGCGGGTGACGCTCACCATCGGCGCGCAGAAACGCGCGCTCGATGTCACCGGCGCGCGCACCGCCGACGGAATGCCGGGGTTCATCACCACTGGACGAAGCGATCTGCGCTCAGCTTTCCGCGCAGGCGAGATGGCCGAAGTCCAGACTCCCCCCGCCGATCCGGTGACGCTCGATCTGGAAGGGCTCCCAGAGGCGCTCGCCAAGCTTGATGCCTGCGCGGCGACGCTGGTCCCGCGCGATCCCGAAACCATCGTTGCCGTCAAGCCGCGGATGACCCGAGCGCCTTCGATCAGGGCAGGGGACCTTCCTCTTGACGGGGCGACGCGGCGCGAGGTGGGGTGGCGGCTGACGATCGCTCCCGATGGCACAATCGCCGCGTGCGAAATCGTCCGGTCGAGCGGATCGCGCGCGCTCGATGACGAGGTGTGCCTGTTGCTGCGCACCGGCAGCCGGTTCGAGCCGGGGAGAAACGCAGCCGGCAAGCCCATCACCGCGACCTTCCAGTCGCGGGTCACGTTCTAGGCCCCTCTACTCCTTCGACCGCCGGAAGCCCGCCGCGATTGCCTCGCGTTCGGTGCAGAACAGGGCTTCGGGGCGCGTCACTTCGTAATAGCGTTGCCCGGGGAGGTGGTAGATGTAATCGCCGTAGCGGCTGTGGTTGCCCTTGATCGCGCAGCCGCGGGCGTTGGCGTAGCGGGTCTCGCGCGCTGCGGGCTGCGCGGCGGCGCGGGCGGGGCGCTCGTCCGCTTCGGCGCGCGCCGGGATCGGAGCAAGGCGCGGATTGGCCGCGCGCCATGCCGCCGGTTCTTCGAACTCGCCCGCCCACATTCCGAACCTGAGCTCGCGCGCCAGATTGCGTGCTTCGCCATATTCGTAAGGCGCGTCGTTGCCGAACGGAACCGCGAGCCCTCGGCGCACCATCTCGTGGCCGAGATCGAACACCGCATTACGGCAAGTGGCGAGCGTGCGGCCATAGCGGTCGGTGCCCTGCGCGGTGCATTCCAGCGGCCCCGCGCCGAGGATTTCGTCCATCGCCGCCGCCGCATCCTTGCCGCAGTCCCACGCCGCGCCATCGCGGCGGCATTGCTGGGCGCTTTCGGGCGCGTCGATGCCGAGGAGGCGGATGCGGGTTCCGGTCATGTCGATGGTATCGCCGTCGACCACGGTGGCCGGGCCCTCAAGGACGTTCGCTGCGGCAGGCGCCGCGGCCAGCGCGGCGGCAAGGAGGAGGGTAAGCTTGCGCATCGCCCAAGCCTAGCGGGCGAAAAGTTAACACCCGGTCACTGCACCTGCGCGCGGAACCTCACCGTAAAGCTCGGCTGAGCGGTGGCGCTGCTGGCGGCGGCCATGGTGCCGGTCGGCGCGATGCGGATGCCGCGCACGCGCGTGTCGTAGGTGCCGGTCGGCGTGTAGGTGTAGGGCGCGACGCCGTTCGTGGCCTGCGAATAGGTCACCATCGTCGCGGCGTTGAAGGTGTTGAGGCCGCTTGTCGGCGTGCCGTTGGTGAAGGTCACCGGCGTGCCGACCGCGAAGGCCATTTCGGCGGGCATCACGTCGACGAGGACGATCGAGCTCGCATCGACCGTGCCCGCGCCGACGTTGCGCACGGTGATGACATATTCGACCACCGCGCCCGGAATGAGCTTGGGGTTGGTGGTGCCGTTGACCGGATCGGAGATCACGCTGCTGGTCTTGGTGATCTCGAGCAAGGCGATCGAGCGGCGGGTGTTGGTGATCGAGCAGGTGATCGCATCCCCCGGGCGCAACGTGATCGCCCCGCCCACGGCGGTGGGCAGCGTGGTGGTCGATCCGCTGGTGGCATTGGTGCAGGCCATGGTCGCGGTGTAGTTGCCGAGGATCGTGGTGCCTGCGGCGACTTCGTCGAGGGTATAGGGCGTTTGGTTGACGACCTGGACGAGGCCGGTGTCGCCGGTGTTGACTGTCCCACCCGTGCCGGTGGTGGTGGCCGAGGCCGTCACCGTCGATCCGTCCATGATCCGCACCGTGAACTGGTCACCGGTAAAGCGCCGCCCGTTGTTGCCGAGCAGCTTCCTCACGCGCAGCCGCGGCTGCGCACCGGCCTGGAAGGTGCAGACCAGAAACTCGCCGAATTCGAGCTGGCCGATATTGGTGTTGGTGGTCGAGACGTTGTTGGGCAGGGCCGCGCGGGTGGTGCCCGCGGTGTTCACGCAGGTGAGGTTGGCCGCATAGGCCGTGATCGCATTGACGCTCCCCGATGCCATCGCAAGGCGCAGGGTAACGGGAACGCCCGCCGCCATGCTGAGCGGCGAGGTGGTGAAGGGGCCGGTGCCGTTGCCCGAGGTGGTCCCGCTGCTGATCGTTCCCGATGTGGCGGTCGAGGCGATCTGGAAGTTGAACTGGTCGGCGTTGTTCGCGCGGGTGCCGAGGATCTGGGTCTGGAGCCTGATCGTCGCAAAGCGGATTGCGAACATCACGCCTTGCAGGCCGCCTGCCGTAGTTTGCACCGACACGCTGGTCGGGCTGTTGCTGCCGAGGATATAGGCCCCGACGGTGTTGGGCGCGCCGGTGATGTTCACCGTCCCGCTGCCCACCCCGCTGATCGGCGGCATGGTCGATCCCGAGATCGGCGGCACCGAATCGAGCAGCTGCCAATTGCCGCCATTGGTGGTCATGCGGATGGCTTCGCCGTCATTGCTCGATTCCCCGTCGGCGACCACGAAGGAATAGACGGTCACCCCGCCGCCCGCCGGGGGCGTGACGGTGATGTTGGTGATCGCGATCGTGCTGGTGCCGGCCTGCGAGGAGTAGAGCACCGGGCGCCCCGGAATGTTGAGAAAGGCGGAGTTGCCGACCGCCGATCCTGCCCATGAGGGCGCAGCCACCGCGTCATAGGCCGGGTTCGTGCCGGTCACCCGCGCATTGAAGCGCAGCACCGAACCGTCGGGCAGGGTGAAGGTCATGTTCTGGCCCGAGGCGCCGCGCGCGGTGGTGTCGTTGTAGTTGGCCATGTTGAGCCAGCAATAGGTCTGCCAGCTGGCGGGTGCGGTGCCCTGGGCACCGGCCTGTGCGCAGTCCTGCGCGCTCGCCGCCGGGCTCCACGCCAGCGCGCACAGCATCACCAGAAGCGCCAGCACACGGCGGCTGAGCGCGGCTAAATTCCTCGAATCCCTCCCGAACATCCCTCCGGCATAGGAAATCATGGTAAACAGACGGTTAGCAAACCGCCGCTGCTGCACCTCCGTCATCCTCAGCGCCCCAGTCCGAGGAAGCCGAAGGTGGAAGCGTCGATCTTCATGCGCACCGCGGCAAACACGCCGCTGTCGGTGTTGCGCGCAGGGCCGAAATCGCCGTCGCGGAAGCCTTGAATGTTGTAACCGACGGTCAGCAGCATGCCTTCGACAGGGACGAAGCCGATCGTCGGGCCGTAGGCGAAATTGACCGTCTTATCGTCAAGATTGGCGCGGGCGGTGACGCTGGCGCCGAGCTCGAAGCGCTCACCGATGCCGATGCGCGCGTCGCCCCCGACGAGGACCGAGGTGCCCTTGAACTCGGTGCCCTCGAATTCGTCGAGCGTGTGGCGCGCGCCGAGGAACAGCGCGACTTCATGGCGGCGCACCTGCGCGCCGGCATCGTCTTGCCCACGCGGGCTGAAATTGGCCGAAAGGCTGGCGACGAGGCGACGGGCGACGGCATCGCCATCGACGGTGAGCGCGGTGCCGCCCACGGCGGTCTCGCCTGCGGTCGCCCCGGTCACTTGATCGCTACGATATTCGAGCCGGCCCAACATGGCGAGCGGCGAGTCCGACGGACGGTGGGCAAAGGCGATGCTCGCGTCGATGATCTCGGCAACCGCGCCGCCGGTGGTGGTAGAGCGGGTCCAGGTCACGCCCGAGCCCACGAGGCTGCCCTCGCCAAGCTGGCGGATCGCGCCGAACAGCACGCCCTTGCGGTCGGTGGTCTCGCCATCGCGCCATTCGCCGCGGGCCGTGAGGCTCCAGCGGTCCTTGCGCCATGCCGCGCCCAGCGTGATGGCGGTGAAGTCCTCGAACAACAGCCCGCCGGTAAGCTGGCCGCCGCTTGCCGCAGGCTGGGCGGGGTTGACGAGGCTGCCAGCTGAAGGCGAGCCGCCGATGGTGCGGTTGCCGTCGATGGTGGCGTCGATGGTCAGCTGCGGGGTCACCGCGAGCGTCTGCGACAAGCCGAAGGCGGCAAAGGAGCGGGTGCCGTTCTCGCCGATAGTTTCCTCGCCGATGGTGGTCGAGATCTGCCCGCCCTGCCACGGCGCGACTTCGATGCCGCCACGCAGCTGGCGCGCCTTCAATCGCTCGCCATCGGAGAGTTCGTAGGTCGCCACCAGCCGGACGTCCTGGATGATCTCGTAGCGCGCGCCCAAGCGGTGGCGGGCGGGAAGGTCCGCGCTCTCCGCCTTGCCGAGCGCAATCGCGGTGCCGGCCGAGAGCTCAAGCTTGTTGCCCAGCATCCGCTGCGTCGCGCCCGCTTCTAGCACGGTCGAGGCTGCGGTGCTGCCATCGGCGAGCCGATCGGTGAAGTGGACGATCCCGAGGCGCAGGTTGGTGTTCTGGCGGGTCAGCGCGAGCTGGCCCTGTGCAGCGCGGCGGCGCGCGGTATCGGTCAGGCTGTCGTCCTGCCACAGGCTGCCGGTGAAGGCGAGCTCGTCGGTGATCAGCACGCGGCCGTCCACGCCGAACTTGCGGCGCCCGCGTTCGACCGCGTTCTGCTGGCCGATGCCATAGTCGGCGTCGATCTGGCGGGCATAGGCGATGAGGTCGATGGAGCCGGTCTGGTGCTGCACTTCGGCGAGCCAGCCTTGCGCGGTTTCGCCCTCGCGGCGGCTGACGCCGATTTCAGCGCGCACTTCGGTGTGATCGCCGATCTTGGCGAGGAGGTCGACCGCGCCCAGATCAGTGCGCTGCGCGGTGCCGCCTGCGCCTTCGAGGCCGGCATCGCTGATCGCGCTCGCGCCGATGCGGATGCGGCCGTCTTCGCTGGTCCAGTCGGCGCGCGCGCCCGCGTTCCATTCGGCCGCGCCGGTGCCGTCGGTTTCGTATTCGATGACGATGAACTGCGGATTGAGCTCCTCATCGCGGCTCAGCACGGGCGCGGCAAAGCGGATCGTGCCGGCGAGCAGATCGATGTCATAATCGGTGAAGCGCACGAGGGTGCGGCTCGAGACGATACGCTCGGGCCGGAAACGGTCGCGCACCTCGATCGTCACGCGCTCCGAATTGGCGAGGATGCGGCGGTTGTTGAGCGCATAGGGCCCCGAGATGCCTTGCCCTTGCGTCTCCTGGCGCTGGAAGCGGCTCGAAATCTGCGCGGCAAAGCCCTGTGCCTTGACCCCGCCGACGCGCGCTTCGCCCATCACGCCCGTGGCGGTGCGGTTGTAGGCGGCAAGGCGCGTCTGGTTGAAGGCGGTCTGGAAGTCGCCGTAGAGCGCGTAGAAGGCGCTGGTTTCGATGCGGAGATAGAGCTTTTCGCGGCTCGCAGCGTCGAACTGGCGGGCCGAGCCGTCGCCGAACACGGTGTAGTAGGCACCCGGATCGATCGCGCCCAGGACGCGCGCGTCCTCGCGCTGCTTGGCGCTGTCATAGGCGAGGGTGAGGAGGTATTTGCCCAGCACCCGGCCCTTGGCATAGAGCGCGATGCGCGCATCATCGCCAAGGTCGCTGTCGAAGCGCCCGGCGCGTTCCATGTTGTCCGCGACCGAACGCGCGCCGACGGTGCCTTCGGCGAGGCCGATCACGGTCCATTCGACATCGCCCGGCTCGATCCATGCTTCCAGCTCCTGGCGGCGGGTGATTTCGCCGTCGTCGAAGGTGAAGCCCAGCCGCAGCGAGCCGCTGACCATGGTCGGGGCGAGTTCGATCTTGGCGATCCCCTCGTTGCCGACCACCACCCAGCGCGCGGCCATCGGCGCCATGCCGGTGAGCTGGTTCAGCTGCTGGCGGTCGATCTGCTCGGCGCTCTGGTAGGGCGCGTTGAGGGTGAAGGTGCCCGAGATGCCTTCGCGCAAGGGGCGGTTGTTGCGATCGAGCACGCGGATCGTGATCACGGGCCGCGTGCGGGCATCGGCGACGAGGTTCGACTGCTCGCGGAGGAATTCGACCTTGGCGGGCGCGCGGGTGAAGAACACTTCGCGGGTGAAGGTCTTGGAGACCTCGCCGAAGGAGTTGATGATGCGCGCCTCCAGCACGGTCTTGTCGGTCAAGAGCGGCACGCCGCGCCATTGGCTGACCGCCCACAGGCCCATTTCGGGGTTCTGCGTGCCTTCGAAGGCGAGCGGATTGACCGGCTTGCCGTCGACGAACAGTTGCACGGTCTGGCCGAGGCGGTGGCGCACTGCGACCTTGATTGCGGGCGCGCGCGGGTTGGCATCGAGGGTAGGCGCGATGAAGCCGTCTTCGCCATCGCCTAGCGCGAGGTAATCGGTGATGCTCGGGCCGCCTTCCACGGGCGCCTCGGCAGCGGCGTCGGCGCCGGTGGGCGCGGGCGCGCCTGCGTCTGCCGGAGCGGCGCCATCCGGGGCGGGGGCACCTGCTTCAGGAGCGCCGGGGGCAGGCTCGGCCACCACCCGCGCGAGCTTGGCGCGTTCGGTTTCGGGCAGCACGGCGTGGAAATCGGCGACCACCAGGCTCCCACCCTGACCGATCGCAAAGCGCGAGATCGCGCTGCCCGCGCTGCGGGTGTTGCGGGTGCAATCGACGAAGCGGCCGCCCTCGGGCAGGGTCATCGGGGCGACCTGCACCACGTGGGTGCCGGGCACCACGCCCTCGAAATGGTAGCGTCCGTCGGCATCGGTGACGGCGAAACTGCCGTCTTCGAGCATCACCCGCACGCCCGGAATCCCGCGCCGTTCGGCCTCGGCAAGGGTGCAGGGTCCTTCGGTGACGCGGCCGATGATGGTCATGCGGTCGGCGATGCCATCGCGGTCGATATCGAGCACGGCATCGGCGCGCACTTCGCGGCCCAAGGCATCGCGGGCGAGCGCAAGGTTGACCGCGCGGCCCGGCGGGGCATCGGGGCGCACCGACATGGCGTAGGTCACCTTGACCGAAGTGCCTGCGGCAATGTCGCCCAGCGCAATTGTCAGCACGCGGCCATCGGGCGAGGTCGAGAGCGCGTTCCACGCGCGCAAGCCATTGATCCGCAACGATCCGGGCCGCAGCCGCAGCCAGCGCGAGGGCGTGTCGGTGATGCTCACCGCGCGGCGGGTGCGGGCGGCATCGGTGTTGCTGACGGTGAGGGTGTAGAACACCACGTCGCCCGGCTCGGCGCGGGTGCGCGAGGCGGTCTTGACGAGGCCGAGATCGGCGGCGGGCCCGTCAACCGGCACATCGACCTCGAAAGGCACAGGGTCGTCGAGCACGAAGACGTCGCCGAACGAGCCCTCACGGATCACGTAGGGGCGCCCGTCAGGGCGCGTGAGGCGCGCGAGCACGTCGCGCGGGGCGATCGAGGGCGCGGTGTAGGTCGGGGGAGGCTCGACCACGAGCCGGAAACGGCCCTGCGCGGTGAGCGGGAACCAGAATTCGCCCGGCCCCATCGGGACCGCGCGTCCGCCGCCGTCTGTGATCGGCTGGCCGCTGATAACGCTGGAAGGCCAAGGGGTTACGCCATCTTCGGCGAAGACGGTCGCAAGCGCGCCGGTGTCGGCGCTGACGAGAGTGACGCGCGCGCCGTCGACCGGCGCGCCGGTTTCGCTGTCGAACACGACGCCGAAGGGATCGACCAGGACGGTGACTTCGGCCGAAACGAGGATCGTTTCGTTGCCCGGGCGCATCGCGGCGATGGTGATGCGCGAATCCGCGCCGACGCTGAGGCGGCAATCCTCGCGCACCAGCGGCGGGGGGATGCGCTGGGTGTTGATCACGCCCGCAAAGAGCCCGCTATCGGCGGTCGTCTCGTAGACCACCATGGTTTCGCGGTCGCCCTCGGGGGTGCTGAGCACCACTGTGAGGCTGTCGATTACCGTGGGGTCAAGATTTGCGGAAGTTGCTGTAACTTCGAAGAAAAGGGGCTCGCCCCCGCGCAGCTCGTCGGTCTGCTGGACATTGACGACGGAGGTCGGGGCGGAAGAAATCGCATTGCCGCCCGGGGTCAGGCTGGCGGTCGCGTTGGCGCGCAGTTCGGTCGCAGCAATGCCACCGACGCTGCACTGGGGCGCGCGGTAGACGAGTTCAGGGCCGTTGCCGCCGGGCGCGCGGCGGAAGACGCGGATCGCAGGCGGCACGGGGGGCTGGGTGTTGACGTCGAAGGCCACCCGGTTGCTGGTGGTCTCGCGGCGATTGCCATGCGTCTCCCAGCTTGCCTCGGCAATATTGGTGACGGTGCGCACACCGCCGCCCGTCGTCTGGGCGTGAACCCCCTCCTGCGGCGCAGTGAGCGGCAGCAGAACTGCAAACAGCAATGCTGCCGCACGCCGCAGGAAGGGGGACACACGCAAGACCTTAGTCCCGATCAGAATTACTTGATCGTGACCCGGAAGTAGAGCGAACGGGTCTGGCCCGCCGCCACGTCGCTGAGCGTGCCGGTGATGCGGTCACGACCGGCAGCCCCGCCAGCGGCCGCGAAGGTGCCGCCCGTGGTGCCGGTGGTGCAGGTCGCACTACCGTTGATGAAGATCCCGAACGCCGAGCTGTAGAGCACGTCGGCCGGCAGATCGTCGAGCAGAGCCACGTTGGTCGCGGTCGCAGCACCGGCAGCGTTCGCCACGGTGATGCAGTACTCAACCGTCGCGCCCGGAATGGCCTTCGGGTTGGTGGTGAGGTTCACCGGATCGCTGATGACACGGCTCGACTTGACGACGGTCAGGACCGCGCCCGACACCGCGTAACGGCCCTGGGCCGAGAACGCGCCGTCATTGGCCGAATCCGACACGCCCGCGCCGTCGAACAGCACGTTGTCGATGCCGGTGGTGTTCGCGCCCGTGGTCGCCAGGATGCGCGCGCCGGTCGAACCGGCGGTGCCGCCTGCGTGCACGGCAGCGGTCAGAGCGACGTCGAAGGTGTCGCCGTTCACAGCGTTGATGCTGATGTCGGAAACGACCAGCACCGCCACGGTCGCGTCTTCAGCGACTTCATCGAGCGAGGTGATCGCGCCGGCGGTCAGTTCGGCCGCATCGAGCGCACGGTTGCCGTTGGTGTCACGGAAGATGCGGATGTTGCTGATGTTCGCCGCCGTGCCGCCGCGCAGCGCGGTGGACAGCACGAGGTCAGCCGTGGCGTTGCCGAGGTTGGTGACGTCGAAGGCCAGCACGCGGTTGGTCTGGTTCGGCGAGACCGAAACAGGCGTGGTGATGGCAGTAACGTTCACGTTGACGCGCTGGTCAACGGTGAAGCTGTCGCTGTCCGTCACGGCGTTCTGAGCATTGCCATTGACGTTGTAGTTGACGGTTACGGAGTTGGTAATCGTGGTACCGGCTCTGGTCCCTGCGGCCAGAGCAGGGGTGCTGGACATGGCGACAAGCGCGACAGCGCTCACCGCACCCAGCAGCTGCTTGGTGGTCTTCATATTTATGGTCCCGAGTGTCTGCCCAGCGTCAAAAGTGCCGCCCGCGGGGCGTGGCGGTTATCTCCCGCGGTTCAGCGGATGATTACAGGAAAGGCGACCCGCCCGGACGTGCCCGGGGCGATGGTTGCCAGCACCCAGCGGACGTGAGTCACGTCGGCATGGATGGCGGGACGTGTGGTCCCGTCGGAATTGGTTACGCTGAGCGCGGACAGCTTGCCCCAGGTCTTGCCGCCATCGGCCGACACCTCGAGCGCCGGATCGGCGTCGGGCGCGAGGCGCACGGCTGCGGGGAGCGGGTTGGTGATCGTGAAGTTCGTCACCACTTCCGCGCTCGTGTTGCTGTAGTTCTGTCCGAACACCAGCCGGTCGCCCGGCAGGAAGCTTTCGGGCTCGACCAGCTCGACGCTGGTCTTGCCGTCGGCCGCAGTGACGGTCTTTTCGGACTTGATGTCGCCATCAACCGAGACGGCGGGCGCCGCGGCCTGAGCGGACAGCGGAAGGACAGGCACGGCGAGGCTCGCAGCCGCGGCACAGGCCAGCATCAGCTTGGTGATCGACTTCATGGTTGGTCCCCTGGTGACTCGTAAACTACTGAAAGTGTTGTGTTAGGCCGGGCTGGTCAGGCCCGGTCATGCGGTTATTGGTCGACAGTGACGTTGAAGGTGATCGAACGATTGGTGCCAGCCGCCACGTTTCCGAGCGTGACGTTGATCCCGGCGCTTTCCGAGGCGGTCCCGGCATCGGCGTCGGCTGCGTCGGTCAGCGTGCCGGCATCGAGCGCGAGCGTGCCGGGCACGTAGGTCGTGCCGGCCGGAATGGCGTCAGTGACAACGAGGTTGGCGACGCTGCCCGAGCCGCTCACGCGCGCCTCGATGGTGAAGGTCGCGACCGAGCCGGGCACCGCGCTGGTGCCGCCGAAGGGATCGCGCAGGGCGACGGACTTGACGAGTTGGACGCTCGCGACCGCGCTGTTGAGCACGCCGCGGGCATCGTCGATCGCGCCGGTCGAGCCGACCACGGCATCGCCGCCGCCTTGGCCTTCGCCGGCAAAGACGGTGCCGGGCGTGCCACTGCCGGTGACGGCGGCGGCGGTGAGCTCGACATTGCTGGTGTCGCCATCGGCCGCGCTGTCGGGCACGGTGACGAGCACGAACACGGTAACGCGGGCATCAGCCGCCAGCACCGGGGTGGTCAGCGGCCCGGTGAGGATCTGGTCGATCCCGTCATCATAGACGCCGTTGCCGTTGCTATCGATTGCAACGCCGCGAACAGTCACGTCGAAATCATTGCCCGCCACCGCAGCATCGGCGGTGAGGCGGAAGGCTTCGGGGCCGTTACCCGGGTTAGTCACTTCGAAGGTCAAAACCGCATCGCCGCGGCGCGCGGTGATCGGACCGGTGTCGAGCGAGGTCACGGTGACATCGAGCAATTCGTCGACGCGCACGGTGACCTTGTTCGAATCGACGCTGCGCGGGGTGCCGGCTTCCTCGAAGTTCGCGGTGGCGGTGTTCTCGATCAGCGTCCCGGCGGTGACGCCCCCTGCAAAGGCAGGCGAGGCTGCACCAGCCAGCATAGCGGTGGCGATGATCGAGGCGAGGGGGCCATAGAGGCGAGCATGTTTGGTCATGCTCAGGGGAATTACGGAGGAATGGTTAGTATTTGGTTAGCCATCAAATGATGATTTCGGATTGAAACGTATCTCTTAAGGATTGGTGCGTAGCGCTTTCAGGTAGCGAAAAGGTTAGCGGGGTTAGCAAACGCCTTGAACTCCAAGGCGTTGCCCGAAGGGTCGCGCAGGAACATCGTCGCCTGCTCGCCCGGCTGGCCTTTGAAGCGGATCGTCGGCGCGATCACGAAGTCGCAGCCGCCTGCTTGAAGCCGCGCGGCGAGCGCATCCCAGTCGGCCATCGTCAGCACCAGCCCGAAATGGGGGACGGGGACGCCGAGCCCGTCGACATGGTTGCTTGCACGGTCCCCCGCCTGCCCGGGCGCAAGATGGGCGACAATCTGGTGGCCGTGGAAATCGAAATCGATCCACTCGTCGCTCGAGCGCCCCTCCGCGCAGCCCATTACCTCGCCATAGAAGCGGCGCGCGGCGGCAAGATCGTCGACCGGGAAGGCGAGGTGGAAGGGGGGCAGGGTCATTTGCGCAGGCTCCTTATTACCGGCCTCGGATAGCCCGTTCAGCCTCGACAGTGCCAGCCTGAATATCTACGGCAGCCGCAACTCGGTCCCGGCAAGGTGGAGCAGGCGGACATGAAACTGATCATCGGCAACAAGAACTATTCGAGCTGGTCCCTGCGCGGCTGGCTCGCGGTCAAGCAGTCGGGGCTGCACTTCGAGGAACTGACCGTGCCGATCATGGGCGAGGAGTGGGACCGGCTGAAGCACGACATGGGCGAGGTCCAGCCCTCCAGCGGCAAGGTGCCGATCCTGTGGGACGGCGAGGCGGTGGTGTGGGACAGCCTCGCGATCATGGAATATTGCGCCGACAAGGTCGGGCGCGAGCGGTTCTGGCCCAAGGACGAGGCCGCCCGTGCGATGGCCCGCGCGATGGTCGCCGAGATGCATTCGGGCTACCTCAGCCTGCGCCGCGAGCTGCCGATGAACATCCGCCGCCGGGTCGAGCTGCCGGGTGTCTCCGACACCACCAAGCATGATATCGTCCGCATCCTCACCCTCTGGGCCGAAGCCCGCGCGCGTCACGGCAGCGCGGGGCCCTATTTGTTCGGAACCTTCGGCGCTGCCGACATCTTCTATGCTCCGGTGGTGGCGCGCTTTGCCACCTACGGGATCGGCGTCCCCGGCTTTGCGCAGGCCTATAT
>JAIYEK010000270.1 GCA_027487015.1 Erythrobacteraceae bacterium | reverse complement strand
TTACCACCGATCCCGTCCTTCTCGACGCGTCCAGCCGGCGAGAACACCTCGCGGACAGTCAGCCCGGACACGGTCTGGGTCGTGCCCGAGACGAACACCAGCTGGGTGCGCCCTTCCTTGGAATAGTTGAAGGTGAGCTTGTAATCGCCGTCACCATCGACCTCGTATTTGAGGCCTTCGCGGTCGAGCCGCTTTTCAACGCTGGCATCCTCGGCAGCGGCCGGCACAGCGGTGGCGACAGTCAGGCCCGCCAGGACAGACAGCGACAAGAGACGGCGAATGGTCATGAAATTCCCTCCGTTGGCGACCCAAGGGCAAGGCATAGCCGATTCGGTGCCGGTCTGGCTTGGAAT
The DNA here is from genome assembly GCA_027487015.1 of Erythrobacteraceae bacterium. GTDB lineage: Bacteria > Pseudomonadota > Alphaproteobacteria > Sphingomonadales > Sphingomonadaceae > Erythrobacter. The sequence continues at coordinate 14,514 of JAIYEK010000270.1, read as the reverse complement.
AATTGGCCATGATCGGCGGGAATGCCGGACAGGTGACGCAGCCCTATCCCTCGGCTAGCCTCGGCAGCTGACGCCGCTTGGTCAGGAGAGCCGCCCATGTCCCACCCATCCCCCTCACGCTCGATTGCCGGACGCACCGCGATCGTCACCGGCGCAGCGAGCGGCATGGGCCGGGCCACCGCCTTGCTGTTCGCCTCCGAGGGCGCGGCGGTGGCCGTGGTAGACCGCGATCATGCAGCCTGCGCGGCGGTGGCGGCGGAATGCGGCGGCGGTGCCCGCGCCTACGCGCTGGATGTGGCCGACGCGGAGGCCATCGCCAGCACCGTCGCCGCCGTCGCCGCCGATTTCGGACGGATCGACATTTTGGTGAACAACGCCGGCATCTCGAGCTTCAGCGCTCTGGATGATCCGGCATATGAAGACATCTGGCACCGCGCGCTCGGCGTGATGCTGACGGCGCACCAGCGCATGGTCCGCGCCGCCTTGCCGTGGCTGCGACAGAGCGACGCGGCGCGGATCGTCAACATCGCCTCGACCGAAGGCTTGGGCGCGACCCCCGGCGATACGCCCTATGTCGCGGCCAAGACCGGGGTGATCGGGCTGACGCGCGGCCTCGCGGTCGATCTCGGCCCCGAAGGCATCACCGTCAACTGCATCTGCCCCGGCCCGATCCGCACGGCGATGACAGATAGCGTGGCCGAGGAGCATAAGGTGATCTTCGCGAAACGCCGCACCGCCCTGAGGCGCTATGGCGAGCCCGAGGAGGTCGCGCATATGACCCTGTCGCTGGTGCTCCCGGCGGCGAGCTACATCACCGGGGTCGCGATCCCAGTCGATGGCGGGCTGATGGCGAGGAACGCTTGAGGCCGCTTGCGCGCGCCGTTACCCCCGCCCCTTGGTCTTGGTCGTCCCGCCCTTGGCGTTGGCGACGATGAAGTCGATGATCTGGCCGGCGATGTCCTTGCCGGTCGCGCTCTCGATCCCTTCGAGGCCGGGGGAGGAGTTGACCTCCATGATGACGGGGCCGTGGTTCGAGCGCAGCATGTCGACCCCGCACACGTTCAGGCCCATGCGCTTGGCGGCGCGCACCGCGGTCGAGCGTTCCTCGGGCGTGATCTTGATGACCTGCGCAGAGCCGCCGCGGTGGAGGTTGGAGCGGAACTCGTCGGCCGCGCCGGTGCGCTTCATCGCCGCGACCACCTTGCCGCCCACCACCAACGCGCGGATATCGGTGCCGCCGGCTTCCTTGATGAACTCCTGCACGAGGATGTTGACGTTGGCGCCGCGGAACGCCTCGATCACCGACTTGGCGCTGCTCATCGTCTCGGCGAGCACCACGCCGATGCCCTGCGTGCCCTCGATCAGCTTGATGACAACCGGAGGGCCCTTCACGGCGCGGATGATCTCCTCGGCGGCCTTGGGATCATTGGCATAGGCCGTCAGCGGCAGGCCGAGGCCATGCTTGGCGAGGATCTGTAGGGACCGCAGCTTGTCGCGGCTCCGCCCGATCGCGACGCTCTCGTTCAGCGACCAGATACCGGCCATCTCGAATTGCCGGAGGATCGCAAGGCCATAGTTGGTGATCGAGGCCCCGATGCGCGGGATCACCGCGTCATAGTCCTGGATCGGCGAACCATTGTAGAACACCTGCGGCCGGTGGCTGGCAATATGCACCGTGCAGCGCAGCGTGTTGAGGATGTCGAGCGTGTGCCCTCGCGCCTCGGCAGCCTCCTTGAGCCGCCTGTGCGAATAGAGGTTGGCGTTGCGCGCCAGCATCGCGATTTTCATGCAGACCCTTTCAAGACCGGCGCCTTAAAGCATTATGTAGCCGCGTTTTCCGGCTGCCGGGTGACACACCCGGCTGGAAAACGCGCTAGCGGCGGACGCGCCCCATATGCGCTATCGCAGGTGATTGCAGCCAAGAATGGCCGCTATCCACCACCATCCGCCGCCTGAGCGCGGTGCGCCCGATCAGCATCGGGAACTGCATCTGGGATCTGTCCGCCAGGCTTATTTCCGCCCGGAAGGTAAGGCTACCGATCTTGAGCGGCGTCTTTATGACAAAGCGGGTCTGCTGGTCGCCGTTGGAGGACGTGATGCCGCGCACATCGACCTGGATCGCCTCGCAGTGGTGGCGCACGCCGTCCCAATCGACAGCGAAGCGCACGAAGCGATCGCCCCCGCGCACGAAATCCTCGAGCACATGGGCGTGGAGCGAGGAGGTGCGCGCGCCGGTGTCGATCTTGGCGGGAATGCCGGCGAGCCCGAGATCGGGCAGGCTGACCAGCTCGCGCCAGCCGACGATCAGGGGAGGCTTGACCGCCTTCAAGGCAGGATCGCCATCCCGTCCCCGCCCTCGCCCGCGCTGAAGCGGCGCAGCACGGTGCCGCGCACGTAATCGACCTCGGCCACGGTATCGCTGGCGGTCTCGGCGACGTAGACGCGCTCCCCGTCCTTCGACCACAGGATCGTGACCTGAAAGCGCGCCTCGGCCTCGGCGAGGCCGGAGACCGGGATGGTGCGGATGACCTTTGCGGTGGCCGTGTCGATGACGCTGAGGCTGCCGTCCTGGAGGTCCGAGGTCACCGCGACATCGCCTTGCGGGCGCACCGCGATTCGCAAGGGGAAGCGACCGGTGGCGACGGTCTCACGCACCTCCATCGTCTGCGGATCGAGCGCGAAGGCCTGGTTGGAGCCGCGCGCCGAGACCCACAGCGTGCCGCCGCCCGGAGCAAGCGATATGCCCTCCGGCTCCTCGCCCACCGTCACCGAAAGCGGCGCGCGGCGGGTGCGCAGATCGATCCGGGTGACCGTGCGCGAGCCAAGGTCGGTGGTCCACGCCGTCCGCTCATCCGGGCTGATGGCGAGCATGTGACTGCCCTCCTTGCCGGTCCCGAACTCGAACAGGGTGGTGGCGCTGGTCAGCGGGCCGACCAGCTGGAAAATCGAGCGCCGTCCCTCGGCCGTCGCATAGATGGTGCCGCTGGCGTGCCACACGATCCCATGCGGCCGGGCGTTTGCCCCGAGTTCGATGCTGCGCACCTTCTCGAGCGTGTCGGTGCGGAAGATGTCGACGCTCGTCCCGCCATAGCAGGCGAGAGCGACGTGCTGGCCATCGGGCGAGGTCGCCAACTCGTGCGGGTTGGTGCAGCTCGGCACTTGTAACACTTCTGCGCCGGTCGCCAGATCGACCTTGGAGAGCGTGTTGCCGCGCTTGCCTGCAACGAACAGCGCGCCCTCAGGCCCGCCCGCAAGCGCCGCCGGGGCGCTGACGACCATCGCCACCAGGGCCCCTGCAACTGCGATGATGCGCCCGACCCCGGCTCGCATCACCAGCCCGCCGTCTCGCCCTTGTTCTGCTCGTCGAGCCACTTCTTGAGCGGCGCGAAATATTCGAGCATCGGCTTGGCGCTCATCTCGCGGGTGCCGGTGAAGGCCTCGAGCGCATCGGGCCAGGGCTGCGACGCGCCCATCTCGAGCATCTTGCCGAGCTTCGCACCCACCTCCTTGTTGCCGTAGAACGAGCAGCGATGGAGCGGCCCCTTCCACCCTGCAGAATCGCAAGCCGCCTTGTAGAACTGGAACTGCAGGATCCGCGCGAGGAAGTAGCGCGCATAGGGCGTGTTGCCGGGGATGTGATACTTACCGCCCGGATCGAAAGCGTCGGCGGGGCGCTCGACCGGCGGCACGATGCCTTGGTAATCGCGCTTCAGATCGACCCACGCCTTGTTGTATTCCGCCTCGCTGATCGACCCGTCGAACACCCCCCAACGCCACTTGTCGACCAGCAGGCCGAAGGGCAGGAAGGCGACCTTGTCCATCGCCTGACGCAGCAAAAGGCCGGTGTCCTTGTCGGCGCTGGGCACGTTCTTGCGGTCAAGCAGCCCGATCTGGACGAGATATTCCGGCGTGATCGACAGCGCGACGAAATCGCCGATCGCCTCGTGGAACCCGTCATTCGCGCCATTGAGGTAGAGGAAAGGCTGCTCGTTGTAGGCGCGCTGGTAGTAGTTGTGGCCGAGCTCGTGGTGGATGACGACGAAATCGTCGGCATTCACCTTGATGCACATCTTGATGCGGATGTCGTCCTTGCTGTCGATGTCCCATGCGCTGGCGTGGCACACCACTTCGCGGTCGGCGGGCTTCACGAACTGCGAGCGCTGGTAGAACGTCTCGGGCAGCGGCGCGAAGCCGAGCGAGGAGTAGAAGCCCTCGCCCGTCTTGACCATGTCGATCGGGCCCTTGCCCTGCGCGACCAGCAGCTCGCCGATATCATAGCCGACATCGCCCGACCCCGGGGGCGCGACCAGCGTGTAGATGTTGCCCCATTCCTGCGCCCACATATTGCCGAGCAGGTCGGCGCGGATCGGGCCGGTGCGCGACTGGACGGCGTCGCCATACTTCTCGTTCAATTTGCGGCGCACATAGGTGTGGAGCGCGATGTAGAGCGGCTTGGTCTCTTCCCACAGGCGATCGGCCATGGCGGCGAATTCTTCGGGCGGCATATCGTAGCCCGAACGCCACATCGCGCCGACATTGTCGAAGCCCAATTCGCGCGCGCCCTCGTTGGCGATGCCGACCATCTTGGCGTAATCGCCCTTCATCGGCGCGCCGACAGAGTCGTGCCAGCTCGCCCACATTTCCTTGAGCTCTTCCGGCGTGCGCTCGGGGTTGCCCATCTCGGCCTCGATATCGCTGCCGTTGATCGGCTTGCCGCCGAGCGTGCCCTTGCCCTTGCCGTATTGGCTGTTGAGGCGGGTGGCGATCTCGTTCAGCTCGGTCGCCGCGCCCGCGGTGGTCGGCGCAGGCAGCACGAGACCGTTGCGCATGATGTCGAGCTTGCGCTTCAGCTCGGCCGAGATGCCCGGCACCGCGGCATAGCGGGCCGAGAGCAGCGCATATTGCACGGTCTTCTCGGTGCCGATCGCGTTGATCCGCGCGGCCATCGCGTCGGTATCATCGGTGATATAGGTGTTGTTGACCCAGTTCACCTGGTTGGCCTCGAGCGCGTAATCGAACAGGTCATTCTCCGCCGCGGCCACGAATTGCGCGGCGCCCTCGGGCGTCAGCGGGAACGGCACTTCGGGGCCCGCGGCGGCAGGCGCGGCCTCGGGGGCGGCGCTATCGGCAAGCGCGGGGGCGGCGATGGCGATGGCGAGCGCGGCAGCCGCGCCCTTGAGCAGGGGGAAGGCAGTTTTCATTGCGAGGGGTTCCCGTCCGTCATGTGACAATGGCGGCAGGTTTGAACGCCCTTGCCTGCGGAATCAAGCCGCGAGAAAGCCCGCAATCGCCTCGCCGAGTTCAGGCTTCGTCACGCTGCCCATATGGGTGCCGGGCACTTCGATATAGCGTGCGTCCGGTAGCAGCGCGGCCAGGTCTTCAGCCGAGCCATTGTCGCGGTCCTCATCGCCGCAGATCACCGCGCAGGGCATGGTGATGTTGGCGAGGCTCCCGAGGTCGAAATCGTCCATCGCATCGAGCAACAGCCGCGCCGCGGCCCGGTCGACCCCTTGCGACTTGAGGAAAGTGCGCGCGGCATAGGCGGGATCGCCCGGCTTGATGGTTTCAAATTCGTCGATCACCCGCTTGAAGAAATCCGCGCGGCGCGCCCAGCCTGCGAGGCCCTCCACCCCCATCCCGCAGATTGCAAGTCGGCGCGGTTCGAGCACGCCGTGGGCCACGGTGTGGACCGCGGTGCGCGCGCCCAATGAGAAGCCGACGAGATCGAAGCCGCCCGGCTCCAGCGCGAGGTGCTCGGCGAGCGCCGCCACATCGCGCACCAGCACGCCGGTCGGATAGGCTGCGGCGTCGCGCGGCGCTTCACTCTCACCATGGACGCGGAAGTCGAGCATGATCGCCCGGAAACCTGCCGCCGCAAATCGCTCGGCATGGCCCCACTTGATCCAGTTCATCTGCGATGAGGAAAACAGCCCGTGGAGCAGCACCACCGGGCGCCCTTCTCCCAGCGTATGGACCGCGAGCTTGGTGCCGTCGAAGCTGGCGAAATGTTCAACCACGGCGCACGAGCCCCTTCTGCTCCATCCGCCATTGCGCCATCGCGATGCGGTCCTGCCCGAAGAAGAGCTCGCCCTCGAAGACCAATGTCGGCACGCCCCAGTGGCCCGCAGCCTCAAGCGCGGCCTGGTTGGCTTCGATCTCGCCATCGAGAGCGGTGGCATCGTCGAGCGCCTCGGCTTCCAGCGCCGCAAAATCGAGCCCCGCGCGCGTCGCGGCCCCGGCGAGGTGATCGCCCTCGTGCCAATTATCGACCGTGCCCGACCAGATCAGCGTGGCGACCTCGTGCGCAAAAGCGATGCCCCGCCCCGCCCGCTCGGCCGCCTGCCCCATGCGGCACAGGTGGTGGATATGCGGCTGCTCGGCCGCAATCTCGCGGGTGGCGAGGTTCTGCACCACCGGATCGGGGCGCGGCCAGCGGTAGGGGATGCCGAGCATCTGCGCGCTGCGCGCGGCATCGATGAAGATATAGCGCCCGACATTGGGGCTGCCGGTGAACAGGATTGAAGGATCGCGGATCGCGATCGGCCACACGGTCCGCAGCGCGATGGCGAGGTCATATTCCTCGGCCATCGCCCGGTAACGCCCGATGGCGAGGTAGGAATAGGGCGAGCGGAAGCTGAAGAACAGGTCTGCGTGGAGCGTCATGATGCCGTGCTAGCGCGCTTCGCGGGGCGGGGCCAGAGCCCGCATCGCGGAAGGGGCGCGCGCTTGAATATAATAAGCACGCTTATTATAAGCCCACCCATGAGCATCGAGACCGGCTACCGACTCGCCGACAATTCGCGCCAGCTGCGCCGCCTGTTCGACGAGCGGGTGCGCTCGCTCGGGATCACCGGCCCGCAGGCGCGGCTGCTGCTCTCGCTCGAACGCTATCCCAATGAGAACCAGGCCTTTTACGCCGAACGGCTGGAGATCGAGCCGATCACCCTCACCCGCATCGCCGACCGGCTGGAGGACGCCGGCTGGATCGAGCGTCAGGCCGATCCCGCCGATCGCCGCGCGCGGATCCTCCACCTCACCGACAAGAGCCGCGGGATCGTCACCCGTCTGCGCGCCAGCGCCGAGGCATTGTTCGAAGAAGTGCTCGATGGCTTCGACCCGGGCGAACGCGCGCTGTTCGCGCAGATGCTCGAGCGCATCGCTGCCAATCTCCTCGCTGCCCGCCAGCCCCAACCTGAGGCCCTCCATGGCTGAAGCCGATCCCGCCCGCGCCCCCGCCGCCGCCGATGCCACCCCCCTCACCTCACCCGAGGCCGAGAAACCCGCGCGCAAGCCATGGCTCCGCTGGGGGTTGATGCTAATCGTCCCGCTTGCGCTGGCGGGGGCTGCCTGGTTCTACTGGCAGAGCCTTCAGGGCAAAGTCTCGACCGACAATGCCTATATCAAGCAGGACATGGTCTCGGTCAGCGCCGAAGTCGGCGGGCCGATCACCGAGGTGCTGGTCAAGGACGGGGCCGAGGTGCAGGCCGGGCAGCTGCTGTTCCGGATCGACCCCGAGCCCTTCCGCCTTCAGATCGCCGAGGCCAATGCCGCGATTGCGGGCGCGCAGGTGAATGTCATCGCGCTGAAGAACGACGCCGACCTCAGCGGCACTGACATCGCCGCCGCGCGCAGCGATGTGGGCTTTGCCGAGGCGCGGTTCGAGCGGGTGCGGGCGCTGCGCGAAAAGGGCTTTTCTACCAAGGCCGATTTCGAAGCGGCCGAGCAAGCGGTGGTCCAGGCGCGCGAACGCATCCGTCAGGCCGAAGACCGCCAGCGCGAAGCACGCGCGCGGCTCGCGAGCGGCCCAGCAGTTCCCGGCGTCAACCCGCAGGTCGCCGCGGCCGAGGCGCGCCGCGCCAACGCCCAGCTCTCGTTGCGCCGCACCGAAGTGCGCAGCCCCGCCGCTGGCCGCATCGCGCAGGCCGACCGTTTGCAGCTTGGCCAGCAAGTCGTCCCCAACCTGCCCGTGCTCACGCTGGTTCGGTCGGGATCGACCTATGTTGAGGCCAACTTCAAGGAGACCGACCTTGCCGACATGGCCGTGGGCCAGCGCGCCGAGGTGCGCTTCGATGCTTATCCGGACCTCGTGCTGAAGGGCCGCGTCGCCAGCATCGGCGCAGGCACGGGGGCCGAATTCTCGGTGCTCCCCGCGCAGAACGCGACCGGAAACTGGGTCAAGGTCACCCAGCGCGTGCCGGTGCGTATCGCGCTGGAAGGCCAGAGCCCGCGCCGGCTGATCGCGGGGCTTTCGACCGAAGTGACGGTGTTCACCGGCGACGACAAGCCCAAGCGCTGACATGGCGACCAGCGCCGCACCACCTGCACACGACCTGCCCACCACGCCTGCACGCCCCAGCGATGTCGCGGAGCTCGAGAGCGGCAATTACCCGCTGATGATCGTCGGCGTGATGGCCGCATCGCTCCTCCAGATTCTCGACACCACCATCGCCAATGTGGCGCTGCCCCACATGCAATCCTCGCTGGGGGCGACGGTCGACACGGTCACCTGGGTGCTGACGAGCTACATCATCGCCTCGGCGGTCGCGTTGCCGCTGACCGGGTGGCTGGCCGACCGGTTCGGCGCGCGGCTGTTGTTCATCGGCTCGGTCGCGGGGTTCATCCTCGCCTCGATGCTGTGCGGGATCGCGCAGAACCTCGAGGAGATGGTCGCCTTCCGTGCGCTGCAAGGCGTCGCCGGAGCCTTCATCGCGCCCCTCTCCCAGTCCTTCATGCTCGATGCCACCCGACCTTCCCGTCATCCGCAGATCATGGCGGTTTGGGGGATGGGGATCATGATCGGCCCGATCCTCGGCCCGATCCTCGGCGGCTGGCTGACCGAGACCGCGAACTGGCGCTGGGTGTTTTTCGTGAACCTTCCCGTCGGGCTTGCCTCGCTGGCGATCCTGATCGCCTACCTCCCCAAACGGCCCCAGCGCGAGCGGCGCTTCGACTTGGCGGGGTTCATCCTGCTCGCAGTCGCGCTCGCCTCGTTCCAGCTGATGCTCGACCGGGGGCAGCAGGAGGACTGGCTCGCCTCGGGCGAGATCTGGATCTACCTCCTCCTGATGCTCTCGGCGACGTGGATGGTGGTGATCCACTTCGCCACCGCCAAGGCCCCGATGTTCGACCGCAAGCTGTTCGCCGATCGCAACTATGCGATCGCGCTTGCGTTCATGATCGTGATCGGGATCGTGATGTTTGCGGTGATGGCGCTGCTGCCGCCGATGCTGCAGAACCTGTTCGGCTACGGCGTGATCGACACCGGCATCGTGCTGATGCCGCGCGGGGTGGGGATCCTCGTATCGATGCAGGTCTCGGGGATCCTGATGCGCCGCGGGGTCGACGCCCGGCCGGTGGTGGCGGGGGGCTTCATGATTTGCGCGCTGTCGCTGTGGCAGATGGCGCATTGGTCGCTCAGCGTTGACGAGACGCACGTGATCGTCAGCGGGCTATTGCAGGGCCTCGGCATGGGCCTCGTCTTCATCCCCTTGCAGGTCAGCGCCTTTGCGACGCTCAGCCCGGCACTGCGCACCGACGGGTCGAGCCTCCTCAACCTGTTCCGCTCGCTGGGCGCCTCGGCCGGGATCGCGTGGATGACCGTGCTGCTCGCCCGCAACATCCAGACAAGCCACGAAGAGCTCGGGAGCAACATTACCGCGGCGACCGGCAACATCGTCGACTTCTCCGCCACCGACCGGTTCCAGGCGCTGGGCGACGCTGCGATGACGGTGATGGACGCCGAGGTGAACCGGCAAGCGGCGATGATCGCCTATATCGACGATTTCTGGCTGATGATGTGGATCACGCTCGCCGCCGCGCCGCTTGCGCTGCTGATGCGCAAGAACGCGCGGCCCGCAGGGCCTGTGGCGCTTTCGGAATAGCTCGGCTCAGCGGAAGAAGCACTGGGTCCCGGCGTAGAGCATCTCGACCCGGTCGCCCGTGATGAACCCGCCAAGCGTGTCGGAGATCATGAATTCCTCACCCAGCGTGCTGTCTTCGACCTTGGCAAAGCCTGCTGCGGCTTCGATCGCTGCGCGCGGGGCGCCGAGCTGCACGGTGCCCGCCAGACCGATGGTGCCGCTCGCCGCGCGGTCGCCGTCCTGCGGCAGGTGCCAGTTCCAGCCCACCAGCTTGCCATCCTGGAAATGCGCGGTGAGCCCGCCCGCGTAATCGGTGAAGGTCATCGGCCCCGCCCCGCATTCGCCGTTCTCGCCGCTGCGCAGCACCGGCCCCAGGGCTTTGGCGAGCGCGGCTTCGACCTCGGCCTTGCCGGCGGCGAAGAAGAAGCTCTCGGCCCCGGCCGCAAGCCCGTCCGCGCGCAGTTCGACCGCATTGGCAGCGACCGGCGCCTGCGTTGCAGCATCGCCGCTCGCGGCCGCATCGGGCGCAGCGCCGCTATCGCAACCCACCAGAGCCAGCGCGCCCACAAGCGCGAGGAGAACCCGTCCGTTGTTCATTGCAAGTTCCCTTTCCACCAGCGCGCACTCCGCACGAAGGGAGCGACCAACACGGCGCCGACCCCCGCTAGCGCCATATCCTTCTGCGCGTCAAACATGTCGCCCTGCTCGCCATTATAGGCGCCCGCATCTTCCGGCGCGAGCGCGAGGGTGAGGCTCCATTCGAAAATCTCGTAAAGCCCGCCCACCGCGAGCACGAAGGTGACGGCGAAGACCAGCGCCATGCGCGGCGATAGGCCCCAGTAGCGCACCCCCGCCTCGACCATCGGAGCCATTGCCAGCGCCCCGAAGGCGAAGTGGACGAGCCGGTCGAACATGTTGCGCTCGGAGGCGAGGGCCGGGAACCACGCGTCATAGGGCACAAAGCTGTAGGACCAGCGCGCTGCAAACAGGTGCAGCAGCACGAAGGCGGTCATGCAGGCGGCCGAGGCATTGCTGATCGGCGCGCGGCGCAACGCGGCCCGTGCGAAGGGAAGCGCCACCGCGACTGGCCCGACCTGAAGCCATGTGTTGCCGGGATAGAGCGCGCCCCATGCGCTGAGCGGAATGCCCAGCGTCACCGCCGCCAGCATCCAGCCTTGCGCCTTCGCCAGCGGCGGCACCTTGCGCCTTAGCCCTTCTTGAGGTGGCGCCGCCCGAGCAGCTCAGCGATCTGCACCGCGTTGAGCGCCGCGCCCTTGCGCAGGTTGTCCGAGACGACCCACATGCTCAGGCCGTTCTCGACCGTCGGATCCTCGCGCACACGGCTCACGAAGGTCGCGGCATCGCCCACGCATTCGACGGGGGTGATGTAGCCGCCGTCCTCGCGCTTATCGATCAGCATCACGCCGGGGGCCTCGCGAAGGATGTCCATCGCGGCTTCGGCGCTGAGTTCGTTCTCGAACTCGATGTTGACCGCTTCCGAGTGGCCGACGAACACCGGCACGCGCACGCAGGTGGCGTTCAATTTGATGCGGGGATCGAGGATCTTCTTGGTCTCGACCACCATCTTCCACTCTTCCTTGGTCGAGCCATCATCAAGGAAGCTGTCGATGTGCGGGATGACGTTGAAGGCGATCTGCTTGGTGAATTTCTGCGGTTCGACCGGATCGCCCACGAAGATCGCGCGGGCTTGCTGGAACAGCTCGTCCATCCCCGCCTTGCCCGCGCCCGAGACCGACTGGTAGGTCGAGACCACCACCCGCTTGATCGTGGCGGCATCGTGCAGCGGCTTCAGCGCCACCACCAGCTGCGCGGTCGAGCAGTTGGGGTTGGCGATGATGTTGCGGGCCTTGTAGCCGTCGATCGCGTCGGGGTTCACTTCCGGCACCACCAAAGGCACATCGGGGTCCATACGATAGAGCGACGAGTTGTCGATGACGATACAACCGGCTGCCGCTGCCTTGGGGGCATATTCCTTGGCCGGGCCCGAGCCTGCCGCGAACAGCGCGATGTCCCAGCCGGCCCAGTCGAAATGCTCGATGTTGCGGCACTTGAGCATCTTGCCGGTGTCGCCGAATTCGACCTCGCTCCCGACCGACCGCGACGAGGCGACCGCAGCGACTTCGTCGCACGGAAACTCGCGCTCGGCGAGCACCTGCATCATCTCGCGCCCGACATTCCCGGTCGCGCCGACCACTGCCACCCGGTAACCCACTTGGCATTCTCCTAAAGCTTTGGACTGCGCGAGATAGCGAGCCTTGCCCCAAGCGCAACAGCTAAGCTTGGGATTGCAGACCTATTCCGCCCCTCGGCGCTACTTCGGCGGCGTCACCCCGTGGCTTTCGAGGAAGCGCATGATCCCGTTCCACACGTGCGGGCCGATCTTGGGGCCGGAGACGCGATGGGTGTAGCCGGGGTAGAGCATCATCTCGAAGGGCGTGTTGCTTTCCTGGAGCACGCAGATGAGTTCGGACGAGTTCTCGAAGATCACGTTGTCATCCGCCATGCCGTGGATGAGCAGCAGCGGATCGGTGATCTTGGTGGCGTCGGGGATCGCGCTCGCCTTCGCGTAAGCCTCGGGCACTTCGCGCGGGTCGCCCATGTAGCGTTCGGTGTAGTGGGTGTCGTAGAGTTCCCAGCGGGTCACCGGAGCGCCGGAAATACCGGCAGCATAGAGCCCCGGATCAGCCTCGAGCTGCTTCAAGGTCATGTAGCCGCCGTAAGACCAACCGTAGATCGCGATCTTGGCGGGATCGACATAGTCGAGGCTCTTCAAGAACAGCGCGCCGGTCTTCTGGTCGCGCACTTCGGCGCCGCCCATCGCGCGGTAGAGCGGTTGCTCGAAATCGACGCCGCGGTTGGCCGAGCCGCGATTGTCGAGCTGGAAGAAGATATAGCCCTTGTCGACAATCGCCTGGGCGAGCGCCCCGCCCCAGCCCTTGGTCACCGTCTGCGGACCGGGGCCGCTATAGTGCTGGAAGAACACCGGATAGCGCTTGCCCGGCTCCATCTTGGGCTTGAGCATCATCCAGTGGAGCGGGGTGCCGTCTTCGGCGGCGATGTTGCCGTATTCGGGGGTCACATGGCTGGCGAGGAAGGGCGCGTAGGGGTGCGCCCCCTCCACCCGGTTCTCCTCGATCCACGCGACGCGGGTGCCGTCGGGCGTCGCAAGGTAGGACTGCGACGGCTGGGCGGGCCCGGAGCGGCTGACGTAGAGCAGCCGCGCGGCGCCATCCATGCTCGCAGAATTGGTGAAGGCGGGATCGGTGAGGAGTTCAGGCTCGCCCGTCCGGTCGAGCCTTGTGCGGTAGATCTGCTGGGTGAGGACGTCCGCGGTCGCCTGATAGGTGAAGGTGCCGGCACCCTCGTCCACCCCGACCAGTGACGTTGCGGGCGAGGTGCCCCGGGTGAGCTGGGTCCACTGCCCACCCGCATAGCGGTAGAAGTGGCCGAACCCGTCCCGCTCCGACCACCACAGCAGGCTGCCGTCCTTGAGGAAGCGGTAATTGTCCGAGAGGTTCACCCAGTAATCGGGCCGCGCGGCCTTTTCGGCGAACCATATCTGCGAGGCGCCGGTGGCTGGATCGACCTTGAGCACGTCGATCCGGGTCTGCGCGCGGTCCTGCCGCTGAACATAGATCGCGGATGCATCGAGCGCCCAGTCGACGCGGGCGACGTAAATGTCGAGATCGAGGCCGAGGTCGACCTTCACGCTGCCCGAACCATCGGAGTTCATCACGAACAGCTCGACAATCGCATTGTCGGTGCCCGCCGCCGGATAGCGCTGGTCGAACACCTTGGTGCCCTTCGCGCCGATCGCCGCGCGGGTGACGACGCCGACGCTGGCTTCGTCGGTGCGCTGGACGACGATGCGGCTGTCGTCGGGGCTCCACCAATAGCCCTGGAGGCGCGCCATTTCCTCCTGCGCGACGAATTCCGCCTCGCCCCAGCGGATCGTCTCCGCCTCGCCCGCCGGGGTGACCGGCTGCGCCTCCCCGCCCACCGGACCGACCCACAGCCGCCGGCCGCGCACGAAGCTGACCGAGCTGCCCTTGGGGGAGAGCTGGGGGTTCAATTCGGTGCCTTCAGTGTCGGTCAGGCGGGTAACGGCGCCGTCGAGCTTGGCGAGGAACAGGTCGCCATCGAGCGGCACCAGCACCCCGCTGCCGTCGCTCGCCCATTGGTAGGCGATGATCCCCTTGAGGCTGCCGACGCGCGCGCGCTCGCGCTGCATCTTCTCGTCTTCGCTGAGCTCGCGCCCGCTGCCGAGCTTTTCGGAATCCACCAGCATCCGCCATTCGCGGGTCTCGATGTCATAGCCCCACAGGTCATAGCGGTCGCGGTCATCGGCGCGGTTGCGCAGCAGGGTTAGGAAGCGCCCATCGGGCGAAAGCTTCACCTGCCGCGGCGCAGGGCCATCGAGGCCGGGGGAAGCGAAGACGCGCTCGAAGGTCAGTGCGGGAGCAGTCTCAGGCACGGCGACGGTCTCCGCCAGCACCGGCGTTGTCAGACAGGTCGAAAGACCAAGGGCAACCGCAGCAAGAACCGAACGCATCCAAAGCTCACCTCGTCATTGCGAGCCGCCGGAAGGGCGGCGCGCCGATGCTCCTCGCAATCACGAAGGCCAATGGCAAGA
>JAIYEK010000123.1 GCA_027487015.1 Erythrobacteraceae bacterium | reverse complement strand
CCAGCGCGACCGGCTGGTCGAGGACAGTCAGATGGGCACGCTGTTCAAGGTGCTCGGGATTTGCGGGCGGCGCTGGCCGTTCGGGGTGGGGTTCCAGTGAGGGAGACAGGCATGAAGAAGCAGGCAGGTGTTCTGGCAGCGGTTCTGGGGCTCGCGGCGCTGGTGCCCGCTGCGTTTGCGGCGCAGCCGATCACGGGGCGCTGGGTGACCGCGGAAAAGGACGCGGTGGTTGCCATCGCCCCTTGCGGCAAGGCGCTTTGTGGGCGGATCGAGAAGTTCCTGGTCCCGCCGCCAGGCGGCAACGACCAGCGCGACGTCAACAACCCCGATGCCGCCAAGCGCACCCGCAAGCTGCTGGGCATCACGATCCTGACTGGCCTCGTGGCCGATGGCGATGTGTGGAGCGGGAAGGTCTATGACCCCAAAAACGGCAAGACCTACACCGCCTATGTGCGCCGCAAGCCCGACGGGACGCTGGAAATGAAGGGCTGCGTGGGCCCCTTCTGTCAGGCGCAGGTTTGGAAGAAGGCGGGGTAGGCCGTCACGGCCTGCGCCTACTTCCCTATCTCTACCCGTTTCCGCAGCTGCTCCGCCGCCTGCTTGGGCGTCAGCTTCCCCGCATCCTCGCGGTCGACCGCGAAGTTCGCCTCGCGCATGGCCTCGACGGTTATCGCGCCCAGAAGCGGCTGGAGTGCGGCGGCGACGCCCGGGTCTTCGGCGATCCGCGGCGAGAGCAGCAGCAACGCATCATAGCTCGGCAGCGCGGCCTTGGGGTCAGCGAGCACCACCAGCTTGTCCGCCGCGATCCGTCCGTCCGAGGTATAGGCGCTGATCACATCCGCCTCGCCTGAACGCAGGGCGTCATACATGAAGGTCGGCGCGAAATTGCGGGTCTTGCCGAAGCGCAGGCCATAGGCGTCGCGCACCGCCAGCCATTCGGGCCGCTCGAAGAATTCGGGGTCGCCCCCGACGGTCAGCGCGCCGCCCTTGCCGACCAGATCGGCGAGGCTGGTCACTCCCAGCTCCTGCGCCCGGTCGGAGCGCATCGCGAAGGCATAGGCATTCTCGAACCCCAATCGGCCGAGCACCTTCACCCCGTTCTGGCGCGCTTCCCATTCGCGGATGGTTTCATACATCGCCTCGCGCCCGGGATTGTCGGCGCGCTTGAGGAAATTGGCCCAGATCGTGCCGGTGTAATCGACCGAGATGTCGACGCTCGAGGAGGCGACCGCCGAGTGCACCACCGCGCTGCCCAGCCCGTCGCGATATTCGACGGTGTAGCCCGCCGCCTCCAATCGCGATCCGATCAGCTGGGCGAGGATATATTGCTCGGAGAACTGCTTGGAGGCGATCACGATCGGGCGTTCGGTCTCGTCGCTGCGCTGGCCCCACAGCGCGGCAAGGATGCCAAGGACGACGATTGCCATGCCGCCATAGGTCATCCACCGCTTGCGGCGCGCAAGGCCCACCTCGATCACCCACAAGAGGTTGTCCGCGGCAAGCGCCAGCCCCGCGCTCGCCAGACACCCGGCGAGCACCAGCGCCCAGTTCTGCGTTTGCAAGCCCGCAAAGATCGGATCGCCGAGGCTCGGCTGGCCAATGGTGGTGGCGAGCGTCGCCGCGCCGATGGTCCACACCGAGGCCGTGCGGATGCCGGCCATGATGAAGGGCGCGGAGAGCGGCGCCTCGACCAGCACCAGCTTCTGCCACTTGGTCATGCCGACGCCGTCAGCGGCCTCGAGCACGCCTTCATCAAGGTTCGCCTGCGCGGTGACCGCGTTCCTCAGGATCGGCAGCAAGGCGTAGAGCGTCAGCGCCATCAGCGCCGGCAGGAAGCCCAATGTTGGCAGCCCCTCGCCGAACACACTGCGCAAGGACAGCAGCAGCGGGAAGAACAGCGCCAGCAGGGCGAGCGCGGGGATGGTCTGGACGAGGCTCGCAAGGCTCAGCGCGATTCGTGAGACGGTTCGGGAACGCCCCGCCCATACCGCCATCGGCAGGGCGATCAGCATGGCCAGCGCAATTGCGCTCGCCGCCAGCACCACGTGCGCGGCGAGCTTGTCGCCGAGGCCGGGGAGGATGTCCCAGATCTCCTGCATCAGCCGCGCAACTCCATCGCGGCGAGCCGTTCGGCCTGTTCGCGCGGCACGGAAACGAGCCGCTGCGCCACCGCGCCGCCCTCGCCCGCCAGCAGCGCATGGGGGGTCGCATCGGCGACCATCGCGCCCTTGTCCATCACCACCACCCGGTCGGCGAGGAGCAGCGCCTCGGCCATGTCGTGGGTGACCATGACCGTGGTCAGCCCCAGCCGCCCGTGCAGCTCGCGCACCTTGCGGCCCAACGCGTCGCGGGTGACGGGATCGAGCGCGCCGAAGGGCTCGTCCATGATGAGGAGCTCAGGCTCCCCCGCCAGCGCGCGCGCGACGCCCACCCGTTGGCGCTGCCCGCCGGAGAGTTCGTCGGGCATGCGGGCGCTATAGGCGGGATCAAGCTCGACCAGTTCGAGCAGCTCGGCGATGCGTGCGGGCGCCAGCTTCTCGCCCGCCAGCCGCGGGCCGATGGCGATATTCTCGGCCACCGAGAAATGCGGGAACAGGCCGATCCCTTGGAACACATAGCCGACCCGGCGGCGCAGGCGGGCGGGGGGCAACTCGCTCACATCCTCACCTGCGAACAGCACCCGCCCACCGGTCGGCTCGACCAACGTGTTGACCGTCTTCAGCAGCGTCGACTTGCCCGAGCCCGAGGCGCCGACCATCGCGACAAAGCAGCCCGCGGCAATATCGCAAGTGACGCCGCCCACCGCGGTGACCTCGCCAAAGCGGCAGGTGACCCCGTCGAAGCGGAGCAGGGGCGGCGCGGTTTCCATTCCTTGTCCGATTAGCGATTGTCGCGCCGCTACGCCAGCGTCCCCGATTGGCCTTTGCCCGATGGCTTGCTATGCGGCGCATCAGAACAATCATTGCCCGGCGAGGAACATAAAATGCGCGCCACCCCCGATTTCGACTTCCACCTCGGCGAGGCCGCCGAGATGATCCGCGACACCACCGCGCGCTTCGCCGACGAGCAGATCGCGCCGCTCGCCGACCGCACCGACCGCGAGGACCGCTTCCCACGCGAGCTGTGGGAGCCGATGGGCGCGCTGGGCCTTCACGGCATCACTGTGGAAGAGGAATGGGGCGGGCTGGGCCTCGGTTACCTAGAGCATGTGATCGCGGTCGAGGAAGTGTCGCGGGCGAGCGCCAGCGTGGGCCTCAGCTACGGCGCGCATTCGAATCTGTGCCTCAACCAGATCCGCCGCTGGGGGGATGACGAGCAGAAGGCGAAGTATCTTCCTAAGCTGATCAGCGGCGAGCATGTCGGCTCGCTGGCCATGTCCGAGGCCGGTGCGGGCAGCGACGTGGTCTCGATGAAGCTCAAGGCCGACGCGGTGCAGGGCGGCTATGTCCTCAACGGCACCAAGTTCTGGATCACCAACGCGCCCGAGGCCGATACGCTGGTGGTCTACGCCAAGACCGACGGCCACGCCGGTAGCCGCGGAATCACCGCCTTCCTGATCGAAAAGGGCGACGAAGGCTTCTCGATCGGCCAGAAGATCAGCAAGGTCGGCATGAAGGGCTCGCCCACCGCCGAGCTGGTGTTCACCGACTGCTTCGTCCCCGAAGACCGCATCATGGGGCCGCTGAACGGCGGCGTCGGCGTGTTGATGAGCGGGCTCGATTACGAGCGCGTGGTGCTTGCCGGATTGCAGCTCGGGATCATGCAGGCGTGCCTCGACACGGTGATCCCCTACCTGCGCGAGCGGAAGCAGTTCGGAAAGCCGATCGGGAGCTTCCAGCTGATGCAGGCCAAGGTCGCCGACATGTACGTCGCCCTGCAATCGGCTCGCGCCTACACCTATGCCGTCGCCAAGGCGTGCGACGCGGGACAGACGACGCGCTTCGATGCGGCAGGGGTGATTCTGCTGGCGTCAGAGAACGCCTTCAAGGTCGCCGCCGAAAGCGTGCAGGCGCTGGGCGGGGCGGGTTACACCACCGACTGGCCGGTGGAGCGGTATATGCGCGACGCCAAGCTGCTGGATATCGGCGCGGGGACGAACGAGATCAGGCGGATGCTGATCGGCCGCGAGCTGATCGGGGCGGCGGGGTGAAGCCTGTCGGGAAGCCTTCGCCTCTCGGGCTTGCCGCCTTGCTGTTGCTAGCGGCAACACCCGCCATGGCCCAGCCCGCGACCGAGCCGCCATCGAAAGCCCCCGCCATGCCAGCCGAACTCGACCCCCGCACCTATGCCGAGATCACGCGCCTTTCCGAGGAAGGCCAGGCGCTGTTCGACCAAGGCAAGCTCAACGAGGCGCGTAAGCTGTTCATGCAGGCCTGGATGCTGGTCCCCGAGCCGCAGAGCGAGTGGGAAGCCACGACGTGGCTCGCTGCCGCGATCGGCGATATCGACTTCCTTCAAGGCCGCTACGCCGATGCGCGCCAGACGCTGCAATTCGCGATGATCTGCCCGGGCGGGCTCGGCAATCCCTTCCTCCACCTGCGTCTCGGCCAGTCGCAGTTCGAGCTCGGCGAGCTTGACCGCGCGGCGGACGAGCTGATGCGCGCCTACATGGGCGCAGGCGAGGACATTTTCGCCGATCAGGACCCCAAATACCGCGCCTTTCTGGTGACCCGCGCCAAACTCGACTGAACCGACCACCGGAGAACCCGCATGAGCACCGACGAAGACTATGTCTATGACGAGGCGAGCGGCGAGTGGCTCCCCGCCTCCGAACTCGCGGCCCAGCGCGCGGCTGAGGACGCGGTCGAGGTGCGCGACGCGGTCGGCAACATCCTCGCCGATGGCGATGCGGTGACGCTGATCAAGGATCTCGAGGTCAAAGGCGCGGGCCAGACATTGAAGCAAGGCACGCTGATCAAGTCGATCCGTCTCACCGGCGACGCGCAGGAGATCGATTGCAAATACCCCGGCATCAAGGGCCTCGTCCTGCGCGCCGAATTCGTGCGCAAGCGCTAAGGAGGCGCTCGTCGGATGTCACAGGATGCCCCACCCGACTTTGCCGCCGCACTCGGGCTCGAGGTGTTCGACTTCGGCCCCTTGGCCGCGCTCTATCGGCCCGTCGAAGCGGGCGCATGGAGACTGGCGATCGGTGCGAATATCCCGTGCCGCGGATATTGGAGCGGGATGAAACTGGTGCGCGCCATGCCGGGGCTGATCCGCGGGACAGACACTTGGATGTCGCTCACCCCGATCGAGTATGAAAGTCAGATTCTTGGCGTCGGCGCGGCGCAGGGCCATGTCGTGATCATGGGCCTCGGCATGGGCTGGGTCGCGGCCGAGACGGCCTTGCGCGAGGCGGTGTCGAGGGTCACGATCGTCGAACGCGACCCGGAAGTGATCGCGCTCCACCGCGAACTCGATCTGTTTGCGCAGCTTCCGGGCGGCGCGGGCGACAAAGTGCGTATCGTGGAGGGCGATGCGCTTGCGTGGCGGCCCGATCACCCGGTTGATCTGCTGATGCCCGACATCTGGCTCGGGCTGGTCGAAGGCGACCGCGTGCCCGAAGTGCGCCGGATGCAGGACAATGTCGGCGCGCGGGCGGTCTATTTCTGGGGTCAGGAACTCGAAATCGCGCGCCACGCCGCCGCTGCGGGGCGCAGGCTTGATGCGGCAGGGGTGGAGGCCACGGTGCGCGAATTCGCGCTGCCTTTGGTCATGCCCGAGGGGATCGACTATCCGCGCTTCATCCACGCCGCCGCCCGCCAATGGATGCGCGATCGCTGGTTCGCGCCCGAACATGCCGCCATGCTGGACGCTGCGCCGAATGGGTCTTAGCAATCTTGGCGTTGGCGCTTGGCACGGTTAGGGCAGCGCGCAGGAGAGACCATGACCGCACCTGTTCTGACTTCGAAGCTCGACCGCGAGGCGCCTGAGGCCAAGGCCCGCTTCGCGCACAACCACGCCCTCGCCCAGCAACTCCGCGCCGCCGTGGCCGAGGCCGCGCTCGGCGGGCCGGAGAAGCACCGCGAGCGGCATGTGTCGCGCGGGAAACTGCTCCCCCGCGAGCGGGTGGAGCGGTTGCTCGATCCGGGCTCGCCGTTTCTGGAGGTCGGCCAGCTCGCCGCCAACGGCATGTACGAGGGCGACGTCAACGGCGCCTCGCTGATCTGCGGCGTGGGCCGCGTGTCGGGTCGCCAGTGCATGATCGTGTGCAACGACGCGACCGTGAAGGGCGGCACCTATTACCCGATGACGGTCAAGAAGCACCTGAGGGCGCAGGAGATCGCGGCCGAGAACCGCCTGCCGTGCATCTATCTGGTCGATAGCGGGGGCGCGAACTTGCCGCACCAAGCCGAGGTCTTTCCGGACCGCGACCACTTCGGGCGAATCTTCTTCAATCAGGCCAACATGAGCGCGCTCGGCATCCCGCAGATCGCCTGCGTGATGGGGAGTTGCACGGCGGGCGGCGCTTACGTCCCCGCGATGTCCGACGAGACGGTGATTGTCCGCAATCAGGGCACCATCTTCCTCGCCGGGCCTCCGTTGGTGAAGGCCGCGACGGGGGAGGAAATCACCGCCGAGGATCTGGGCGGCGGCGATCTGCACGCAAAGAAATCGGGCGTGGTCGATCACCTCGCCGAGAACGACGAGCACGCACTCACCATCGTGCGCGATATCGTCTCGCACCTCGGCGCGAACACCGGCGCGGCGAAGGACGTCGCGCTGAAGGACCCGCGCCCGCCCAAATTCGACGCCGAGGACCTCTACGCCCTCATCCCTGAGGACGTGCGCGCGCCCTATGACGTCAAGGAAGTGATCGCGCGGCTGGTCGACGGGAGCGAGTTCCACGAGTTCAAGGCGCATTACGGCTCCACGCTGGTCTGCGGTTTCGCCCACATCTGGGGAATGCCTGTCGCGATCCTCGCTAATAACGGCGTGCTGTTCAGCGAAAGCGCGCAGAAGGGCGCGCATTTCATCGAGCTCGCCTGCCAGCGCCGAATCCCGCTGCTGTTCCTCCAGAATATCAGCGGCTTCATGGTCGGCGGGAAGTACGAGGCGGAAGGCATCGCCAAGCATGGCGCGAAGCTCGTCACCGCCGTCGCCACCGCGACCGTTCCCAAGGTCACCGTGGTGATCGGCGGCAGCTTCGGCGCGGGCAATTACGGGATGTGCGGGCGGGCCTACTCGCCCCGCTTCCTGTTCACCTGGCCCAACGCGCGCATCTCGGTGATGGGCGGCGAGCAGGCGGCCAGCGTCCTCGCCACCGTCCACCGCGACGCCGACAGCTGGACCCCCGAACAGGCCGAGGCCTTCAAGGCCCCGATCCGCCAGAAATACGAAGACGAAGGCAACCCCTACTACGCGACCGCACGCCTGTGGGACGACGGGGTGGTCGACCCGGTGCAGACTCGCGACGTACTGGGGCTGGCGCTGGCGGCGTGTCTTGAGGCTCCGATTGCTGAGCGGCCCGCGTTCGGCGTGTTCCGGATGTAAAGGAGGCCTGCTTGATCGATATTGTCTTTGTGCCTGCGCTGGTCGCAATCTTGCTCAACAAGGAAAGAGAGAAGGGCGCGCCCCTGACCGAAGCCGAGGTGATGGAAATTCGCGATTCCAGCGCGGCTATCGCCATGACCCGCGAGCAGCACTTGGAGGTCATTGCGGCACGAGGCTATCTCGATATCGATCCGGAAAATGCTTGGGAGGCATGGCAAGAGGCCCGCAAGGAGTTCGAGGGTCAGGAGTAAACCCCCTTGCCTTCTGCAATCGGGCCGTCTGAAACCCTTTCCCACCCCCTTGCGTACATAACCCAAGTTAAGCCACAAGGGACCCGCCTTTGGGAGGGGCGCACCGCTTGCACACACCGATCACACCTGCGCGCGTGCGCGCGCCGACGCTGCTTTCGCGCATCGTGCGCCGGATTATCCTTGCGGTCTGGTACCTTCAGGGCTGGAAGGTCGTCGACCCGCTCCCCAAGCACCTCAGGAAGTATGTGCTGGCGGGCGCGCCGCACACCTCGAACTGGGACTTCGTGTTCTTTACCGGCGCCACCCACGAGGAGGGCGTGCGTCCCAACTTCATGGGCAAGCACACGCTGTTCCAGTGGCCGATGCGCAACTTCATGCTCGATATGGGGGGCTTGCCCGTAGACCGCCGCAAGAGCGCCAACGCCACCGAGCAGGTCGCCGCCGAATTCGCCGCGCGTGACGAACTTGCGCTGGTGATTGCCTGTGAAGGCACGCGCAAGTCGGACGGCAAGTGGAAGTCCGGCTTTTACCACATCGCGCGTGCCGCCAGCGTGCCGATCGTGCCGGCCTTTGCCGACCATGGGACCAGGATCGTGAGCTTCGGCCCGCCGTTGATTCCCTCCGGGAATTATGGCGAGGACTTGCTCAAGATCGCCGAGTGGTTCCGCTCCAAGCTCCCCGATTACGAGCGCTTCAAGGTGCTCGAACAGCAGGCGCGCGATATTATCGCCGGAAAGAACGATGTTTGAACTGCTCCTCGTAAATGCCGCGATCCTGATCGTCCTCGTGCTGATCCAGTGGGCGATCAGCGTGAAGATCGATGACGTCAGCTTCATCGACGCCTTCTGGGGCGCGGGCATGGGCATCCTTGCGCTGGCGAGCTGGCTGCATGTGCGCGGCGGGCCGGGCGATCTGGCGACGCTGATCTTCGCGATGACCGCGCTGTGGGGCTTCCGCCTCGGCATCTATCTGTTCCTGCGCTGGCGCAAGGAGGGCGAGGACAAGCGCTACAAGCTGATCCTCAAGAAGGACCGCGAGGCGGGCCGCTTCGCGCAGGCCGCGCTCACCCGCGTGTGGCTGATGCAGGCGGTGCTGCTGTTCGCGGTATCGTCGCCTGCGCAGGTCGGCATTTTGGCGAGCCCCGAGCCCGCCCCGATTCCGCCGCTCGCCTGGGCAGGTTTCGCGCTGTGGTGCGTCGGCGTGTTCTTCGAATGGGTCGGCGATTGGCAGCTCACTCGCTTCAAGGCGGACCCGGCGAACCACGGCAAGGTGCTCGACACCGGGCTGTGGCGCTACACCCGCCACCCCAACTATTTCGGCGATTTCGCCGCGTGGTGGGGCATCTGGCTCGCCTGCGCCGCTGCCGGGTGGCAATATGCGGCGGCGACCGTCATCGGCCCGCTGTTCCTCAGCTTCACGCTCACCAAATGGTCGGGCGTGACGCTGCTGGAGAAGGGCTTGGACAAGTCGAAGGGCGACAAATACGCCGATTACAAGCGCCGCACTTCGGCCTTCTTCCCGCTGCCGCCCAAGCGCTGAGCCTACCCCGCCTCGCGCCAGTTTCCTTGCTGCGTCGCACAAAAATCGACAAGCGGCCCTTTATGATCGTCGGTGGCTCGCCTATGTTGGTTTCCGCGCGAGGAGGCGCAGACGCATGGCACTGACCGAAACCGCCCGGGAAGCGGAGCGCGAGCGGATCGCGCGCCATGTGCTCGACCTTGTCAAGGAACGCGGCGCCGAGGTGCCGTGGACTGTCGCCATGGCCGAAAGCGGCCTCACCCGCGCGCGCTTCGAGGCGCTGTTTGCCGATTACAACGATCTGTTCGATGCCGTCGCGCAGACCTGGCTCGCCCCGCAGCTGGCGGTGATGGAGGAGGTGCTTGCCAGCAACCTCCCGCCGCAGCGCAAGATGTACGAGTTCTTTCGCCGCCGCTTCACCATTTCGCAGGCGCGCTTCCGCGAGGACCCGCATTTCTTCACTGTGCTGTGCGAAATGGGCGCGGCGAATTTCGAGCGGGTGCGGTCCTATGTCGACCTTGCCGACCACTACCTGTGCGAGCTGATCGCCGAGGCGCAGGCCGAAGGCTTCTTCGCCGGCCTGGAGATTGACGAGGCGCTTTCGCTGATCAACCAGATGATCAGCAATTACACGCTGCCCGATGCGCTGATCTATCTCGGTGACAAGCTGTCCGAGCACAAACTGGCGCGGATCGTCGATACCATGTTCATCGGCCTGTCGGGTGAGGCGGGGGCGGATGCGGCGGGCGTGAATGCGCTGAAGGTCGCGTCCTAAACTAGCCTTCCGCCCACCACGCGTTCGAGGGGTCATCCGAGCCACGTGCTCCGCGCCGCTGCAACCCGTCGAACAAGCCGCCTTCGAGCGCCATTGTGGCAGGCTGGGTGCGGTTCCAGTCCATGACGTAGAGCCGCTCGGCGATCAGCCAGCGCCCCTCATGCTGCTCGAGCGTGTCGAGGTAGCGCCCGCCGACCACGAGCTCGATCTCGCCCTCGGGGCCGGGGAGGATGTGGAGCGCGACGCAGTTGGTCTCGGCCCGCGCGGTGTCTCCGGCGATGCGCATCACGGTGTTGGAGATGTTGTGCTGGGTCAGCCGCATCGACCCGAGCCCCGCCATCAGCCCCGGGATGACTTCGGCGATGGGCCGAGCGCCGTCGCCGTAATCGATGCGGGCGTCAGGGGTGAAAGCGGCGGCGAGCTGGTCGGGATCGCAGCGGTCGATGCCGCGGCAATAGAGCGCGAGGGTTTCGGCAATGGCCAGCCGGTCGGCGAGTTCGGTGATGTCCATGCGCGGCAGGCTACCGCGATGTGCCTGCCTGCGGGACTGCCGAAAGCGTCAGCCCCGGTGTCAGCGACGGATGTCGCGCTTGAACTGGAGGACGTTGGCGGGGAGCTTTCTCGGCGGCGGACGGCGGCGCTTGTCGGCGAGCGCATAGCGCAGCGCGGCGAAAAACATCGCGCCCGAGACAAGCAGGATCGCGCCCGCCCAGAACCAGAAGGGCAGGCCGACGACGGCCGCGATCGCGCCGGTATCGGAGAGTTGCACCTGGCGGTCGATGACCACCTGCTCGGTCAGGAAATAGCGCCACGCGCCGAACACGCTCCATGCCGCGGTCAGCCCGAGGAACTGGAGCGTGAAGCGCTGGAACCCGCCCGAGGCGCGCCAGGCGACCAGCCCCAGCACGGCGGCGGCGACCGGCAGCGCCCACCAGCCGGTGGCCGAGCGCACCCAGATGATCGTGCTGACGAGGATCGCGGCGACCATCGCCCATAGCACCGGGCGCCATGCCCGGGGGTGGGCGCTGGCGACGATCAGCCCGGCGCCCACCACGCTCGGCGCAAGCGGGCCGCCCGCGGCAATCGCCGCCTGGACGATGCGCGGCGCGTTCCCGCCGATTGCATATTCAGCCACGCCCGAACCATTGGGGAAGATCGCCAGCCGGTAGAACTCCTGCCCGAGCATGAGCGCGGTGAGGCCGTGGCCCATCTCGTGGAACCACGTCGTCAGGATCAGGAAGGGGTAGGCGAGGACGTCGCCGAAAGGCAGCACCGGGAGCAGCGAGACGACGAGGCCTGCCAGCACCAGCCGGCCGATTGCCTCGGCCCGCGAGCCGGGGGTGACGAGCGATGACACGCGCGCGCTCAGCCCGCCGCCGCGTCGGGCGTGTGGCCCGATGCGTCGACCCGGACCCCGCTCTGGTCATGCAGGGCGGCCTCCTCGTCCTCCTCGCGCTGTTCGCGCAGGATCGACCAGCTGGCGAGGAACAGCCCGGCGACCAGCGGCCCGAGGACGATGCCGGAGAAGCCAACGAGGGTGATGCCGCCCAATGTCGAGATGAGGATGATCCAGTCGGGGATGCCGGTGTCGCGGCCGACCAGAATAGGGCGCAGCACATTGTCGGCGGACGAGATGATGAAGAACCCGACCGCCAGCACGAAGATGCCCTGCCAGGTCGCGCCGGTGACGAGCAGGTACAGCCCCGCCGGCAGCCACACAGCGCCCGCACCGATAACCGGCACCAGCGCGAAGAACACCGTAACCACGCCGAACAGCAGTGCGGATGGGACCCCCGCGATCACCAGCGTGATCCACCCGAGCGCGCCCTGCACCAGCGCGACCACGCCGGTGCCCTTGATCGTCGCGCGGACAATGCCGAGGAAGCGTTCGGCGAGCCGGTCGGCGATCGCCCGCTCGACCGGGACCGCGCACAGCACCGTACGCCCGATCCGCTCGCCATCGCGCAGCAGGAAGAACATCACGTAAAGCGCCACGCCGAAGGACAGGAAGAAGCTCAGCGCCTCGCTGCCGATCGACACGGCCTGGCTGGCGATCATCCCGGCGCTTTCCGCGAGCAATTCCTGCAGGCGCGTCTGGACCATGGTGATGTCGGCCCAGCCGCTGCGGTCGACCGCGTCGCGCGCGAATTCGGGCAGGGACGTGTAGAAGGTGTCGAACCACGCGGCGAGATCAAGCGGCTGCTTCTGGAGCGTCGTCACCAGCATGATCGCCTGCTCGGCTACCATGCCTGCGATCCAGGCGGCGGGGATCAGGACGACGATGAAGATGATCAGCAGGCTGAGCCCGGCGGCCGGATTGCGCCGCCCGCGCAGGCGCCGCAGGACGTTGCGGTAGAGCGGCTGGAACATGATCGCGGCCAGCGCCGCCCACAGCAGCGGCTGGGCAAAGGGATAGACAATCACCGCCATCAGCAGGCTGACCACCGCGAGGATGATCAGGAAGCTGGCCTGTTGCAGGTCCTCGGTGCGGTTGGCCCCCGCCCTGTTCGAATGTGCGGCCATCGTGGTCTCTCGAAAGGGTCAGACGTCGAGGTTGGCGACGTTCAATGCATTATCCTGGATGAACTCGCGCCGCGGTTCGACGATGTCGCCCATCAGGCGGGTGAAGATCTCGTCAGTCACGTCGGCATCCTCGACCTTTACCTGCAACAGCACACGCGCCTCGGGATCAAGCGTGGTTTCCCACAATTGTTCCGCATTCATTTCACCCAGCCCCTTGTAGCGGCTGATCGAGAGGCCTTTGCGACCGGCGGCGAAGATAGCCTCAAGCAGCTGGCTCGGGCGGCTGATCGTGCCGTCGAAAGTGGCAGCAGGCGGGGGCGCAGCTTCCTCGGCCTCGCCGGCGAGCGGATCGTCGGGCGTCGCGGGGACTTCGGGCTCGGGTTCTTCAACTTCGGCCCCGGCGCGGACCAGCTTCACCGGGTCGGTATAGGCTTCGGCCTGTGCGGCAGCGAGGCCGTGGAGCTTGTGCGCTTCGGTGCTGGAGAGGAAGCGCGCTTCGATCTCGTGCACGTCCTTCACGCCGCGCCACAGCCGCTCGAACACCACCGTGCCGTCATCGCGCTGATAGGCGCTCCAGCGCGCCTCGCGGTCGCCCGCGCCCAGTCGCCCGGCCGCGCGGCCCAGCGCGGCGGCGAGCGCCTCGCCCGCCAGCCCGGGCTCGAGCGCGCCGACCAGCGCCATCTGCTCGATGATCCCGCTGTCGTAGCGGCGCGGCACGAAGGCGAGGAGGTTCTTGAGGCGCAGCGCCCCGTCCACCAGCGAGCGCAGTTCTTCCGCCCCGCGGGTGCCGCCGCTCGTTTCCAACACGCGGCCCTGAAGCCCCGCATCGACCAGATAGCGATCGAGCGCTGGCTGATCCTTGAGGTAGACCTCGGAGCGCCCCTTGGCGACCTTGAACAGCGGCGGCTGGGCGATGAACAGGTGCCCCGCCTTGATGATCTCGGGCATCTGGCGGTGGAAGAAGGTGAGCAGCAGCGTGCGGATATGCGCGCCGTCCACGTCCGCGTCGGTCATGATGACGATCTTGTGGTAGCGCAGCTTTTCGAGATTGAACTCGTCGCGGATGCCGGTGCCCATCGCCTGGATGAGGGT
>JAIYEK010000175.1 GCA_027487015.1 Erythrobacteraceae bacterium | reverse complement strand
TTGCCGAGGCTGAACATCACCCCCGGGCGGCGCGGATCGATCATCGAATTGCCGACGATCCCGTTGCGGTCGGGCCGGTAGCCGGTGACGAGCGCGAAATGGTTGGGGAAGGTCTTGGTCGGAAAGCTCGGGCGCATTGGGCCGGTGGCGCCCGCCTTTGCCAGCGCGGCGAGGCGCGGGGTGACGCCGCGGTCGAGGTAATCGGCGCGGAAACCGTCGATACCGACAAGCACGGTGACGGGGCGCTGCGCCTCCTTGGCGGCAAGGCCGGCGGGGAGGAACAGGAGGGCGATCAGGGCAAGGATGGTGCGCATGGCCCGCCCCCTAATCAGCCCTCGCGACAAATGCGAGACGGCGGCGCTCAGACGTTGAACTTGAAGAGCAGCACGTCGCCGTCCTGCACGACGTATTCCTTACCTTCCTGCCGCAGCTTCCCCGCCTCCTTGGCTCCCGCCTCGCCGCCGAGCGCGATATAGTCCTCGTAGGCGATGGTTTCGGCGCGGATGAAGCCGCGTTCGAAATCGGAATGGATCTCGCCCGCCGCCTGCGGGGCCTTGGCACCGTCGGGGAAGGTCCAGGCGCGCGCTTCCTTGGGGCCGCAAGTGAAGAAGGTCTTGAGGCCGAGCAGCTTGTACCCGGCGCGGATCACCCGGGCGAGGCCGCTTTCGGTGAGGCCGAGCGCTTCGAGGAATTCGCCGCGGTCTTCTTCCGGCATGGCGACCAGTTCGGCCTCGATGGCGGCGGACACCACGACGGCTTCCGCACCCTCGGCGGCAGCTTTCGCAAAAACCTGTTCGGAGAGGGCATTGCCGGTCGCGGCATCTTCCTCGGCGACGTTGCAGACATAGAGCACGGGCTTGGCGGTGAGCAGCTGGGCCTGCTTGAACAGGCGCTCTTCTTCCTCATCACCCGGCACGGTGAGGCGCGCGGGCTTGCCTTCGCGCAGCAACTCCAGCGCCTGGCCGAGCACGCTCGCCATCGCCTTGGCCTCCTTGTCCCCCGCCGCGCCGCGCTTGGCGGCAGCCGGCACGCGCTTTTCGAGGCTTTCGAGGTCCGAGAGCATCAGCTCGGTCTCGACCACTTCGGCGTCGGCAATAGGATCGACCTTGTTGGCGACGTGCTGGATGTCGTCATCCTCGAAGCAGCGCAGCACGTGGACGATGGCGTCAACCTCGCGGATGTTGCCGAGGAACTGGTTGCCGAGGCCTTCGCCCTTGCTCGCGCCCTTCACGAGGCCGGCGATATCGACGAAGCCCAATTGCGTCTCGATGATCTTGGCGCTCTTGGCGATGGCGGCGATCTTCTGGAGGCGTTCGTCGGGCACCGCGACCTGGCCGACATTGGGCTCGATGGTGCAGAAGGGATAGTTCGCCGCCTGCGCCGCCTGCGTCTCGGTCAGCGCATTGAACAGAGTGGACTTGCCCACGTTGGGCAGGCCGACGATCCCGCAACGGAAACCCATGATGTTTGTCTCTTGGCTATTGGGAAAGCGCCGCCCTTAGCGGGGAGGGGGGCCGATGGCTAGAGGCGCGCGGTGGACATGCGGGGCGGGGGGCTCTAGCTCTTGCGGGGATGGGAGAGCAGGATGGGCAAGCGTTACCGGATCGTCGCCGCAGCCATTTGGAGCGCTCTTGCAAGCGGGGCAGCTGCCGAAAGCGCATCCGTGCCCGATCCTGACACCGTCGCCGCATTGGCCTGCGAGACGATGGAGGCTAGCGGTGCGCAGGGCCTCGCCATCGCGGTCATCGACGCAGGCGAAGTGCGCTCGGTCCAGACTTTCGGCGCACGCAATGCCAAGGGCGAGCCGCTGACGCCGCGGACGATCATGTACGGCGCCTCGCTGACCAAGGCGGTGTTCGGGTACTGGACGGCTATGCAGGCCGATCGCGGACGGATCGATCTCGATGCGCCGATCGCCGCACGGCTTGCGAAGCCCTTGCCGGAGTATGGCAATCTCGATGCATACGGCAATTGGGGCGACCTTGCAGGCGACGAGCGCTGGCGGGTGGTCACACCGCGCCATGCGCTGAATCATGCGACCGGGTTCGCCAACTTCTCCTTCCTCGAGCCCGACGGCAAGCTGCGCTTCCACTTCGATCCCGGCAGCCGCTACGGCTATTCGGGCGAGGGGATCATGCTGCTTCAGTTCGCGTTCGAGGCGGACGGGGACGTCAAGGTGGGCGACGCGATTGCCGCCGATCTGTTCGCGCCGCTGGGGCTGATGGATGTCGGCCTGATGTGGCGCCCCGAATTCGCCGCCAACCTTGCCGACGGGTGGACCGAGACCGGCGCGGTCGAGCCGCATGACGAGCGCAGCCGGGTGCGGATGGCGGGATCGATGGATGTCTCGATCGGCGACATGGCCCAGCTTGCCGCCGCGATGGTGCGCGGCTTCGGCCTCTCGCCCGTAATGCGCGCCGAGTTCGCGCGAGGCAGCATGGCGATCACCACCCGCAGCCAGTTCCCGAGCCTCCAGCCCGAGGCCTCCGAGGCTGAGCGGTTCGACATCCATGCGGGCCTCGGCGTCATCGCCTTCAGCGGGCCGCAGGGGGCGGGCTGGTTCAAGGGCGGCCACAATGATTCGACCGCAAACATGATGGTTTGCCTCGAGGCGGTGCAGCGCTGCGTGGTCGTGATGGCGAACGATGTGCGGGCCGAGCGGCGCTTTCCCAAGCTGATCGATGCGCTGCTCGGGCCGACGGGGGTGCCGTGGCGCTGGGAATATCCGGATGCCGACTACTGAGCCGGGGTGCCGGGGTCGAGGTCGCGCAGCCACGCGGCAAGCGCGGCAGGATTGCGCAGGCGCAAGAGATTGCCTGCGTAGCCCGCCAGCTTCTCCTCGGTGCGCACCCGCGGGCCGGAGTTCCAGTTGAGCACGTACCAGAAGAAGGCCGCATCGAACCGCTCCGGGCAGCCCTCGGGCATATCCGGGCGCGAGCGGCCGCGATGTGTGACGATCCGCTTGGCGAGCCGCCACAGGCACAGGCGGATGGGGAAGTCGAGATAGACCACCGTGTCCGCCCGTTCGAGCCGGGGGGCGAGCGTGCTGCCGTAATTGCCCTCGATCAGCCAGCGCTCACCCGCCACGGCTTCGGCGAGACGGGCGACGAGTTCGGCCTTCTCCGTCTCGACCCAGCCCGCTTGCCAGCCGAGCTGGTCCATGTGGATCAACGGCAAGCCAAGGCGCGGCGCGAGTTCGCGGGCGAGGGTGCTCTTGCCCGAGCCGCAGGGGCCGATGACGAGGACGCGGCGCATGGCGCGCCCGTCCCCGATTGCATGGCCCCCGTCAATCCCCGGTGCTGAGGAGGCTCAGCCCTTGGCGGCTTCGCGGCGGCGGCGCTTGGCGAGCAGCATCGCAGCCGCGCCTGCGCCAAACAGTGCCGCAGTGGCCGGTTCGGGAACGGCCGTGCCGCCGCTCGAAGAGGTGCTGCCACCCGAGGTGCTGCCACCTGTGGACGAACCGCCGCTCGAGCTCGGAGCGGTGGAGACGGGCTCCTTCGGCGTTTCCTTCATCGCGTGCACGGGCGCGGCGAGCGACACGGTCAGCGCCGCGAGCGCGAGGGTGTTGGTCAGAAGGTCGGTTTTGCGCATGATGACTATTCCCCGTTCAGTCCGTTGCACGGGTTCTTCCCGCGCTGCGGAGCGGGGCATAACCGATTGCCGCAAGCGAATCCCGGTGCGCGTTGGGGGCGTTTTGAAACGGGACAATTAAGGTTAACGCTGGTCAACCCTGCTGCCGCAGCGCCACATCATTCATGAAGCGCACGTCATCGCCTTTCGCCAGCCACTCCGCCTCGGCCCCCAGCGCGCCGAGCATGGCGGCCAGATCGTCCTCCTCGGATTTCGCAAAATTGCCGAGGACGTAGCCGTTGACCCGGTCCTTGTGTCCGGGGTGGCCGATGCCGAGGCGGATGCGGCGGAACTCCGCGCCCAGATGCTGGTCGATCGAGCGCAGGCCATTGTGCCCCGCATGCCCGCCGCCCTGCTTCACCTTGACCTTGAAGGGGGCAAGGTCGAGCTCGTCATGGAACACGGTCAGCGCCTCGGTGCCGAGCTTGTAGAAGCGCAGCGCCTCACCGACGCTGCGGCCGCTTTCGTTCATGAAGGTCGCGGGCTTCAGCAACAGCACCTTTTGCGTGCCGATCCGCCCCTCCTGCACCCATCCCGAAAACTTGGTTTGCACCGGGCCGAAGCCGTGCATGTCGGCGATCACATCCACGGCCATGAAGCCGACATTGTGCCGGTGGAGCGCATAGCGCGGTCCGGGATTTCCGAGGCCGACCCAGATTTGCATGGGCGCTCCCTAGAGAGTGCAGATGAAATATCAATCGCCTCGGGGGGGCACTCGTGCAATGATCAACCCTGATGCCAAGGTCACGTAATAGCCGCAGGACAGGGCTGGTCGACATGGTGGCGGGCCCGTTCGCGCGCAGTTTCCGCCTGTTAGCCAGTCGCCGGCACGGAACGTTCTTGGCAGGGAGACTGCGGGCTTTCGTGTTGGCGCCGCCGGCATTCGGGCTGATGGTCGCTGCGGCCAAGCTTGTCGGTTACCCTGCCGCCTCGATGACCACATGGCAGTTTGTGCTGCTGGTGCTAGCGCCCGGCTGTGCCTTGTCCCTGATCCTCGGGTATCTCGTCGATCGGGCGATCGGCGGGCTTGATCCCAAGGACAAGCCGTCGGCCGCAGACTGGCTGATCTTCGTGAGCGCGCCGGTGCTGGGTCTGATCGCCATGATGGCCTTCATGCGCTGAACCAAAAACGCCGGACTTCCCGCAAAGGAAGCCCGGCGCTCTGAAAGCCGTGGATGGCGGTGCGCTTACTCGGAAGCGGCTTCGCCTTCGCTGCTCTTGAGGCCCGACGGGGCGATCACGGTGGCGATGGTGAAATCGCGGTCGGTGATCACGCTCGTCACGCCCTTGGGCAGGGTCACGTCGCTGATGTGGATCGAATCGCCGATGTCCTTGCCGGTGACGTCGACCTGAATCTCTTCAGGGATGTCGGCGTTGGGGCACAGCAGTTCGAGCTCGTGACGCACGACGTTGAGCACGCCGCCCTTCTTGAGGCCGGGCGAGGCGTCTTCGTTGACGAACACCACCGGCACCGAGACTTCGACCTTGCTGTCGCCGCTAAGGCGCAGGAAGTCGACGTGGGTCGGACGGTCGGTCACGGGATGGAACGCGACATCCTTGGGGAGCGTGCGGACGGTCTTGCCACCGATCTCGATGATGACGATCGAGTTCATGAAGTGGCCGGTGCCGAGTTGGCGCACCAGTTCCTTCTGCTCGACGTGGATCATGGTGGGTTCTTCCTTGCCGCCATAAATGACAGCAGGGGTCCGACCTTCGCGGCGAAGTGATCGGGAGGCTCCCTTGCCAGCCCGTTCGCGCGCTTCGGCCGGCAGGGTAAGAGTCTCGCTCATACGGATGCCTTTCGAATGCGTGTTTGCTTGATACAGTCACACGGCGCGACCGCCTCCAGGGATGACCGGAAGCACCGAAGCGCGGGCCCTTAGAGAGAGATGCCCCGAAAGGCAACCTCTTTAGGACAGGCGCTGCACGCGGTAACCCTGCGCCGTCAGCAGCGCGGCAAGTCCCTCGGGGCCCACCAGATGCGCCGTGCCGACCGCGATCAGCGGACGCGGGGCCTCGGCCAGCAGCGAGCCTATTGCGGCCGCCCAGCGGCGATTGCGCGCGGTCAGCAGCGCCTCGCGCACCGCCGGATCGGCCAGCACGCCCTCGCGGGTCGAGGCTTCGATGGTCGCCGCATCGCCCGCGAGCCACGCGCGCTGGAGGCGTCCGGGATCCTTCGCGGCGCTCTCGCTCTCGCGGACCACGGCCGCGAGCATGGCGCGTTGCTGGTCTTCGGGCAGGCGGTCGAAAATGCCGAGCTGCGCGGGACCGCCTTCAAGCTCGCGCACCCGGCGGCCCGCAAAATCGGCGATCAGCGCGCGGTCGACGCCGTTGGCTGGGTCTCCGCTTGCATCGATCCGGGCAAGGATGAGCGCCGCGGCCCAGGTCTCGGTTGCGGCGAACTGCGATGCGTCGAGAATGCCGCGGGTCATCAGCGCGTCAAGCTGCGGGCGCAGCTCTGCGGGAAGGCGCTCGCCGAGCGGCGGCAGGCCGGCGGTGCGCGAGAGGCTGGCGAAGGTTTGCGCGAGCGCGCCGTCATCACCCAGCGCGGCGATCTCGACCACCAGCAGGTCGGCGCTTGTCGCGGCCTTTTCGATTGCGGGCGTGCGCCACTCCACAAAAGCGGGGAGGGCGTGGATGGTTCCGACCATCCAGCCCTCCACCGACCCATCGGCCGAAGCGATTTCGTAGAGCAGCGGTGCGGGCGGGGCCGCATCGGCTGCAGGCAGGTCGGGCACATCGCTGCACCCGGTAGCCAGAAGGAGGAGGAAGGGGGCGATGATCCCCGCGGCGAACCGCAAGACCATCGCCCCGGCAGATCCTGCCATTATTTGACCCGGGTCACCTTGATGCCCTTCTGGGCAAGGTACTCCTGCACGCTCTTGGCGCCGGCAAGGTGGCCTGCGCCGACCGCGATGAACACGGTGCCGGGCTTGTCGAGGCGGGTGTCGATCCACTCGGCCCAGTTGCGGTTGCGGCTGTAGAGCAGCGCATCGGCAACGCTGGGGTCGCTCATGCCTTCGTTCATCACCGCGGCAAGGCTGTCGGCATCGCCTTCGATCCATTCGGCGACCATTCGGTCGAGCATCGGCTTGGTCTCGTCCATGCTGCCGGCGGCTTCGATCAGGAAGCTGATCTGTGCCTCCTGCGCCATGCCGTCGAAGATGCCGAGCTGGAATTCGGCGGTCTCGAGCGCGCCCTTCTCCTTGGCGCCGACCTTGCCGAGCAGCACCTTTTCGACGCCGCTGTTGGGGTCATAGCCTTCGAAGGTCAGCGGCAGGATCGACATGGTGAGCCCGACCATCCACGGCTTCATGCCATCGAACTGGGTGGCGAGCATGTCACCCGGGTTGGGCACCAGACCCTTGGCCTTGGCGTCTTCGTACTGGGCGCGTGCTTCGGCCGGCACCTGGGCGAGCTGAGCGGCTTCGATCTTGCCGCCGAGCTGGTTGAGTGCGGCGGTGTAGGTGGTCTTCTGCGCATCGGTCAGCAGCGAACGCAGGGTGGTGCCGGCCGGCAGCGCGCCCTTCTGCATCGCCATCTGCTGCATCGCAGCCTCGCTTGCCGGATCCATCGGGATCTCGGTGACGAGGATGTCCGAACCGTCGAGCGCCTTGGCGATGGTGGCATCGTACCACTCGAGGCCCTTGGGGAGCACGTGGACGGTGCCGAACAGGTAGATGGTGGTGTCGGCATCGGCGACCTTCCACAGCGCCGGGCCGTTGGTGGCAGCGGCAGGCGCCGGTGCGGTCTGGCCGGCCTGGTCGTCGGCGAGCACCGGGCTCGCCGCGAACAGGGCGAAGGGCGCAGCGGTCAGCGCGAGCAGGGTGGAGAGTTTCATTTCAGCGATTCCTTTTCG
>JAIYEK010000224.1 GCA_027487015.1 Erythrobacteraceae bacterium | reverse complement strand
GCGGCGACCATGTCGGTGTCGATATAGCCCGGCGCGATCGCGTTGACCGTCACCCCGAACTTCGCGCCTTCCTGCGCCAAGGCCTTGGTAAAGCCGTGAATTCCGCTCTTGGCGGCGGCGTAGTTGACCTGGCCATATTGCCCCGCCTGCCCGTTGATCGAGCCGATGTTGACGATCCGCCCCCACCCGCGCTCGCGCATGCCGGGGAAGGTCGCTTTGGCCATGTTGAAGCACCCGCCGAGGTTGATGCGCATGACATCGTTCCAGTCCTCGAAGCTCATCTTGTGGAGCGTGCCGTCGCGGGTGATCCCGGCATTGTTGACGACGATATCGATCGCGCCGAACTCTTCGGCCACCATCGCGCAGCCCGCCTGTGTCGCTTCGAAATCGCCCACGTCCCAGCGCCTTGCGGGGATTCCCGTCGCCGCGGTGAAGGCCTGCGCCTTTTCCTCGTTGCCGGCGTAGTTGGCGATCACCGTGTGGCCCTGCCGCTGGAGCCGCTTGCAGATCGCCTCCCCGATTCCGCGCGTTCCTCCGGTGACGATGGCTACCCGGCCCATGGCATTCTCCCCTCGATTTGTGACACCTTTAGCGTGCAACCTAGCGAGCGCATTCCCTTAGGGAAAGCGGGGAATAGCTATGCGCATGAGGTGGATATGACAGCGCAACGACCGTGCAACGACTGCGCAACCACCTGCCGACGATGTGATAGTGTTCGGGGGCCTTCAGCCACCCACGCAGCGATCAGAACTTGATCTGCGTGCCGACGTAAACCGCCTGGCTGTCCTGCACCGAATTGGTCAGCGGATCGAGCCGTTCGCGCTCCTGCGAGTAGCGCACGCCTGCGGTCACGTTGAGAGTGGGCGAGAGGCGGAAGCTGCCGCCCACGTCGACGGTCTGCTGCGCGGAGGAGTCCAGCGTGTTGGGCGAACGGCCCGCGATCTGACGATCTTCGAGCTCGATCCGCGGCTGGAGGCGCGAGGGCTTGTCTTCGGCCTTGGGGCGCGAAGGTTCGAACTGTGCGAGATCGGGCAGGGCGAGCTTCTGGACGTTGGCCGACAGATCGACGGTGCGCGCGAAGCTCTTGTAGCCGCGCGCCGAGCCGAGCTGGAACTTGCTGACATCGAGCCCGGCGAGCGCAGTGCCGCGGCCCGGAACCGCATCAAGAACCTTCCGCACCGAAATCGCGCGGACAGTATCGTCATCGACGCGCACCGCGACGGTGACAGTGCGCTTACCAGTGATCGGCGGGGCGCTCGCGGGGGTGAAGTGCACCCCGCGCGCACGGGCCTTCCCGGCAACGCGGGCGGCGAGTTCGGGATCGACCGAGGCGGGCGTGAACATGCCGAGGCCCAGGGCCTGCAGCCCGGCGTCAGTCACGGCAGACGTCTGCGCGGGAGCAAACTGCCCGGCGAGCGCGAAGCCCGCGCTCGGCACGGCCAGCGCAAGCACGCCGGACAGGGCGAGCAGCGGCAGCGAGCGTTGTGCCCGCACCCCCGTCTTCGCCATCCTGTCCACCATGCGTGCCATTGCCGCCTTCGTTCCTTTTGCCTTGCTTGGGCTCCTGACCGGATAGCAACCCAAGCAGACGCGACATTAACATGGAATGAGTCGCGTCGATTTCCGGTTACATTCGTAGGCAATGCCGGTCGGCATGCAATGATCTTGCCGCGCGGTTCCGGGTTTCATCGCCCACCTGTGGCACCATGCACACAGAAACCTTTGCGAGAATGGCCCAATTCAGCCCCGGTAAAGCACGGGGGGTGCTGGTGCGGGCGCGGGGCCCGTGCCCCTGCGGAACAGCCTTCGTGCTTGCCGCAAGGGGGCTTGCCACTATAGAGCGGGCCCGAGACTTTAGATTGAGGATGATCCGGCAGTGACACGCGCCCCTACCGCCCTTTTCGGCCGCACGCTCGGCTATGCTCTGCTCGGCACCGCGCTGGTCGGCCTTGCGGCCTGCGGCGGGCGTGAACGTCCGCGCACCGAACTTGCCGCAGCCCAGCTCAACACGATCGGCGTCAACGCCTATCTGTGGCGCGCCGCGCTCGAGACGGTGAGCTTCGCGCCGCTGCTCCAGACCGACAGCAACGGCGGGGTGATCGTGACCGATTGGTACGCCAATCCGGCCAACCCGGGCGAACGGGTGAAGCTGACCGTCACGATCCTCGACCAGGACCTGCGCGCCGATGCGCTGCGAGTCGCGGCGAGCCGGCAGGTCAACACCAATGGCGACTGGGTCGAAGCCCCGGTGCAGGCGGCGACCGTCCAGAAGCTCGAGGACATCATCCTCACCAAGGCCCGCGATCTGCGCCGTCAGGCGCTCGCTTCCTGAGTTTCCGCTTCCCACTGAAAGCCTTTCATGACTGAGACCCGTTTCGACCCTGCCGTCGCCGATGAACGCTGGCAGCGTGCCTGGACGGACGCCGGCACCTTCACCGCGGATTCGGACAGCCCCAAGCCCAAGAGCTACATCCTCGAGATGTTCCCCTATCCTTCCGGGCGCATCCACATGGGTCATGTGCGCAACTACACGATGGGCGACGTGCTGGCGCGCTACCAGAAGATGCGCGGGTTCGAGGTGCTCCACCCGATGGGCTGGGACGCCTTCGGGATGCCGGCCGAAAACGCCGCGATGGAAAAGGGCGTGCACCCCGGCGGCTGGACCCGCCAGAACATCGCGCAGATGAAGGCGCAGTTGCAGCGCATCGGTTTCGCGCTCGACTGGACCCGCGAATTCGCCACCTGCGATCCCGAATATTACGGCCACGAACAGGCGCTGTTCCTCGATCTGTTCGCGGCGGGTCTCGTCTACCGCAAGGAATCGACCGTCAACTGGGACCCGGTCGACATGACCGTGCTCGCCAACGAGCAGGTGATCGACGGCAAGGGCTGGCGCTCGGGCGCGGAAGTCGAGAAGCGCAAATTGAACCAGTGGTTCCTCAAGATCACCGACTTTGCCGATGATCTGCTGAGCGGTCTGGATGCACTGGAGGACTGGCCCGAGAAGGTGCGCCTGATGCAGGAGAACTGGATCGGCAAGTCGCAGGGGCTGGAGTTCAGCTTTGACCTCAGCGACGGCGGCAAGCTGCCGGTCTATTCAACCCGTCCCGACACGATCTTCGGCGCGAGCTTCTGCGCCATCGCTGCCGATCACCCGATCGCGCAAGGGCTGGCGGGTGACCCCGAAGTCGCCGCCTTCATCGAAGCATGCAAGCGCGGCGGGACCAAGGCAGCGGAAGTCGAGACGGCAGAGAAGCTGGGCTATCGCACCGCGATCACGGCGAAGCATCCCTTCACGGGCGAGGCACTGCCGGTCTTCATCGCCAACTTTGTGCTGATGGAATACGGGACCGGCGCCGTTATGGGCGTGCCCGGCCACGACCAGCGCGATTTCGAGTTTGCAAAGAAATACGGGCTGCCGATTACTGAAGTGGTGAAGATAGGTGCTTTCCCCGGCCCGGATTCGCCTGATTTTGAGCCCTACGTCGGCGATACGGGAAAGATCATCGGCTCCGATTTCCTCGACGGCATGACAGTCGAACAGGGGAAGGCCGCGGTGATTTCGCGCGCCGAAAGCGAAGGCTGGGGCGAGGGGCGCACCGTGTGGCGCCTGCGCGACTGGGGCGTCTCGCGCCAGCGTTATTGGGGGACGCCGATTCCCTTCATCCACTGCGATGCCTGCGGCGTGGTGCCGGTCCCCAAGGACCAGCTGCCCGTCACCCTGCCCGAGGACGTCAGCTTCGACATCCCCGGCAACCCCTTGGAGCGCCACCCGACGTGGAAGCACGTCGACTGCCCCCAATGCGG
The DNA here is from genome assembly GCA_027487015.1 of Erythrobacteraceae bacterium. Classification (GTDB taxonomy): domain Bacteria; phylum Pseudomonadota; class Alphaproteobacteria; order Sphingomonadales; family Sphingomonadaceae; genus Erythrobacter. The sequence continues at coordinate 681 of JAIYEK010000224.1, read as the reverse complement.
CGCAGCGGCGCGGCGCGAGACCGATACGCTCGACACCTTTGTCGATTCCTCATGGTACTTCCTGCGCTTCGCCAGCCAGCCTGCCGATCGTCCGTTCGACCCCGAGGAGGTCGCCAAGTGGATGCCGGTGCAGCACTATATCGGCGGCATCGAGCACGCGATCCTGCACCTCCTCTACGCCCGCTTCTGGACCCGCGCGCTGGCGCAGATCGGCCAGACCGAGGTGAAGGAGCCCTTCGCGGCGCTGTTCACCCAAGGCATGGTGACGCACGAGACCTACTTTAGGTCGGTGCGGCGAGAATACCGTGTTGTGGGCGAGTCCGAGGTAAAGGAATCCACTTTCCTTGACCAAATGTATTCGCCGGACGAGGTGAACAGGACGAGCGATGGCGCGACGTTGAAAGCCGATGGGCAAGCGGTCCATATCGGCCGCGTCATCAAGATGTCGAAGTCGAAGAAGAACGTCGTCGACCCCGATGCGATCATCGCCCGTCACGGCGCGGATGCAGTGCGGTGGTTCATGCTCTCCGATTCGCCGCCCGAGCGCGATCTGCCGTGGTCAGACGCCGGGATCGAGGGCTGCGCGCGCTTCGTCCAGCGCTTGTGGCGTCTGTTCGGTCAGGCGGGCGCAGGCGGCGCAGGGGCTGATGCCGAGTATGACAAGGCATTGGACCGCAAGCT
>JAIYEK010000272.1 GCA_027487015.1 Erythrobacteraceae bacterium | reverse complement strand
ATCGCGCCGACCGACACCGTCGCCTCCGACAATGACGAGGACAAGGACGGGATCGAGGACGCCAAGGAAGGCAATGCCCGCATCCTCGCCTATGGCGCGGCGCCCGCGGTGCAGATCGGCGGCACCTCGGCCATCACCATCGGCGCGACGCAGGGGACCTCCAACCAGTTCGGCATCGTGATGGCGGGTACGATCCTCGGCGACGGGGTCTATCAGGGCATCAGCGGCACCGGCATGAAGATCGGCGGACGCGGCGGGGCGGTCGCGATCGCCAACGGCATTCAGATCAACGGCCAGATCGGCGGCGCATCGCGCGGCGGCGATGCGACGGCCATCCACCTTGCGGCGGGCGCTACGACCCCCGAGCTGCGCAATGCCGGCACTATCGTGGCCAACGTCAGCGGCACCACCGGCACCGGACAGGCGGCCGGCGTGCTGATCGACACCGGCGCGAGCCTGCCGATCTTGCGCAATTCGCGCAGCATCGCTGCCACCACCATCAAGGACGGCAGCGCCTTTGCCATTCTCGACCGTTCGGGCACGCTCGGCCTGATCGAGAACAGCGGCACGATCTCCGCGAGCGGGGCCGACAGCACCTCGACCCGCAATGTCGCGATCGACCTCTCGGCGCGCACCGGTGACAGCATCGTGCGCCAGACCGCGGTCGCCGCAGGCATCACCGCGCCGACCATCACCGGGGACATCCGCTTCGGCAGCGGCTCGGACCTGCTCGAGCTTGCCGATGGGGGCTTTGCCGGGAATGTCAGCTTCGGCGCGGGCACCAACCGCCTGCTGATGAGCGGCGATGCGGTCATGGTCGGCAATGCCGATTTCGGCGGCGGCGCGGGCACCTTCAGCCTTGCGGGCACCTCGGCCTTCTCAGGCAAGCTGCTGAATTCGCAGAACGTTGCCGTCACGCTGGGCGCCGGGACGCTGGTCGTGAGCGGGCCGACGAGCATCGCCAGCCTCGATGTCGGCGCGAACGGCGTGATCGGCGCGACGCTGGGCGGCGCGGCCGGCACCAGCACCGCGATCACCGTGAGCGGAGGGGCGAGCTTCGGTACCGGCTCCAAGATCCGCATCCGCTTGGCCGACATCAATTCGGCCGTCGGCACCTACACCGTCATCTCGGCGGGCAGCCTGACCGGCGCGAGCAACCTTGCGGCCGATGCCGCGCTTGTGCCGTTCCTCTACAAGGCGGCGCTCGCGGTGAGCGGCAATAACGTCAACGTCGCGATTAGCCGCAAGGCGACGAGCGAGCTTGGTCTCAATGCCTCGGAAGCCGCCGCCTTCGACCCGCTGTTCGCCGCACTCAGCAAGGATACCAAGGTCGCCGACCTGTTCCTCGGCATCAACACCGCCGATGTGTTCCAGGCCTATGTCGCCCAGACCCTCCCCGACCATGCGGGCGGCACCTTCGAGGGGCTTTCGCAGGGCCTCCGCGCCTTCGACCGGCACTTCATGGACCCCAACTCGCCGTTCGACGAGGAAGGCAAGTTCCGGATCATCGCCGATTTCGCCAACTGGAACGTCGAGAAGGACCGCGGGCAATCGGCTGCCTTCGACCTCTCCGGCCTCGGCTTCCGCGGCGGGGTGGAATACCTGACCAAGCTGGGTGCCTTCGGGGTCACCGGCAGCTGGCTGTGGAACAAGCACAAGAACGGCCCCTTCGACAATTCGGTCCTCTCGGACAGCTACGAGGCAGGCGCGCATTGGCGCGGCAAGTTCGGCCCCGTGATCGCCTTTGCGCGCGCGGGCGCGGGCAAAGCGGACTTCTCGGGCAGCCGGGTCTTCGTGGGCAGCGGCACCAATGCCGCCAACTACACCATCACCCGCGACTGGAAGGGCGACTTCGTCACCGCCACCGCGGGCGCATCGATCGAGGGCGGCGGGCAGTTCTTCTTCTTCCGTCCCTCGGTGGTGGTGGATTACCTGCGCCTCAAGGAAGATGGCTACACCGAAACGGGCGGCGGTAACGCGCTCAACCTCACGGTCGAGGACCGGGCGAGCAAGGAAGTGGGCGTCAATGGCGCGGTTGCCGTGGGGGCTGACATGTGGGGCATGCAGGCGCGTGACCGCGGCTGGCTGCGGATCGAAGCCGAAGGCGGCTGGCGCGAATTGCTGACCAGCGACCTCGGCGCAACCCGCGCGCGCTACAACACCGGCGCGCAGTTCACCCTCACCTCGGAAGGCCGTGATTCAGGCTGGTTCGCCCGCGCGCGGATGCTGGGCGGGGACGGCAGCTACAAGATCGCCGGCGAAGTCGGGCTGGAAGAGCAGTTCGGCAATATCGGCTACAGCTTGCGCGCATCGATCCGCCTCGGCTGGTGATGCGTGCGGGTGCCGGCCGACGTTGCCCCCCAGCTCGTCCGGCCGGCACCCAACCTCTAGCGCGAAGCCTCGGGCTGGCTCTGGACGTGCATCATGTAATCGACGACCTGTGCGGCCGCCGCGTCATCGACCGGCGCCTTGTAGAGCTTCTTCATCTTGCCGACGATCGACTCCCACTTCTCCTTCGAGACCTTGGGCTGCTGAAGCATGGTCGAGGGCGAGTGGCACGCGGTGCAATTTTCCAGCACCGCATCGCGCCCCGGGCCTTCCGGAAGTTCGACCGGCTCGTCGGGCAGAGTAAGGCTGGCGTCCGCGAAGACGACCTTGGGCGCGCTGTCGCAGCCTGCGAGGGCCAGCGCGAGGATCAGGGTGGCGGCCGCTCTCATTGCGCCCTCAGGGTGATGCGTTCGATCACGTTGCGGGCATAGCCCGAGGGGTTCCAGACCAGCGTCTCGGGCTGCACTGCGCCGTTCACGTTCTTGGCGCGCACGCCCACCTCTTCGAAATCGCCTGCCACCTGCGGCAGGTTCACCGACCAGCGGCGGAAGGCATAGGGGCCGTGCTCATCAGGGCCGAGCTCGCAGGGGATTTCCCAGCCCTTTCCGACCAGATCCACCCGTTCGAGCGCCGCATCGCCGCCGAACGCGATGCCTTCGAGCACCAGCGGCTTGCCCAGCGCGACCGTCGCGCCATCGGCATGGCTGGTGATGAAGGCGCGCGGGGGCATGGCGGTGATGGGGACGGTGGGGAAGTCCTTGCTCTCCGGCGTCACCGGCACGGACGGCCAACGATAGGTCTCGGCGACGTAGTGGCTTTCGTCCTCGCCGGTCAGCACCTCGATGGTCGAGAGCATCTTGACCCAATAGGTCGAGAACCACCCGGGCACCACGATCCGCAGGGGGAAGCCGTGGAGGATCGGCAGGGGCTCGTCGTTCATCGCCCAGGCGACCAGCACGTCGTCGCGCATGGCGATGTCGAGCGGGACCGACTTGATGAATTGCGGCGCGCCATCGGTCAGCGGCACGTCGAGCCCGGCAAAGCGGACGCGCTTCGCGCCCTCGGCGACACCGGCCTTGGCGAGGACGTCCTTGAGCCGCACCCCGGTCCATTTCGCGCAGCCCATCGCGCCGTTGCCCCACTGGGTGCCGGTGACGCGCGGCTCGGACAGGCCCCGCCCGTTGCCCGCGCACTGGTTGATGGCGACCACCGAAATATGCTCGCCAGCCGCCGCGACATCATCGAGCGTCAGCGACACGGGCGCCTTCACCGCGCCGCCCACCGCCACGCGGTGCTCGGCGGCCTTGACCTCGGTCGGGAAAGGCCAGTTCCAGCGCACGAACATCCGGTCGTTGGGGGTGATGGTGCCCTTGGCGAAGGCGTCCATCGGGGTTTCGAGCAAGGGCGGGCGGATGCGCTGGACGATCATTTCGCCCTTGCCGGGGAAGGCGGGGGTGGTGGGGCGCAGGCTCGGCCCGCCGGGCAGGCCGAGGTCGATCATTCCGCCGAGCTTCGCCCCAATGCTCGCCAACGCGGGCGCGGCGAGGGCCGTCGTGGCAGCGCCTGCGATCAGCGCGCGCCGTGAAAGCCGTGGATCGCTCATGCCTCCGCCCTCTCCAGCCGCTCGATCAAGGCAGCGATGTCGGCCACCGCAAGGCCATGTGCGGCGACCAGATCGCCGATGTCCTCGAGCCGCGCCATCTCGCCATCGTCGCGCATGATCGAGCAGATCACTGCCGCATCGCCCGCTCCGGCGAGCCGCGCAAGGTCGATCGAAGCCTCGCAGGCCGAGGCGCGTTCGAGCACGCCGCCGGCGCGTGCGATCAGCGGGAAAACGTGGCCGGGGGAGTGGATATGCGCATTGGTCGCCCCCTCGGCAATCGCCACACGCACCGTATGCGCGCGGTCGGCGGCGGAGATGCCGGTGGAGACGCCCTCGGCCGCCTCGATCGAGCGCGCAAACGGCCTTCCGGTCTGGCGCGCGGTGCCGGGGTTGACGAGGCTGAGCCCGAGCCGCTCGGCGTGGCTGGGCGTCACCGACAGGCAGATCAGCCCGCGGCCATGGGTCGCCATGAAGTTGATCGCCTCGGGGGTTACGTGGCGCGCTGCGATCATCAAGTCGATGTCCCCGCCGCGCAGCCGGTCGCCCGCGATGACGGCGATCCGCCCTGCGGCAATCGCTGCCAGCGCCGCGTCAAGCCCGCCCGCGCTCATCACGCAAGGTCCCTTCCAGCCGCAAAGCTCTTCGCGCCGAGCACCACCTGCTTGCCGACCAGCTCGATCTGCCCGCGCGCGCGCTCGTCCAAGCACTCGCCATCGGGCGAGAACATGCCCTGATAGGTCCGGATCGTCGCGCCCATCGGGGTTGGCCAGCCACGCAGGGCATGGGTGATCGCGCGCATGGTGAGCAGCGTGCTCATCGAGGCCTGATCGCCGAACGCCGTGGCGATCAGGCCGACCGCGCGGCCATCAAGGTAGGGGCGTTCATCGCGGGCGAGGTCTTCGAGATAATCGAGCGCGTTCTTGACCACGCCGGATATGGTACCGTGATAGCCGGGGGCGGCGATCAGAAGCCCGTCCGCCGCGCGCACCGCCTCGACCATCTCCGCGCCCATTGCAGTGGTGTAGCCGGGGCCGCGATAGTGGGGGAGGGCCGCACAGTATTCGCCGCCGAACACCGTCACCTCGGCCCCTTTGCCGGCAGCGATGGTCCCGGCAAGGCGCAGCGCCTGCTCGGTCGAGGAGCCGGGATTGACCGTGCCGCCGAGGGCTACGATTCGGGTCATTGGGGAGAGGTCCTTTCAGCGAGATAGGCGGCCAGCGCGGCGGTCTGTTCGGGGGTGAAATGCAGGCCGAGCTTGGTGCGGCGCCACAGGATGTCGTCTGCCGTGGCGGCCCATTCGCGCGCGACAAGGTGATCGACCTCGGCAGCGGTGAGGCCGTGGCCGAAATCTGCGCCAAGCTCGGCGCGGGTGACGGCTTTGCGGAGGAAATCGAAGGCAGCCGTGCCGTAGAGGCGGATCAGCCGCTCGGCCTCGCGCGGTGACAGGAAGGGATAGCGGGCGCGCAGTTCGGCCATCTTGGCGCCTGCCTCGTCGCGCCCGAAATCGCCGCCGGGAAGGTAGGCGCCGCCGGTCCAGTCCGCGCTTTCGAGCACCGGGAGGAAGGGGACGAGCTGCTCCACCGCCTCGGCGGCAAGGTGCCGGTAGGTGGTGATCTTGCCGCCGAACACCGAGAGCAGCGGCGCGGTTCCATCTGTGCCGCCGTCGATCTCGAAGCGATAGCCGCGCGTCGCCGCCTCGGGCTTGCCGGAGCCGTCATCAACCAGCGGGCGGACGCCGGAATAGGTCCAGACGACGTCGGCGGGGCGCACGGGCTTGCGGAAATATTCGGAGGCGCCCTCGCACAGATAGGCGATCTCTTCGGGGCTCGCCTTGACCTCGTCGAGCCCAGCCTTGTGGTCGACATCGGTGGTGCCGATCAGAGTGAAGTCGCTCTCGTAGGGGATCGCGAAGAAGATCCGCCCGTCGGGGAGCTGGAAGAAATAGGCGTAGTCGTGGTCGAACAGCTTCTT